>NZ_JADYXC010000017.1:0-103841 GCF_015864505.1 Pseudoalteromonas sp. SWYJ118 | reverse complement strand
CATCACATTGAGATAATGCTTTTTCAACAGCTTGAACTTTAAATTCTTGTGTAAATCGACGTCTCATTTTATCTGCCTCTATTAAAAGTTAGAGGCGACAACTATCCTGACACAGGGGGTTGTGAATAAATCACTTATACAGGCTTTGCTTGTCACGCTAACAAGACAACCGTAAATCTATACCTTGGGCGGTAGAAGCAGAGCTTGCTCGCGTGAGAAGCGCTGCTTCTAATCACTATATTAGGTAATTACTTAGCTTTGTATTTAACCATGCTCTTTTCGACTTCGTTTAGACGCAGGTAATTTACTACTTAATATAGCCAAACATAAAATAGTCATAAACAACATTGAGTTTGCACCGGCTTGCAAAGAATAATCTACCAACGAGTGCAGCAGCATATCTATAATTGCAATGGCACAACCAAAGGCAACACCCTGAAACAGCGCTGTTTTACGTTTTCGCATAGTAGCAATACATAACCATAAACAATAAAGTATAAGTGAGCCCAGTGCGGCTGTAGTGGGTATCCCAAGCTCTACTGCAAACTGCACGTAATCGTTATGGGCGTTATCGTAGTAACCAGAATAAGGCTCAGACTGATACGCCGGAAACGCAGTATAAAATGTACCACCACCAGAGCCCAATAAAGGCTTATCTAAAATGAGGGGTATTGAATCACGAACAACTTCGTCGCGGGTTTCTGATGAAATACTGGTTTCGCTAATACGCTGTTTAACTTTTTCTACATCAAATATAGCGCCAATAATAATTAAATCGATTATAAAAAAACTAACTATAAGTAGTTTAAACGCTTTAGGTTTTTGCCTGTAAATAAAAAACGCGAGTAAGCTAACAACCATTAATGCAATAAAAAATGCCGAGTTACCCATACGGCTACGCGTTAAAATTAACGCAACAATAATAATAATTAACGAAATACGTAAAATTATTTTTGAGCTTAAAAGTATTTCAGCCCACGCACGAAGCGTTTGCTTTAATGTTTGTTTGTAATCGCTAGTAGAACGCTTTAATTCGCTAACTAAAACACCAATACCTAAACATAAACATAAAGCTAAAAAGTTAGCCAAAAAGTTAGAGTAAGTAAACGTGCCAATAGCACGGTCGGTATGTTTATAGCCAAATAACGGGCTAATTATATCTGGCGATAAATTTAAATAAGTCGCATATAAAGCTTGAAACACGCCGGCACTTATAATTGCATATATTAAATTTTTAATACGCTTTTCGCTATTGCAATAAATAAGCACAAGCCAACAAAATAAAATCATAAAACTTGTTTTAATAAGCATTTGTTTAGTTTGAAACGGGTCAACACTTACGGTAAATATTTGTACTGCGCATACGCCCGCAACTATACCGAGTACAGTAAATAAGGGCCAAGAATATAAAGGAGGGTATAAAGGGTGCTCGTTATTAATACTGCTGTAAACTAAATGGATAAAAAAGGTAGCACTAATTAATATCCCCATTGCTAAAATTGCCCAAGGGCGGTAACTACCTAATGGTAAGGGCAGCAAAAATAAAATTGCGCAGAGTAAAAAAAATATAAAACGATTCACAGGATTCTCTAAACTAAGAGCCTAAAAAGAAGGGCTAAAAAAATAAGCCATATAAAATAAAACGCAGCCAAAAGGCTGCGTTTTTATTATTTTATTAACGGTTAGTTACCGACTTCAGATATACCTTCATCGCCACCTGTGCCGCCGGCACCTTGTGGTACTGGAGTTGTTGGTAAAGTAACAATTACCGGGGCTACAGGAGTTGGAGCGCCACCTGGGCCAGCTGCTGTTGCTTCAGAGGCAACAGTGGCATCAACGCCAGCGGTAATAGCAGCAAGTGTAACGGTATCGCTGTCAACGCCAGCGGCTACAAGTGCAGCTAAAAAATCAGCAATAAGTGGGCTATCAGCACCAATAGCGTCTACAACTACAGTCATCATAGAATCAACTTGGGCAGCAGTACAATTTGTACATACGCCGTTAATAGCCGCTACTAAGTCTGCTTTAAGCTGATCTGGAGCTGTTTCAGCGGTTACGCTATTTAAAACGTTGACTAAATTAGTCATGCCTTCAGTTTGTACGACTGCATCAGTATCCGTTTGTGCATAACTTGGTAAAACTGTAAGTGCAGATGCACCAGCGATTAAGCTGGCCAATATAAATGATTTCATCTCTTGTCCCTTGGTAGAGTATTAATTACAAAATTTTAGCGCATCGGTGCAAAAAGTAAACTCTTTATTTGCGCCATTATCATTAGTTTTTATTATTTTGGTTGGCGGCATTATTAAATTGCCCTGTACGCCATCGCAACCTAAACCTTCAAGTACCTTTAAAGTTTCAGGTTTTTCAATTAAACAAGCTAAAACTTTAATACCAAAGCCATGACAAATATTATTAACTGTTTGAATAAAAAATTGGCTTTGGGTGTTATCTAATAAATCTTGAATATAGCTACCATCTATTTTTATATATTCAATATCTAACCCTTGTAAGTATCTAAACGAGGTTAAACTAGTGCCAAAGTGTTCAACACACACACTTATGCCAATATCTTTTATTGTATCTATATGTAAAGAGGCAACATGTACGTTATAAAGCAAGCTAATTTCATGCAATTCAAAAACCAAGTTTGTTTTAATAATTGGTTTAGTGTGAGCATAAAGAGTAAGCCATTCAATAAAGTCAGTTGAATACAACGAAGCTTTACTAATATTTAACGCAAATGTATCGTCTGGGTGTTGCTCTTTAACGTTTACAAAGTTACGAATTATTTTTTTGTCTAACTCTTCGGTTAAGTTAAGCTTTTCGGCCATAGCAAATAAATGGCCATTATTAACCTTTTCGCCTTCATGCGTAAAATGAGCAAACACCTCAAAGTAGCACTGCTTGTTTTCTGATTTAGTGCGCTTGACTGGCTGCACCGAAAAGCTAACCTCACCAGTAGCAATAATTGACTGAATAAGCGAACGCCACTCTTTAACACTAAACAAAGTATCTTTATCTACTTTATTTACAGCCGAATCGCCAATAGTACAGCCAGTATCAAGCGCCGAAAGCACACTCCCAATAGATGAGCCATTATCAACACTTACTAACGCTAAGTTAGCAAAACCATTTACGTGTAAGCTGTTTTTCTTTTTACTAAAGGCATCATTTATATCGAGGCGTGTTCTACTTAAAAATTGCATATCGAATGGGACTAAAGCAATAAAAGTACTACCGTTAAGTCTAAATATTTTAGAGTTGGTCAAAGCACCAAACACATTTTGCAAAGTAACGCTTACATCATGTACGTGCTCGTCACCATCTTGGTAACTTACAGTTTGGTTAATATTAGCAAGTGAGGGGAGAGTAACCATCATTGCAGTGATTGGAGTGTCGCTAGTAATGGTGTCAACCACTGAGTTAAAGTGGTTCTCAAACGAACGGCGGTTACCCAGCCCAGTGAGTGAGTCTACATATACTTCATCGGTAAGTGCTTGTGTTTGCTTTGTTAAAGAGTCGAAGGTGCTTTGTAGGTTCATTACCATATTATTTATGGCTTTAGTTACAGTACGCAGCTCGCGCGCAACAGGTATTTCGTCGTTTAATGTAAAGCGTTTACGCGTTACCAGGTGAGCTTGGTTCTCTACTGCTTTTAAAGGTTTAAATACAGCACGTAATATCAAATATGCTACAGCAAGCGACGCTACCAATAATAATAAAGAACCATAAAAGCTGCGTTTAGTATGTTCCCATAGCGTTAAATACGATTGCCCAACATGGCTTGTTACTTCAAGCACTCCAGCCATAATCCAGCCATTGTTTAATTCTGATTGCATAGTCGGGGCTTTAAGCTTTACTGCTGTAATAAACCAATTAGGTACAGACTCAACGCGTTTTGGGCTTGTTAGGTTAAATACCACGTTACTATCGGCGTTAGTAAATTTTATTTGTTTGTAATAACCTGAGTCGAAAATAGCGGTTGCCATGGTTTGAGCAATCATTAAGCTATCTTCTTCAAGGTAGGGTGAAATAGAAAGCCCTAAGCTTGTTGCTGTATCTTGCGCGTGGCTACCCATTTGTGTTTGTAAGTATTGGCGAGTGGTATCAACGTCAGTAATTACGCGTACAAAAAACGAAAGTACCGAAATCAATATAATAAGGCCATATACTTGGGTTTTTAAACTTAATCCATTTTTAAAAAGTCGAGACATAACTCGGTGTTCCTTTATCACTTTTGGCGGGCGCAAGCTCACCTTGTTCAATTCGCTCTAGCATGGTGTTCCAGGCAGAAACACCACGGCTATTTTTTACTTTATTGCCTAACCCTTTTGATTTGGCTAACCATAAACCTTGGCCATTAAAACTATATATAGGTGTTAAATCAGAGCGTTTATTAGCGGGCAGTAGTTTAGTATTAAAGTTACCTAAAACAAAGGGGATTTGATTAGGAGTTTCAATATATATAAGCACCATGTGAGGTTGATTAACTGTTTTTTGACGTACATACATTAAACGTACTTTATCTTCGGGTACGCCAAGCGCTATTAACGTAAAGTATTTGGCAATTACGTAGTCTTCACAATCACCCATACCCACGCCTAAGCTTTCAAGCGGGGTAGCCCAATAATCTTTTTGGTGCCAAAGCTCATCATCGGTTTTGTATTTAATGTGCTTATTAAAAAAGTCATTCACTAAATGGATTTTTTGCCATTCACTTTTGTCAGCCGATTCATCTATAAAACTTAGCCAGTTTTTAATGCGTTTGTGGCCCTCATCACCATACTGTTTTTGAGCGCGCGCAATTATATCGCTATTGCGTAAATACAAAAGCATATCTTGTGCGCATACAAAAAAAGACACTAATAATAAAATGCAAAACCCTAAACGCACAAATGTTCCTTTAAGTCTGTTTTTCCAAATAACCAAACAAGCTAAGCCTAGTATAGTATTGCTAGCTTTGAAAAGGTAGATCACCAAAAAGTATGGGAGTACTAGAATAGTGTGATGAAATCGAATTTCATGCAACATAAATTTAACAAAAAAACAATCAAAAAGTACTCTTTAATTATTGAGTGCATTATTGTGTTGTGTATAATAGCAATCTCACACGGCATGTGAAGCGCTTGAAAAGGGATTTTAGCTTAGTAATTTCTTTTTTTGTTGTTTAGCAAAATAATGAAAGGAATTAAAGTGAAAGTTTTAAAAGCAGTTTTACCTGTAGCTGGCCTTGGTACACGCATGTTACCAGCCACTAAAGCTATCCCTAAAGAAATGCTCTCTCTGGTAGATAAACCTTTAATTCAATACGTAGTTAACGAAGCTGTAGCAGCAGGCATTAAAGAAATTGTGCTTGTTACACACGCTTCAAAAAACTCAATCGAAAATCACTTTGATACAAGCTTTGAGCTAGAAGCCACACTAGAAGCACGCGTAAAACGTAGCCTGCTAGAAGAGGTTCGCTCAATAGTACCAACCGATGTAACGGTAATTTCTGTGCGTCAATCAGCACCACTAGGCTTAGGCCACGCGGTATTAGCAGCGCGTCCAATTGTTGGTAATAACCCATTTGCGATAATGCTACCCGATGTAATTATCGATAAATATAAATCAAATTCAAAAACTGACAATTTAAG
This sequence comes from Pseudoalteromonas sp. SWYJ118, assembly GCF_015864505.1. Lineage (NCBI taxonomy): Bacteria > Pseudomonadati > Pseudomonadota > Gammaproteobacteria > Alteromonadales > Pseudoalteromonadaceae > Pseudoalteromonas > Pseudoalteromonas sp. SWYJ118. Next base: position 98,202 of record NZ_JADYXC010000017.1, on the reverse strand, counting down.
CCAAATGATCGACCGATTCGATAAAACAGGCTACAACCAAGTAATGGTAGAGCCCGTACCGCAAGAACAAGTGCATCAATATGGTGTGGTTGATTTAGCCGGTAAAAAAATAAATGCAGGCGAAAATGCTGCAATTAAAAACATGGTCGAAAAACCTAATAACGACGAAGCGCCAAGTAATTTAGCTATTACAGGGCGCTATGTTGTATCTACCGCTATTTGGGATTTACTTGAGTACACCCCACCAGGTGCGGGCGGTGAAATACAGCTTACTGATGCATTATTACAATTACGCCATTTGGAAACTCTAGAAGCATACCATCTAAGAGGTAAGTCACATGATTGTGGTTCGAAGCTAGGTTATATGCTTGCTAATGTCGAATATGCAATGCAATCGAGTCAAATGGGTCAGGAATTTACCCAGCAAGTTAAAAAGCTATTTGCTGTAAGCAACTAATAGATTGAATTATTCAAATTAAGGAAAGTCATGGCTATTAAGATATTGAGCATATTTGGTACGCGTCCTGAGGCTATTAAAATGGCGCCATTGGTAAAAGCATTAAACTTAGCTGATGGTATTGAAGCTAAAGTATGCGTTACCGCGCAGCATAGAGAAATGCTAGACCAAGTTTTAGACTTATTCGAAATTGTACCAGAATACGACTTAAACATAATGAAGCCAGGCCAAAGCTTATACGATGTAACTACAAACATCCTTTTAGGTTTAAAACCTATTTTGGAAGAGTTTAAGCCAGACCTAATACTTGTTCATGGCGATACAAGTACAACACTTTCAGCAAGCCTTGCTGCATTTTATCAACAAATTCCGGTAGGGCATGTAGAAGCAGGCTTACGCACAGGTAATTTAGCATCTCCTTGGCCAGAAGAAGGAAATCGTAAATTAACAGGTGCAATTACAAAACTTCACTTTGCACCAACCGATACTTCACAGCAAAACTTACTTAACGAAGGTGTTAATTTAAGCGACATAGTTATAACGGGTAACACCGTAATAGATGCACTATTACAAGTTGTTGATAAAGTAAAAACAGATGAAGTATTAATAAGTACACTAAAAGCAAAGTTTCCAGAATTAGACGAAAGTAAAAAGTTAATTTTAGTAACAGGCCACAGACGAGAAAGTTTTGGTGGTGGTTTTGAACGTATTTGCGAAGCACTAGCAGAAATAGCACTTGCACATCCAGAGGCGCAAGTACTTTACCCTATGCATTTAAACCCAAATGTACGTGAGCCTGTAAATCGTATTTTAAAAGACGTTAAAAACGTACAGCTTATAGAACCTCAAGACTACTTGCCATTTGTATACCTGATGAGTAAAGCCCACATAATAGTAACTGACTCAGGCGGCGTACAAGAAGAAGCGCCAAGCTTAGGTAAACCTGTTTTAGTAATGCGCGATACAACTGAGCGCCCAGAAGCAGTTGCTGCAGGCACAGTTAAATTAGTAGGCACCGATAAAAATCGAATTATAGATGAAGTTAAAAACCTACTAACAAATCAAGCTGATTACCAAACAATGAGCCGAGCTCATAACCCATATGGTGATGGTAAAGCATGTGAGCGTATTATTTCAAAAATTAAACAACACTTTAACGTGCAATAAAAAGTTTTTTAAAGGATTTTGTAATGACAATTAAAACAGTATCAGTAGTAGGTTTAGGCTACATAGGGTTACCAACAGCAGCTGTAATAGCCTCAAGAGGGATTAACGTTATTGGTTTAGATGTAAATCAAAAAGCGGTTGATACAATTAATGCTGGTGAAATACATATTGTAGAGCCTGATTTAGATATTATTGTACGCGGTGTTGTTTCTACAGGTAACTTACGAGCAACAACGGTTCCAGAAAAAGCTGATGTATTTATGGTTGCAGTACCAACACCATTTATCCATAGCGAAAGCGGTGATCATAAAGCAGATCTAAGCTACATAGAATCTGCAGCTAAAACTATTGCCCCAGTACTCGAAAAAGGCAATTTAGTCATTTTAGAATCAACCTCACCAGTAGGTGCAACAGAGCAGCTAGCACAATGGCTAAGTGAAGCTCGCCCTGATTTATCGTTCCCGCAAGATAAAGGCGATGCAGCCGACATTAACGTCGCACATTGCCCTGAACGCGTATTACCAGGTTATGTACTACAAGAACTGGTATCTAACGACCGTGTTATCGGTGGGATGAGTAAAACGTGTAGCGAAAAAGCAGTAAAATTATATGAAACATTTGTGCGTGGTGAATGCATCGTAACAAACGCACGTACAGCTGAAATGGCAAAACTAACAGAGAATTCATTTCGTGATGTAAACATAGCATTTGCTAATGAATTATCTGTAATTTGTGACAAGCTTAAAATTAACGTATGGGAATTAGTTAAATTAGCTAATCGCCACCCTCGCGTAAATATACTTAACCCAGGCCCGGGTGTAGGCGGGCATTGTATTGCTGTTGACCCTTGGTTTATTGTTGCTAGCTGCCCAGACGAAGCAAAAATAATTAAACAAGCGCGTTTAACAAATGATGCAAAACCGCATTACGTAATAAATAAAATAGCAAAAGCCGCCGACGAATTTAAACGCCCAGTAATAGCGTGCCTAGGTTTAGCATTTAAAGCTGACATTGACGACTTGCGTGAAAGTCCTGCTCTTCAAATAGTACAAGAGCTAGCCACACAAAACGTAGGTGAAATTTTAGCGGTAGAACCTAATATACAAGAATTACCTGAAAAGCTTTCGTCAAAAGGTGTCGAGCTTACAACATTAGAAACCGCACTAGAGCAAGCTAATATTATAGTAGTGCTAGTAGATCACAAACAATTTAAAGCAGCAGATAAAACAGAATTTGCCTCAAAAGTTGTTATAGATACGCGCGGGATAATGTAAGTTAATATGATTATCAGTAAGTTAAATGAAAGTAATATATATGGATGCTCTTCATGCAATTTAAGTCTTTTATTTATAATAAATTTAGCAGTATGTTTTAAAAAGAAGAGCTATGCCTAAACAACATGTAGTGTTAATTATGCCCCTCTCAACTTATGAGTGGGGTACAGAAAATTGTGGTGGAGTCGATAGTGTTTGCCAAATGTTTGCCGAATATTTGGTTAATCATTCCGATACGAATTTTAGGTTTACTATTATTGGGCTCGATCCTCAAAGTAAAACATCCTACACAGGTGAAGTTATTAACTTAGCCGATAACGTGGATTTTATTTGGTTACCAGCATCTAGTAAGCAAACTGGTTTAAAAATTCCAGGTATTCTTTGGCAAAATTGGCATATTCGTAAGTTATTAAAAAAATTGAAACCTGATTTAGTCCATACGCATTTTTGGAGTACATTAATTGGAAGTGGTTTTACAGGTAAAACAGTTGTTACAGTTCATAGTTATAAAAAAATAGCTCGTCGTAATGTTGGGTTTTTTAATAACTTTTTATATGAGAAAGTCATCCCACTAATTTTAAAAGCACGGAGTGACTTTGTTGTTGTCGTAGGTCAGCAGTTAGAGAAAGCATTATTTGAGGATGGCTTCAAACCGAAAGTAATTCATAATCCAATTGATCAGAAATATTTTGAAGCTGGCTATATAAAACGTGAACGAAAAGAAATAAAGTTTGTGACCTGTGCATTATTGACACCAAGAAAGAAGATCGAAGATTCTATCGTTTTATTTAATAAATTAGTCAAAAGTGGACTTGGGTCGTCTCTAATTATTATCGGGCCAGCTGCCGACAGATTATATACTGAGCAACTTAAAAAGCAGGTGACTTCTTTGGGCTTACAAGGAAAAGTGAGTTTTTTAGGTAAGCTAAACAAAAACCAAATTGTTGAACAATACCTTGATGCTGATTTAGGTGTTTTTACTTCTAGCGAAGAGACTTTTGGCTTAGCTCCTTTAGAAATGCTAGCCGTTGGTTTGCCTCTAGTTGCTACTGAGGTTGGCATACTTGAAGATGAAAAAGCTTTCTTTAAAAAAATGGGGGTTTTATATTTCTCAGACTCGCTGAGCCCCGACAGAATTAATAATCTTGTTGTAAAGCATAACGTTGACTACTCGAAACGCGCTCTCGAAACTAAATTCAACATTAAATCGATTTTTAGCCAATATAGTAATTTATATGTAAGAATTTTAGATGAAGTACAATAATGCTTAAATCATTACTCAAATATGCGCCAGTACAAATTTTTGCAGCGATCAGTGTTTTTGCCTTAATTAGCATACATACAAAGTTATTAACGACGACGGAATACGGTATGTTGGCACTAATGCTGCTCACTGTAGAAGTTGTTAGGGCAGTGGCTGCTCAGTGGGTTAATTCTAGTATGCTGCGTTTACTCCCTAGTAAAAAAGAAGAAGAGTATGAGCACTTTGCTGCTATAGCCACTTCAATTATTTTTTGCTGTACGTTACCTGCACTAGCATTAGTCATTTTAGGTTTGTATTTAACTGATTTATTAACGTTTTACACTTTTATAGCTACATTTTTACTATTTTTAACGAAAGCTTTTTATCTGTTCTATTTAGAATTAGCACGAGTTATGGAACGTTTAAATCAATATAGGGTGGCTGTACTAACTCAGTCCATAATGGCTATTGTATTTACAGGAGGGTTGTTGTTTTTTTATCCTGATACATTGTCTGCACTGTGTGCCTTATTTTTAAGTTATATTGCTGCGGGTTCAATCGTATTTAAACCTTTAAAGTTTAGTATAAGTAAACTTAGAACTGCTGACGCTCAGGCTATTTTTTCATATGGTTTACCATTAATGGCAAGTGGGTTGGTAGCAGCCATATCAAGTCGGTTAGATCGTTACTTTATTGCAGATCATCTTAACTTAGCACAAACAGGTATTTACGCCGCTATTTCAAATATTTTACTTGGTATTGGTGCACTTATTTTTATGGTTGTAGCTTTACCTAGTTACCCTGAACTAACAAAAAAAATTAATAATAAGGCTGAATTATATAAAGCTCATGGCGAGTACTTAACTTTATTATGTTTAATTGCATTGCCAGCATTAGTTGGTTTTTGTCTATTAGCAGAACCGATAATGCAACTATTACTTAGTGAAGAATACTTATCGCAAGGTTCAACAATCATTTATATTTTATGTGCAGGAGTATTTGTTGTAAATTTAAAAGCACATTATATAGACCATGGTTTACAGTTTTCCTTAAATACCAAGTACCTCCCAAGAATTAGTGTTTTTTCTTTAGTCGTTAACCTTACTTTATTAATTACCTTAATACCTATTTACGGTTTAATCGGCGCTGCAAGTGCTTTTTTTATCGCGAGTCTGATCTCATTTAGCGTGGCTTTATTTTTATCTATTAAAAAAGGATATAGGTACTCTGTACCACTGCAGGTATATAAAATTATTATTTCAACGGTATGTATGGCTATTTTCCTACCTGAGCTTCGTACCTATAAATTTTTAGTAATGAATATACCGATTTTAAATATTATTTTTGATGTGGTTATTGGTTTATTTTTATTTTTATTGGTACTTACCTCGCTTAATTACAAAAAATGTAAAATATGGATATTAAATAAATGAATAGCCAAACTATATACAAAGTAATGTTTTTTGTTTTTATATCTTCTTTTATATTAGGAGGATACTTATTAGAAAATTTAGGCATAAAATATGTGTCGGAAGGTGGGAACCCTTTAGTAAAAATTCATATTTATAGTTATGTGTTATTATTATCTGTTGCATTTCTTACGCTAAAAAAAGGTATTAGTAAACCGCTAGATAATTTAAGAGAATTAAAAACAGTATGGCTGATAAGCACCATCAGTGTTTTTATTGTAATTATGTATGGATTATATCGATTTGGTACATCAGGGATGGCATACTTAATAGATACAATAGTGTCTGCACTGTTTGCTATATATCTTTTAAGCCAATTAACAAACGAACATAAAGACAAGCTATTAAAATTAGTGGCTTATTTGTTATTCATTAATGCCGTAATTGCTATCTTAGAATTTATATTAGGCAAAACTTTGGTTGAGGCAAGCTTTTTAGGCTTTTCCCATTTTCGTTCAACGGCATTATTAACACACCCATTAAATAATGCATTAATCACTGCTTCTTTAGCTTTATTATTAGTAAATAAAATAAAGGTCCCTGTATTTATTTATTTTACAGCTGTATTAATCTCGCTATTTGCTTTTGGTGGAAGAGGAGCCGCAGGCATGTTTTTAGTTGGTTTCGCCATAATTACTTTACCAAAATCGATACGCTTTTTCACAACAGGTATTAAAATATCAAAACTTAAGTTTGCATTAGGGCAAGCATTTTTTTTACTTACGTTAATAGCAATAATTTTAATTCTTACACTTACACCAGTGGGTGAGCGGATTATAAGTAAACTGTATATAGATGGCAGTGCACAAGCGCGTTTTGATGTGTTTATTATTTTAGAACAATTAAGTATCAGCGAATGGCTGCTAGGTGCTTCAGCTTCAATTATGAATAATATAGAGTTTTATATTGGTATTAATGTAATAGAAAACTATGTAATAGGATGGGTAGTCAGCTTTGGTTTGTTTGGCACTATTTTACTTCTTTTTTCTAGTTTTTTAATATCAATAAAAATGGTTTGGAAAAATGATATTTACATGCAAGTTTCACTACTCATTTTATTCGCTGTATCGTTAACAAACAACGCACTGACCACTAAAACTCCTGTCATTATGTTATTTATTTCGTGTTTATATTTAGTTTATTCAAGGAAGTACAAAAATGATGTTGTATAAAATAGGCTCTTGGTTTTATAAAAATAAAATCCCACTTTTGCCAAGGTTTTTTAATGCTTTAATCCGTTTTTTTCACAACAGTGCTGTTTTTTCAGAGTGTGAAATTGGAAGTAACACTATATTCGCTTATGGTGGAATAGGGGTAGTAATACATAAAAGGTCCATTATAGGCAAAAACTGTGTCATAGGTTCTAATGTCACTATTGGGGGGGAATCTAAATCGATAAACGTTCCTATTATTGGTGATAATTGCTATATAGCAACAGGCGCTAAAATTTTGGGAGATATTACAATTGGAAATAACTGTGTTATAGGTGCAAATTGTGTTGTTGTTAAAGACATTCCAGATAATAGTGCTGTGGCTGGTATTCCAGGTGAAGTTATAAAGTCAAATATTAACCCAAAGAATTATTACTAATGTTTAACAGTAAATTGTATCAAGCGAGTCCTGTTTTTATTCAAAATATAATGCTCAGTGTTAGGGCGTTTATAAGAAAAAAAATGCGGGAAAATAAAAAATGTAACGAACTTACGAATACTCTTATTACACATGAGTATGATGCTGATGCACTGAATAAGTATACAAAAGCCGCGCTTAGTCATGTGATAAAAGAAGCAACTAAAAATGTATCTTTTTACACGTCTGAATTTAGTCAGATAAAAGACTTTCCTTATATAGATAAAGCTATAGTTAATAAGCATAAAAAAGAATTTGTATCCTCTAAAAGAAGTGGACTAGTTATACAAGGCGCAACAAGCGGGACAACAGGGACTCCTTTGTCTATACCACAAAATATGGAGTCTGTAATTGCTGAACAAGCTTTTGTTAATAGAATGATGACATGGGCTGGTTTGGAGTCAGGTGATAAAAAAGCTTGGATAAGAGGGGATATGATTGTTCCCTTAGAACAAAAAAAACCTCCATTTTGGCGATATTCTTATTTTGAAGATACTATTATTTTATCATCTTTTCATATGTTACAAAAAAACTTAGATAGTTATATTAAAGCTATTTATGATTTCAATGTGCAAGTTATTCAAGCTTACCCGTCTTCTATTGTGGCATTGGCAAAATATTTAGAGTCAAATAATAGGTATTACCTAGGTGAGTTAAAATCGATAATCACTTCCTCTGAATCCTTAACCCAAGAAGATAAAGAGCTTGTTGAAAAAAGGTTTAAATGTACGGTATTTGATTGGTATGGTCTTTTCGAGCGTGTAGCTGCAATTGGTAGTTGTGAACATGGGCGATATCATATTTTAGCCGATTACTCTCATGTTGAATTACTGGATGCAGGCGAAGGTCGTCACGAAATTGTAGGCACTAATTTTAATAATGAGTTATATCCTCTCGTACGTTATCGTACTGGAGATCACGTTTATTTATCTGATGAAGAATCGTGCCCCTGTGGTCGGGTATTCCCGATTGTAGACAGAATTGAAGGGCGAGTAGGAGATTATCTTGTTGGTGAGGATGGACAAAAAATCCATATTCTTAATCATATTCCTAAAGGCGTAGAAGGTTTGTTAGCTACACAATTCATACAAAGCTCACATTATGAAATAAAAGTACTTGTTGTGGTTATCCCGTCTTTATTTACCGAAGCTCAACAAGAGAAACTTATTAACAATACAAAAAAACGTTTAGGTAAAAGTATTGCGGTTTCAGTTGAAATAATAGACGCAATTCCTCGTACTAAAAATGGCAAAGTACGGCAGGCTATTTGCTCAATTTAGTTGGAATGCACGAAAAATCACGAAACTATTTTTATTTTTAGTACTAATAATCATAAGGAATTCTAATTACTCTTACTTAATTATAAATACTAACTTCGGCTATTTATATTAAGAATTTAACAAAGAGAATTAGTTCACGGGAGAATCTCATTGAGTAAGAAACATAACTTGACAATAGCTACAGACCTACGTGGTAAAGGAGGTGTGTCGAGTGTTATTAATGTATTGAAAGACGAAGGATTCCTTGCGCGCACCAACTCTAAATTACTAGTTAGCCATGCTAACTTTAATAATTTTAGCGTAGTAAGCCAATTGTTTGTTTTTTCTATATGCGTGATTAGGTTATTGCTTAACTTAATATTTCAAAGCATAGGTGTTGTCCATATTCATATGTCCTCTAGAGGAAGTTATATGCGTAAATCAATACTAATTAGAATTGCTAAATTTTTTAAAGTGAAGGTGATCCTTCATCTTCATAGCGGTGAATTTAAAGATTTTTATAATGATGAATGTAATACACAAAAAAAAGAACATATCCGTAATACATTTAACATGGCTGATAAAGTAATTGTTTTATCCACTCAGTGGCTTAGCTGGTTAAACACTATTTTAAAAGATAAAGGTAAAGGTATTGTTGTTCACAACGCAGTTTCAATTAAACCCATTGAACCTGCACAACGGAGCGAGTTTTTTAATTTTGTATTTTTAGGAAGGTTAAGTGACAGAAAGGGAGTTACTGATTTAATTATTGCCTTTTCTAATGTTCTAAAGCGTTACCCACACTCTCGTTTATTACTAGGTGGTGATGGAGAACTTCAAAAGTTTAAAAGCTTAGTTATAGAGTTGAACTTAAGTCCTTATGTAGAGTTTTTGGGTTGGATATCTGGTGAGGAAAAATTTAATCTACTAAAAAGAGCTGATTCTTATGTACTGCCTAGCTATAACGAAGGCTTTCCAATGGGGATTTTAGAGGCTATGTCTTGCAAGGTTCCAATTATAGCTACGATCGTTGGCGGTATACCAGATGCAATTACATCAGACGAAGAAGGTGTTCTTATCAAGGCCGGCGACGTCGATGAACTCACTCAAGCGATGCTATTTTCAATTGAGTCACCACTTGAGATAAAACGCATGCAATTAAACGCTAAAAGTAAATATCTTTCTAAATTTAGCCCTGAGATTATTATCCCTCAATTAATTACTATTTATGAAGACTTAGATGTAATTTAATGTTCAAACAGAGGGGCTAAAGAAATCATCAGGCAGAGTTAAAAAATAATGATAATATTTTTAGAAACATAAATATTATCATTTACTCACCTAAAAATAGATAGCTCTATGAATATAAGAACTTTTGTAGAACACACTATAATTTTTATCATTATTTAACCAGTTATCGTACAAATCGGCGCTTTAAATATTACAGATAATTGACTAGTAAAAATCAAAAGTAATTAATTATACTATTAATTTACAGAGATAATTTTAGCTGATTGAAGGGTTGCTATTACTCAAAATGATATATTAGTAATAGATATAAATATTATGTTTTAGATTGACCATACACAGGCTAGAGAGGGTGATTTGAAAATTTTTTGTTAGTGGCGAACTGAATTTTTAACAAAAAATAGCAGTTTTAAAAGCTGTCTTATGAGTGAGGAAACCTCAGTTGTAAGGCTAAGGTGTGAAAGGCTGAGTAGGTATGCCTTTACCCCTAATAAATTCGAAAATGAGATTGTATAATTGAACTTCGTACCTAATAATACTAAAATTTAAATTGTAATAATTAATGTGTGTACTATAAAGGATTATAATGAAATTTTTCACTTTTTTTAAGCATAAGTTAATTGAAAATGTAAGATGTTTATACTTAATTAACTTTAATTATAGATATAAAAGTAATATGCATCGCTATAGGTTATCTAAAAATACAAAAAGTAAAGTAGTAATAAATTTTGAAATGAAAGAATTAAAAAGACACTGGGGTTGTTACCCTCTTCAGTATTTTAATCATGACTTTTATTTGAAAGATTGCACGCTTAGCATCGAAGAGATGAAACAATTTATTCCTAGCTACTACTTTTATAGGATCATATTTCCACAATATGATGATTCAAAAGCATTACTTAATATTGTAGAAGATAAAATAGTAATGGATGTTTTGTTTGATGGTATGAATTTTCCAACGGCAAGCGTTATAGCGAAGAAAAAGACTCACTATATTTTTAATTCAAAAGGTATTTCACTTAATAACAACAGTTTTGCAGAATTATTAAGCTTCTCCCATAGTGCTAAATTATTTATTAAACCTGCCAATGGGCGTGGCGGTAGCGGAATTTTAATTGCTAAAAAGCAAGATGGTATATATAAAATTAAAGACTCGGATTTAGAGTTAAACTTTAATTATGTTAGTAAGTTGAAAGGTGATTTTGTTATTGAAGAAGCCATTACTCAACATTTGGATATTGCTGCCGTCTATGCCCACAGTGTAAACACTCTTAGAGTTATTACAAAAAGAAATGCTCAAGGGCAAGTAGAGATAATAGCTACGACGCTTAGGATGGGTTCGAAAGGGAGTGAAATAGACAATACATCTGCAGGAGGGCTTGTTATAGGTGTTGATCTATTGACCGGTTGCGCCTTTAGAGATTATGCGACTCATGAATATGGCCTAGAGCGTTTTTATGAGCACCCAGACTCTGGTTTTAAATTTAAAGATTTAGCAATTCCTAATTGGTTAAATATCCATAATGAAATATTAGAACTTGCGAATAAAAATATAATTATGAATTTAACTGGTTGGGATATTGCTATAACGCATGATGGTATTGTAGTTATTGAAATCAATACATTATTTGGTATTGATGGATTGCAGTCAGCTTTAGGTGGCCTAGAAAAAAAATTCTCTGAAAATAGAACTGTTAAAATGTGAGGAATTAAATTGAAGAGTAAAGTATTGGTAATTAGTGTGTCAAATAAAGGGGCGGGTGGTGTAGCTAGTGTTGTTAGCACATTTATGGAGAATGAATTTTTAAACTCAAAGTATAAAATTAGCTATTTTTTTACAAATAGACCAGGGAGTAATGCTAGTAAATTTATAAGTACGTTGTTTGCTTTTATTTATTTTCCCTTTTTATTAATTTTTAATAGTTATGAAGTGGCTCATATTCATGGCGGCAGTGTGCTCCGTAAAAGCTATTATGCACTTTGGTTAAAGCTTTTTAAAATACCAACTATATATCAAAACCACGCTGCTAACCTTGATACATACTATAAAGGTGCAACAGGTATTAAAAGAGCATATATGGATTATATTTTTAACCTTTATGACCTTCGATTATGTTTAGGTAGTTATTGGAAGCAAACGTTAGGCAAGGTTATGGGAACAAAGTGGGAAGTCCTATATAACCCTGTCCCTGAATTACTATTAAAAAAATCACACCATAATACGTGTAATTTTACATTTATGGGCGAGCTTAGTTCACGAAAAGGGGTTAAAGATTTAATACATGCATTTGCAAAAGCAGAAAACAAAAATGCGCGATTGCTAGTTGCGGGTAACGGTGATGTTGAATGCTTAGCTTTACTCTGCAGCGAACTTGGCATTTCTGAAAAGGTAGAATTCTTGGGGTGGATTAACAAAGAGCAAAAGCTTGATTTGTTAGCGCGAACAGATGTTGTAGTGCTACCAAGTTTTGCAGAGGGCCTACCAATGAGTATTCTTGAAGCTATGTCTGTTGGTTTAGCTGTTATAACGACACCTGTTGGTGCAGTAGAAGATGCTATCACACATAATGTTCATGGCTTATTAGTGCAGCCTGGCAACATCGAACAGATTTCTGATGCGTTGAGTGAGCTGGCGCAGAACTCAGATAAGCGAACTAAATTTGGTGAAGCAGCTAAAGCTAAGTTTTTAGAGTGTTTTCAAGATGATGTAGTAGGTAATACGTTATCGGGTTATTACCAGCAACTAATTGCCAAGGCCAATAAATGAGCAGTCAGATTAACTTAATAACAAAAACCATGTTCAGTAAGGCAAAAAGTAATAGCTATGCAGGCCAAGACCCGTTTGATGGTCTAAACAGTAAACTATTTGAATTATTTCCTCGGTTTAAGAAAGGCATTATAGGGCTTGCTTGGATACAACTTCATAAACGTTTAGCAATTAACTTGCGGCCATTATGTGCTGTGCCCCAAAAGCGCAACCCTAAAGGAATTGGTTTATTTATTTTAGGTTTACTGGAAGACTATAAAGCAACGAACGAGCAACTTTATTTAAATGAAGCGATAGAACTAGCTGATTGGTTGCTAACTCAGCAAAGTGATAAAGCTACTTGGTTGCATAGTTGTTGGGGTTACCACTTTGACTGGAATGCACGCGCTTTTTTTGTACCTAAAGGAAAGCCGAATGTAATTACTACTATTTATGTAGCACAAGCTTTGTACGCATTAAGTGAAATAACCGGCGATAATAAATATAGAGAGCCTGCGCTTGATAGTGCTCACTTTATAGTAAATACGTTATACAAAGAATATGATGGTAAGCAGTTTTTTGGCTACATTCCAGGTGAAAATACATTTGTGCATAACGCAAGTTTGTGGGGCGCTGCATGGGTTGCAAAAGTGGCAACACTTACAAATAATGAACCTTATAAACAGCTTGCTTTAAATGCTGCGCGTCAGTCAGTAAAAGGTCAGGGAGCTGATGGCTCTTGGGTTTATGGAGCTCGCCATCATCATCAGTTTATAGATGGCTTTCACACAGGTTACAATTTAGAAGCATTACGCTTATTGAGTAACGCTCTGGATACAGATGAATTTGAAGAATCTATTAAACTAGGTTTGCAATATTATAAAAAGCATTTATTTGAAGAGGACGGCACATCTAAATATTATCATAATAACCGCTACCCACTTGATATGCATAGTGTATCCCAAGCTGTATTTACCTTATTAAAAGTAGGTAAAACAAAGGATGATTTTGCTATGGCAGAGAAGATAATTGATCGTTCTATTCAAACCCTATATATGCCTAAAAAGCAGCGTTTTATTTATCAAAAAAATAAGTACTTTACTAATAAGGTTGATTACATACGTTGGACTCAAGCATGGGTTTATTATTCATTTGCTTATTTTAATCGTCAAAAAATGAACAGCACAAAAAGTGCGGCTATTGAACAACTTTAAAAACGGACACAGCAATGAAACGTATTGAATTTTTAAAAGCGCCTATGGATATAGCAACAATGGAAGAAACAGTTTCTTTTATTGAAAGTAGAATTGAACAAAAGCAATTTTTGCAGCATGTAGTGGTTAATGTGGCAAAAATTGTAAATATGCAAAAAGATCTTGTTTTAGCTGATTCAGTTAAAGCGTGCGATTTAATAAATATTGATGGTATGGGTGTTGTATTTGGCGCACGTTTTTTAGGGCACAATGTAGCAGAACGTGTTGCTGGTGTTGATTTATTCCATGAACTATTAGCCATGAGTGCAAAGCGAGACTTCCCTGTTTTTTTACTCGGTGCTACCGAAGAGGTTGTAAGCAAAACAGTAGAAAAAGTTAAAGCACAAAATCCAAATTTAAATATAGCTGGATACCATGATGGCTACTTCTTTGGAAATAAAGAGGGGAATGACGAAGAGGCCGTTGTTAATAAAATACGTAAATCTGGTGCAAAGTTATTATTTGTGGCAATTACCTCACCCAAAAAAGAAAACTTTATCAATAAATGGCAAGACAAGCTTGGCGTTGACTTTGTTATGGGGGTAGGCGGCACATTTGATGTGGTTGCCGGTAAAGTAAAACGTGCACCACAGTGGATGCAAAAAGCAGGGCTTGAATGGCTTTATAGAGTAATACAAGAACCAGGTAGAATGTGGAAGCGCTATTTAAAAACAAATACAAAGTTTTTAATACTTTTATTAAGTGAAAAATTTAAAGCTAAAAAAGGAAGTTAGTATGTTTAATGTTATTAATAAAGATAGGGTGACTTATCTCTATAATGAATTTATTGTCAAAATGCTTCACGATAAGGAAAGGAAGCCATTATTACAACAAGTTAAAGAGCTTTACTTGTTGGCGCGAGCGATAAAATATTGGCCTCATAATTATTTTAAATATGATGGATACAAAAAAGGTAAAGGTTTAGACGAAGTTAAACTATATTCAACCGGATTACTTTTTGGTGACTTTAGACAAAAATACTTAAATGATAGCAGGTATACAGTATTTGCTGACGATAAGTTTTTATTTCATAAGTTGATGGCTGATTCTAATATACCAACGGCTAAGTTAATAAATGTAATTTCCCATAATACATATACAAATGAGTCAATAGGTCTCAATGGCGCGAATGCTAAAGATGTTTTAGACGCTATCATTACGCCTGCGATTGTTATTAAACCTGTAATTGATTCATCCCAAGGTGTTGGAGTTAATGTAATTAATGTAAATATAAATGCTATAAAAAAGTTTGAAATGTCGGGTGTTACTTATACCTCAGTAGAGTTATTAGAAAAAATATTCTCTGAATCGCCTTGTAGTTATTTAATTGAAGAAAAGATACAGCAGCATTCATTTAACCAGAGCCTTTATCCTGAGTCAGTAAATACAGTAAGAGTAGATTCCTTACTTTCAAAAGCAGGTGAAGCGATTATCAATTCAGCCTATTTACGCATAGGCAGGAATGGCCGTAAGGTCGATAATTGGTCTGGGAAGTCTGGTGGAATAGGCGTAAATGTTAATACTGAGACTGGAGAATTAAGTTCATTAGGTATCGACTATTGTAAGAATCTATATTCAGAGCACCCAAATACAGGCGCTGTCTTTTCTGGTCTAACGGTTCCATATTGGGATGAAATTATTAATATTGTTAAAAAAGCTGCTTTACAGTTTCCAAACCTTAAATCATTAGGTTGGGATATTGCTTTAACTGAAAATGGCCCTCTAATATTAGAGGTAAATGCCGATTATGATATTTTAGCGCAACAGACTTGCACGCAGGCTTTTGGGGGGAATAGTGTATTTTATTCTGAGCTGATTAGCTACACTGAAAATACTAAATACTTAAAGCATTATATATTTAGTCGCTAATGATAGTGGTACGAAAAATTAATTTTAAGTAAAATTTTATTTTATCTATAAAAACATAGAACAATAGAGGTTATATTTAAACATATACGCTTAAATTTTCTCTCAGGTATGTTGAGTGTTATATCTAAACTAAATTTATACTGTAAAAAGGGCTAGGAATTGTTTTTGTCTTGGCCCTACCTTGAATTTTCGTCTTTATTGCATTTAGTATTTTCAATCCTCCTTCACGCATATATTATTTGTTACCTTATTTGTAATCCGTTTTTTTGATTTTGAAAAAGAGAGTCAAAAGCTATATGTTTGTGTTTGACAACTTTTAACTTCACGTAGATCGTGCTGCTGGTGATATTAATTTAAAAGGTTTGTATAGTGTCGGCTATAACCGCTAACCTAGCTGGTTAAATAGTAATACTTATCACTCAATTACTATCAAGTGAATGTTGGCTTTTTTATTGTTTATATTAATAAAATTATATAACGTTTTTATATTTTAAGAATAAGTAAGGTTTACATTTGTCGAAATTAAAAGCAGATCCAACTATCCGTAGTTTACTAAATCGTATGCCTAGTGATGTGCAAGATAGCTTTACTGAAGATCAGCTAGCTCATTTAAAAGTGGCAATAGGTGCAAGGCAGTGGGGTAAGCATGCTGTTGATTGCAGAGGGGTATTCAAGTTTTTTAAATACAGATACTATTTTGTTATACTGGCTGGTCGAAACAGGCGAGAACTTAGTAAAAAAGAGCAAAAAATAGCAGCTATATCGCAGGCCATCACCGTATCTATATTTAGTTTATTTGTTATTACAATTTTTCTGCTTATTATTTATTTAGTTAAGTCGGCTTTAGGTATTGATATATTTAGTAATTACTCATTTGGAGTATGGGCGTGGTTTAAGGAGCTGTTTAAATAAAAATAATATGCTTCTGTTTAGGGGTGGTTTGCAAATGTTTACTGAAGTTTATATGAGTTTATATTTGTTTTTTTGTGTGTCAGCTCCTCGCTACTTAAAGACATTTTGCATACTATTGCTATATAAATTCATCCTTAAAGTTGAATACTTTAGTATGATGCTGTAACATTTGCCGCATAGTTTTGTGGAGCTAAGTTCACTTTTAAAGATAGCTATAGGGAATTCATAGTATGACATCTTCAAGGACGTTTAAGCCCAATGGCTCGTCGGATGCAAATTTTTATCGTTTGTTCGATATTTTTGCACTGTTTTTAGCCTTTCAATGCTCAGCTTTGTTCTACAGTTTTGAGCTCACTCCTATTTATATGGTTTCAGTCTTAACCGTTGCTTTAAGCTTTTTATACTGTGCTGAAATATTCTCCGCTTATCGCTCCTGGCGTGCTGGTAAATTTAGAACTATGGTGCTTTGTGCTTGGGGCTCCTTATTTGCTGCATTTTTTGTTTTATTAGTTATATCGTTTGCATTTAAGTTTACTGAGTCGCTTTCGCGTATTGGCCTAGGATTGTGGTTTTTGTTAAGTGTAACTTTTTTATATGCTTGGCGCCTTGCTGCATACTTATTTAAAAGAAGTAGACGTAAACTAGGGTTAAATTTGCGCAATGTTGCCATTGTTGGCGCTACCGAGTCAGCAGTACATTTATATAACGAGATTACTAAAAATGACGAACTTGGCTTTAATTTTTTAGGTTTTTATGACGACAGGCAACCAGAACGCCTTTTTGAAAACTCCACAAAACACGATGTTGCAGGACGTATTCAAGATGCGGTTAATGCAGCGCGTAATGGTGAAATAGGCGTGTTGTATATTGCATTGCCAATGAAGGCTGATAAACGCATTGCCGATATTTTATTACAGTTAGGTGATACAACGGTTGATGTGCATATAATTCCTGACTTTTTAATATCTAACTTAATACATGCTCGTATAGAGCATGTGGGGGATGTTGACACATTAAGTGTGTTTGAATCACCGTTTATAGGTGCTCGTGAATTTATAAAGCGTACTGAAGATATAGTTGTTGCCTCTATTATTTTAATGCTGATTTCTCCTGTACTTGTTGCAATTGCGTTTGCTGTTAAATTTACCTCAAAAGGCCCTGTGATTTTTAAGCAAGACCGGTACGGGCTTGATGGACGTAAAATTAAAGTATGGAAGTTTCGTTCAATGAGTGTTACCGAAAACAGTGCAGTGGTAACGCAAGCCACAAAAAATGATGTGCGTATTACACCTTTAGGTGGCTTTTTACGCCGCACAAGCCTTGACGAATTACCGCAATTTATAAATGTTTTAAAAGGCGATATGTCGATAGTTGGGCCAAGGCCTCATGCGGTTGCCCATAATGAGGAATACCGTAAAAAAGTAGAGTTTTATATGTTTAGGCATAAAACAAAGCCAGGTATAACAGGCTGGGCTCAAATTAACGGATGGCGCGGCGAAACTGATACGCTGAACAAAATGGAAAAACGTGTTGAATTTGACTTACATTATATTAAGCACTGGTCGTTATGGTTTGATATAAAAATTATTTTTATGACAATTTTTAAAGGATTTAAGAATGCGAATGCATACTAAAACACTTGCACCTATATTTGCTTTGTTAAGTGTAGGGGTTGCAGCACCTGCAGCTGCTAATTTAAAACCAGGTAGTTTTATAACTAAAGATGGCGCCGAAATCACGCCAACGTTACAAACGGGTATAAGCAGTAATAATAACTTTTTTAGCACTCCAGAAAATGAAGAGTCGCGTACAATTTGGACCATTACGCCTAATATAAAGGCAGCTATTGAAGACGGCCCCGATAGTTATAACCTTGATTTAGGTACGAGTAGTTCGTTACATAATAAAGATTCTGACGATAATTTTACTCAAGTTAATATAGGAGCTGGTGTACATAAGGAGTTTACTAGTCAACATCGTTTAGATGTTAATGGCAAAGCCGACTGGCTTTATGAACCGCGTGGTAGTGGTTTAACTGAAGGTCTTGGCGATACAGTCAATGAGCTTGTGAAATATCAGCAGCAAAATTTTATAGCACGCTACGAATACGGTGCGCTAAGCTCAAAAGCGCAAGTTGCTTTAAATGCTGGCTTTTATAGTAAAAAATATCAAAATTTTAGAGCCGTGTCGCAGTTTCGTGATTACGATAAATCATTAATTGGTATTACTGGTTATTATAATACTCAAGCTGCTACACGTACCTTTTTAGAAGTTAAGCAAGAAAATTACCGTTACGACTTTTTAGCTAGCAGCGGTATATCACGTGACTCAGATGACGTAAAAGTGTTAATTGGTATGGAATGGGAAGCAACCGCACTTACCTCAGGTTCATTTAAATTGGGTTATCAAAATAAAGATTTTAGCGCCAATGAGCGAGAAGGCTTTAGTGGTTTAAGCTGGGAAGCCGGGGTTAACTGGCAGCCACTTAGTTATTCTACAGTGCAATTAACAACAAGTCGCTCAGCTAAAGATCCGCTAGTACAGGGCGATTATATTAAAGAAAGTACTTACGGTATTAATTGGACACATAGCTGGAGCGATTATTTAAGCTCACTTGCGGGTATTAATTACATTGATGAGCAATATACGGGTGATATTGGCCGTAAGGATAAAACTAAAAGCGCACGCTTAGGGTTAAACTATGTTGCGAGTAACTTTGGTATGGTTTCTACTTATGTAGATTTTATTGATAAAGACTCTACCCAATCTGCTATTGAGTTTGACCGAGTAGTTGTAGGTATTAATTTTACGTTTGCTTTAAAGGCTAATTAATGAAGTTTATTTTTAGTTTAACGCTGCTATTTTTAAGCAGCGTATGTTTTGCTCAATCTGCGCAAAGTTATGTAATAGGCGCAGGAGATAAGGTTGAAATTAAAGTGTTTGGTCAGCCCGATCTAGAGGTAACTGCACTTTTAGGTAATAGCGGAGAAGTTAACTACCCATTTTTAGGTAAAGTAAAACTTGCGGGGCTTAATACGTCTGAGATTGAGCAAGTTATAACGCAAGGCTTAAAGCCTGAGTATTTAATAAATCCCAATGTATATGTTCAGGTTATTGAGTACCGCCCTTTTTATATTCATGGTGAAGTTAAAGAGCCTGGCGCTTATCCTTATCAACCCGCGATGACAGTTAATCAAGCGATTGCGCTTGCCGGTGGTTTAACTGAGCGCGCCTCGATTGATAAAATATACATATTTAAAGAGCAAACTAAACAGCAGCAACAAAAAGGGAATTTAAATAGCCAAATTGCAGCGGGCGATACCATAAAAATAGAACAACGCTTGTTTTAAGCAGTTAACAAGGCAGTAATTAATGAACCAAACAAATGAAAACCTGAGCAATAATGAAGAAATTATTGATTTAGGATCTTACCTCAATGTAATTAAACGTGCCAAATGGCGTATTTTGGGTTTTGCGACTGTAGTTACCTTACTAACTATAATGGTAGCCCTCACGTTAATACCTAAATATGTAGCGACGGCTACTTTACTTATCGAAGCGGAGCAAACTAAGGCAGTAAGTTTTGATGAAATTTATGGGCTAGATTCGACTAAAAAAGAATACTACCTTACTCAGTTTGAGGTTATTAAATCTGACAGTATTGCTCGTGAAGTAATTACTAAGCTTAATTTAAAAGCGCATACAGACTTTATAGCAAAACCCTCTCTTTTAAGTGAGCTTAAAGCTACAGTAAAAGAGCAACTGCCTTTTTTAAATAAAAAAGAAGTAACTGTATACGCCCCTGAAGAGCAAGCTGAGCGCGAAATGTTAGATTTGCTGGCTGCCTTTAAATCGCGTCTTTCGATATCTCCTATCACTAAAACTCAATTAGTAAGAGTGGGCTTTGAGTCGAGCGACCCTAAATTAGCAGCACTTGTGGCTAATACTATTGGTGAAGTGTATATAGAAAGCCAAATGCGCGCAAAAATGGGGATTACCCAACAAGCTTCTAGTTGGTTAAATACACGCTTATCGCAATTACGCATTCAGCTTGATGACTCCGAGGTACGTTTACAAGAATACCGAGAGCAGCAAAAATTAGTTGATATTGAGGGGATAGCAGGGCTAGCCACGCAAGAGCTTGAGCAAATATCTCAGCAGTTAATTGTTGCCCGTAACGAAAAAAATAACCTTGAAAGCATTAACCGTGTAATAAGAGAGTATGGAAATAATAATTTAGAGCTTTTAGGCAGTATGCCAGAGATTACATCGCATAGAGTAATACAGGACGTAAAACGTGAAGTTATATTAGTTGAGCGTAAGTTAAGTGACTTAGGCGAAGTATATGGCCCTAAGCATCCTCGTATGATTTCCGCTAATGCTGAGCTTGCTACTGTAAAAAATAACTTAAATAAGCAAATTAAGGGACTTATTACCGGTATTGAAAAAGAGCTAAACCGTATAACACGTACGGTTAGTGCGCTTGAGCGTGATTTAGTTAAAATACGTGCTGAATATCAAGATATCACGCGTAAAGAAACTCAATATAACCAGCTAAAGCGTGAAGTAGAGACCAATCGTAATATATTTAATACGTTTTTATCTCGCTCTAAAGAAACCGAAGTAACAAGTGATTTTAGCTCGGCAGCTGCGCGCTTTACTGACAGAGCTTATGCCCCGAAAGATCCAAGTAAACCGAATAAAAAGTTAATTGTTATATTAGCTTTTGTAGCAAGTTTTGGTTTTGCAGTAGTTATGAGCTTTATATTTGATGCACTTAACGATACAGTTAAAACTAAAAACGATATTGAAAGTAAGTTAGCGCAGCGTATGCTTGGGCTTTTACCACATGTGCAAACACCAAAAAATAGCGTGTTTCCGATACACGCTTATCTTGATGATAATTATAGGCGATTTGCAGAGTCGGTACGTACGTTCAGAACTAGTTTACTATTAACTCAGTTAGAGCGCGATCATAAAGTAATAGCCGTAACATCAAGTGCTCCGGGTGAGGGTAAAACCACAACCTCAGCTAATTTAGCTATGTCGCTTGCGCAAATGGGTAAAGTTTTATTAATTGATGCTGATTTACGCAAACCAAGTATTGCTAAACGCTTCGATATACCGGTATTTCATCCGGGGTTAAGCAATTTAATTATAGGCACTGAGCAGTTAAGTGAGTGTGTACATATTGATGGGCAATCGGGCGTCGCTATTATGCCTAGCGGCCAAATACCAGGAAACCCGCTAGAGCTTTTATCTAACTCGCGCTTTAGTGAGGTGCTTACTATATTAAAAGCTGAGTACGACCATATAATTATAGATACACCGCCTACACAGGCTGTAAGTGATGCTTTAGTGATTGCACAAAGTGTAGATTCGGTAATTTATGTGGTTAAGTCGGATATTACACGAATTAAACCGATTAAAGCGGGTATTGAACGTCTGTTTGAATCTAAAGCCCATGTTGCAGGTATTGTGCTTAACCAAGTAGATATGAGTAAAAGTAAAGACGAGCATAGCCATGGTTATTACGACTATTATGATTACTCGCAAAAACCTGAACAACCTAATGCATAGTTAAATGCAAATCTATGATTGATATTCATTCTCATATTTTGCCAGGAATAGATGATGGCGCTAAAGATTTAAGTGATTCTTTAGCGCTATTGAATATTGCACAAAATGATGGAATAACCCATATGGTTGCCACGCCACATATACATATTGGGCGATTTAATAATTCGGTTTCGCAATTGTATAGCGAGCTTGCTAATTTAAAAGCACAGGCATTAGTAAATAATATTGGTATTAAACTAGCAGTGGCCGCTGAAGTTAGGCTTGATGTAGAGCTAATGAGTTTAGTGCTTGGTAATAAACTCCCGTTTATTGGTACACTTAATTCAGTAAATTATTTATTATTAGAACTCCCGCATTCGCATGTCCCCCAAGGCTACGATAAGTTTATAAATTGGCTAGCTAAACAAAATATAAAAGTAATTATTCCTCACCCTGAGCGTAATCGCGATATTCAAGTAAATCCTTTTTATATTGATCGTTTAAAGCAATTAGGTTGTGATTTTCAATTAACAGCTTCAAGCATTGAAGGTGCATGGGGCGAAACTGCAAAAAATATTAGTATAGATATGCTAAAAAAGGGTTTAGTAACTTATGTTGCATCTGATGCTCATTCAGTTAAGCGTAGGCCTCCTATTTTGAGTAAAGCTAAAAAAATAGTGAGCGAGTTGATTGGTGAAATTGAAGCGCAAAATTTGTTTTTTAATAATCCACAGCGTTTAACAGAGTCTTTATTTAATGAATAATTTAAATATGAAACGACTTACTCAAATAATTTTGCTTGCAGTTATTACTTTAATTATAAGCTATCAAAGCTTACAAAGTATGCGCGCAAATACATGGTACTTTAATGCGCTCAATATTTTAAAGCAGCCGGTTAGCTTAATTACTTCTGAAGAGTTAAAGCTTGCAGAGAGTGCAATTAACCTTTCAACAGCAAAAGAGCCTACACACCCTCATTACTGGCAACTTAGTGCATATATAAAAATGCTCAATTTAGCTGTAAATAGCGGCCAAAATAATAATAAGCTTTTGGTTTACCAACAAGCAGAAAAAGAGCTGTTAAAATCATTAGAGTTAAGGCAAACATGGTCAGAAACGTGGATTGCACTAGCGCAAGTAGTTAGTTATCAAGAAGGTCCGACAGAGCACGTATACGAGTATATTCAGCAGGCCAAAAAATTCGGGCCGTACAAGTTTGATGTGCAGCTTGGTATTATTCAAATAGCTCTAATGAACTGGCAGCAACTCCCTCCAAAGTATAAAGCATTGTATGTTGCTGAGCTTAACTCTGCAGTTAAGTATGGTAATGAATTTTATGAGATTTTTAGGTTGGCAAAAAAAATTAATCGTCTACCTACAGTGTGTTTATCGCTGCAATTCGGTTCTCATTTTAAAGCAATTAGAAGTAGTTATATTTTTAAAGATTACTGCGGGTAAAATAACTAATTGGTTATAGGTAGATAATATTGAATTCGAATTTCCAGCAAGCTGGGTTTTTATTTTTTTAAATCAAAATTATAGAGTCATAAAAGGAGTTTTGAGTATGAGGTTTATTGGATTGGATGGTTTGAGAGGGTTAATGTGTCTTTGGGTAGTTATTGGACATTCTATAACGATGGCTGGCCTCGAATTAGATAAAGACTCTTTCTTTGGTAAGGTACTTGGTAAAGGTTTAGCCGTAGATGTTTTCTTTATAATAAGTGGATTTGTAATTACTTTATTACTATTAAGTAAGGATGTGCCTTTTAGTAAATATATTAAGCAAAGAGTACTGAGAATTTTTCCTGCGTATTTATTATTTTTGTTTTTATCAGCTTTGATACTTAATGAAACTGTGTTTGTACTCCAAAACTTTCCTGAGGACATAGAGAAAACTGCGGATAGGCTAAAATATGCAACAGCCTCATTAAAAGACTTTAAATTGCACTTTTTTACTCATTTATTCATGCTTCATGGGATCACTCCATCGTTCATTCTTAGTAATCCCACATACACCATAATGGGCCAAGCTTGGAGCTTAACACTTCAATTTCAATTTTTTATTCTTGCACCACTTTTTATATTTATTTTGCGTAAACATGTTTGTTTTCTTGTCTTATTTGTTATGTTGATTTTGGCTTCAAGTCAATTCTTTTTTGGTGTGATGAGGCATAGATCGTTCTTTTTAGTTAATTCCAATATGTTTTTTGTGGGTATGTTTAGTGCAATTCTATTAAATTTTAATAAAATGAATAAGCTAACAAATACAAACTTTTATTCTGCTTTAATTATTTTCTTACTTTCTATATCAATTTACCAATGGGTTAATGATCGATTCTTCGGGATCATACCTATCATGATTTGGTCAATTTGTTTTTTTATAGAGGTTTCTGCGACAACCTCTCCGCTACAATCTTTTTACAGAGTTATTTTAACTAATCGTATTTCAATATTTTTAGGCAATATATCTTATTCAATGTATTGCAGTCATATGTTTTTTCTTTACGCTGTTTCATATGTTTTAATTAAAAGTAATACTGATTTGGCGTTTTACACTCCTATTATGCTCATAGCCCCTTTTTTATTTACTGTTGTTGCATCGTATTTTTCGTATGAATATATAGAAAAATACTTCATTACATTTGGTAAAAATACGAAAAAAAATAATGTTCAACAGCGCGCTATTTGATCTATTGTTATTAGTAAACGGATATGTAAAAAGAGAGTGTATGTGGAGGTAAAAACAATACCTTAAATTACTTTAGTCTTTGTTAAAAAGCTCTAAAGTAAATCGTTTTAAGGTTTGTTAAACGTATTAAAAATGCCCAGAGCTTTTGCTGCTCTGGGCCATAAAGTGACTCTAAATTGAGTCTAGCGTTAACTAAAAACTTTCTGGTTCATTAGGGAGAAGAAGAAAGTATTTAAAAGTGTAGTAAAACCACCTAAAAAAGCATAACTAATTTTGCCACTTAGTTGCATTTGGCAATAAAGGATTAGATTAATTATGCTTATTCTATACTTTAGTTTAACCCCAGCTTATTAACTGCGTATTTTGCACTAGATCTCGTGGTAGTGAATTTTTAATCTTATTTTTTTGCCATTTACCCAGCCCGATAGGGCAACCACACAGCGTTAAAACTACTTCACCTATTGTTTGAGTTGCCTCAGTTAAGCGTATATCTTTACCTTGAAAATAATCATTTGCTTGCTCGTTATTTAACGCGTAAATATTAGTTTTACACTCATTGCCAAATACGGTTGCAAATTCGTGCGTTAGTCTCACGCCATTTTTATGAATAACGCCAATCTGAATACCTAAACGAGCATATTTAATTTTGTTTTGTAAGGCTCCAAACCCCTCAGGAAATAACCACAGTTCTTTGTCGCGCTGCATTAAGTTGCCTGGCAGGGTAGTTATCCCAAAGTGTTTTTTAAGCGATTGCATAAACGCGGCACTTTGCTTTTTATCAAACTCGTTAAACGGGAATGCGCCTTTTTTAACAGTTTGATTTGGGTTATCGCAACTTGCGTGCTTTTTAAATTTAGCAATAAAAAAGCCTTCGCTATCGAATGTTTGCGGCCATACATGTAAATAGCCTTCATTTGTGGTGGCTTTGCTTGCACCTTCAAATAAATCACTTAGTGACTCAGGCGCAATATAGTCGCCAAATTCACTGAGTAAATAATCGCACACTTGTTGGTTTTCGAGCGGGGTAAGTGTGCAGGTTGAATACACTAAGGTACCACCTGGCTTTAATGCGTAAAAAGCGCTTTTAATTAAGTCTTTTTGTACTTGGGCTATTTGTATGTTTGATTCTATTGACCAATTTTTGAGTGCATCGGCGTCTTTACGTACTGTGCCTTCGCCAGAGCAGGGTGCATCTAACAATATGCTATCAAAACATTCAAACATGTAGTTGCCAAATATAACGCCATCAAAATGCGAGAGTGCACAGTTACCAACGCCCATACGTTTGAGTGTTGCGCTAAGTACCTTTAAACGAGATGACGAAAGCTCATTTGCAACAAGCACGCCTTGGTTATTCATAAGTGCTGCAAGCTGCGATGTTTTAGAGCCTGGTGCTGATGCCATATCAAGCACGATGTTATTTTGAGAGTCTGCGAGTTCAATGCTTTGCTTTAATGCCATAGGGGGCAACATTGAACTTGCTTCTTGTACGTACATAGCACCGCTTAGATGTAAGTCGGTATTACCTAGGGCTAGGTTTTGCTCTTCATCGCTTGGGCGTTCTAACCAAAAACCTTCGCTGCACCATGGGATTGGGATTAGTAGCCAATTTTTTTTAGTGGCACGTTTTACAAATTCTTCAATGCTAATTTTTAAAGTATTAACGCGGATAGATTTTCTGAGTGGTCTGCGACACGCATTTAAAAAGTCATCTAAGTTTAGATGCGCTGGTAAATAGGTTTTTACGTCATCAATAAAGTGCTCAGGAATAAAAGTGTTGGCGTTCACGCGTTAGCTCATACTATAAAAATAAAGCGCGATAATAGCATTTATGCGAGGTGTTTTCAGCGCTAAAAAGCGTAACATCTGATTTATTACGCTGTCGACACTTCACTGTTTTAGTCCATTGTAAAACCATTTTTATGCGACTTTAGGTTAATAGTGTCGACAATGGGTGTGTTTTTTAGCCATTTTGATAGGTTTAAGGGTTGACATGATTTTTTAATAAGCCCATAGTAACCACATTAATTGTCGACAATCTAAAAAATAACTTATGACACACACATTTTTAAACGAAGCGCCTATAACTACCGCATCAGATCAAGTATTTGTAGATATGCGCCGTGAGATTGTTGAAGGCAGCATAGTTCAAGGCAGTAAAATATCAGAACCTGAGCTTGCCAAACGTTATGGTGTAAGCCGTGCAACGCTTAGAGAGGCGTTAAATCGCCTAGAAAGTTGCTACCTTGTTGAGCGTAAAGCTAACGTAGGTTGCCGAGTAGTTGCCCTTACTGCTGAGCGTTTGATTGAAGTTTATCAAGTTCGTAGTTCGCTTGAAGGCTTGGCATGTAGACTTGCTGCCGACAATATGGAACCCGAAGAAGTAAAAGGCTTAAAGCAATTACTTAATCAGCACCTACAAACACAACGTGTTAAAGAGGGCGAATCTTATTATCAAGAAGCCGGCGATTTAGATTTTCATTACCGTATTATTCAAGGCAGTAAAAACGCGCATTTAATTCATTTACTGTGTAATGAGCTCTATCAATTAATACGCATGTACCGTGTACAAATGGGCATGGTGGGGCCGCGTGTATCAAAAGCGTTTGATGAGCATTTAGCTATTATTAACGCGATTGAAAACCACGATGGCGAACTGGCCGAAATGCTTATGAAGCGCCACATAAGTGCATCGCAAGCAAATATTCAAACCAAATTTGATGTATACCAATCAGTATAAGTATTCGAACAATTTAACGGATTAAATAGTCCTATAACGTCGTTAAGAATTTTTTATTTAGAACCACTAAACATAAAAATTATTGCCTAGTTACAGAACGATTTTCTTATCGTTAAATAGACCTCATACCCATAATGATTGGTATGAGCTGCTAAAAGTTAAGCAGAGCAGTTAAAAAGTCACAATTACAGATTAAAACTATAAGTTACTCCACGTAGCAACCGTTCAAAGTGAGGAGAAAGTAATGTCAGCAGGATTAAAATTTAAACACGCTATTGCCAATAACCGCCCGTTACAAGTAGTAGGTACTATTAACGCCTACACAGCGATGATGGCTGAAAAAATGGGTCACCAAGCTATTTACCTCTCAGGTGCCGGTGTTGCAAACGCCTCGTTTGGTATGCCTGATTTGGGTATGACAAGCCTTGATAACGTGCTTGAAGATATTCGTCGTATTACGGGTGCGAGCGATTTACCACTACTTGTTGATGCCGATACCGGTTGGGGTGGGGCGTTTAACATTGCACGCACAGTAAAAGAAATGACTAAAGCCGGTGCGGCGGGTTTTCATATAGAAGACCAAGTAGCGCAAAAGCGCTGTGGCCACCGTCCTAATAAAGAGATTGTAAGCCAAGGTGAAATGGTTGACCGCATTAAAGCAGCAGTTGATGCAAAAACCGATAGCGATTTTTACATTATGGCCCGTACCGATGCATTTCAAAAAGAAGGTTTAAATGCCGCGATAGACCGTGCAGCTGCCTGTGTTGAAGCCGGTGCTGACGCGATTTTTGCAGAAGCCGTACACGACCTTGCAGACTATCAAGCGTTTGCAAAAGCGATTAATGCACCCATTTTGGCAAACATTACTGAATTTGGCCAAACACCTATTTACACTAAAGAGCAGTTAAGTGATGTAGGCGTTGAAATGGTCCTTTACCCACTCAGCGCATTTAGAGCCATGAATAAAGCAGCGCTAAACGTGTATTCAGCAATTATAAATGAAGGCTCGCAACAAAGCCAAATTGAAAATATGCAAACGCGTTCAGAGCTTTACGACTTTTTAGATTACCACACGTACGAGAACACACTCGATACACTTTTTTCATCAAAATCTGACAAATAATAATTATTAGAACAGATATCACACACAAATTTAAGATAGGAGAAAATCATGGTAGATAAAGCATTAGGTGGCGCGGGTTTACGCGGACAAGTAGCTGGTCAAACAGCATTGTGTACTGTAGGACAAAGTGGTTCTGGCTTAACGTATTGTGGTTATGATATTAGTGAACTGGCCGAAAAAGCGCAGTTTGAAGAAGTGTCTTTTTTACTTTCACGCGGTGAGTTACCTACAACAAGCGAATTGGCTGAGTATAAAGCAAAGCTAAAAAGTTTACGCGGCTTACCCGATGCGCTTAAAACCGTGCTCGAAAACATTCCTAAAGACGCGCATCCAATGGATGTAATGCGCACAGGTTGCTCTATGTTGGGTAACCTTGAAACAGAGCTTGATTTTAGCCAAGCCAATGATGCAATTGATCGTATGGTTGCTGTATTCCCAAGTATTATTTGTTACTGGTACCGCTTTACACATGATGGCGTACGCATTGAGACTCAAACAGATGACGACTCTGTCGGTGCACACTTTTTAACGCTATTACATGACAAAGCACCTAGCGAGTTATTTGCACAAGTGATGAACGTATCACTAATTTTATACGCAGAGCACGAGTTTAATGCTTCTACATTTGCGGGTCGCGTGTGTGCATCAACGCTTTCTGATATTCACTCTTGTGTAACAGGTGCGATTGGTACGCTACGTGGCCCACTTCATGGTGGTGCTAACGAAGCCGCTATGGATATGATTCAAGGTTTTACAAGTGCTGAGCATGCTGAGCAAGAAGTAATGGGCATGCTTGAACGTAAAGATAAAATAATGGGCTTTGGTCATGCTATTTATCGCGAATCTGATCCACGCAATGTAATTATTAAAAAATGGTCTGAAAAACTAGCGGCAGAGGTAGGCGATACCGTGCTTTACCCTGTGTCTGTTCGTTGTGAAGAGATTATGTGGCGCGAGAAAAAGCTGTTTTGTAATGCCGATTTTTTCCATGCATCTGCTTATCATTTTATGGATATTCCGACTAAATTATTTACGCCAATATTTGTAATGAGCCGTGTTACTGGTTGGACTGCGCATGTAAAAGAGCAACGCGCTAACAACCGTATTATCCGCCCAAGTGCCGATTACACAGGCCCTGATGCACGTAGTTACACACCAATAGAGTCACGTTAAAAAATGGGTGAGCACGTATGTGCTCACTTTTTTATTGCACATAGCCACTAGCGAGCAGTTTTTCTCAAACTTTTCATTAAACACGCTAGCTGTGAGCAAACACCGTCACCAAATTAGCGAACCCTTACCATGACCATAATTAATAACACCCAATACCGTAAACCCTTACCGGGCTCAAATGTCGACTACTACGATACCCAAGAAGCCGTAGATGCAATTAAGCCAGGTGCATACGCCACGCTACCTTATTCATCACGTGTATTTGCCGAAAACCTAGTACGCCGATGCGACCCTGCCATGTTAACCGATGCACTTAATCAGCTAATTGAGCGCAAGCAAGATTTAGATTTCCCTTGGTATCCGGCGCGCGTAGTATGCCACGATATTTTAGGCCAAACGGCACTTGTTGATTTAGCAGGGCTTCGTGATGCAATTGCAGCTAAAGGCGGCGATCCGGCAAAAGTGAATCCTGTGGTACCCACGCAGTTAATAGTGGATCATTCACTAGCGGTAGAGCATGCTGGTTTTGATCCTGATGCATTTGAAAAAAACCGCGCCATTGAAGACAGACGAAATGACGACCGTTTTCACTTTATAAACTGGACTAAAACTGCCTTTAAAAATATTGATGTTATTCCACCGGGTAACGGCATTATGCATCAAATTAATCTTGAAAAAATGTCGCCGGTTATTCAAAATCGAGATGGCATTGCATTTCCAGATACTTTAGTTGGTACCGATAGCCACACACCACATGTTGATGCACTGGGCGTTATTGCCGTGGGCGTAGGTGGGCTTGAAGCTGAAAGTGTAATGCTTGGCCGTGCTTCTTATATTCGCTTACCCGATATTGTCGGTGTTGAGCTAACAGGCAAACGCCAACCTGGTATTACCGCAACCGATATTGTGCTCGCCATTACTGAATTTTTACGTGAGCAACGTGTTGTATCTACTTATTTAGAGTTTTACGGTGAAGGTGCTGATGCGCTTACTCTTGGTGACAGAGCAACCATTTCGAACATGACGCCTGAATTTGGCGCAACTGCAGCTATGTTTTATATCGATGATAAAACAATAGATTACTTGCGTTTAACTGGCCGCGAAGAAGAACAAATAGCCCTTGTAGAAAACTACGCAAAAACAGCGGGCCTTTGGAGCGATAGCTTAAAAACCGCAAAATATGAGCGTGTGCTTAAGTTTGATTTATCAAGCGTGGGGCGCAATATTGCGGGTCCATCGAATCCACACCGCCGTGTATCGACAAGCGATTTAGCTAAAGAAGGTATTTCGGGCATTGTTGAAAATGAAGAAGGCTTAATGCCAGACGGCGCATGTATTATTGCGGCTATTACTAGTTGTACCAATACCAGTAATCCACGCAATGTAATTGCCGCTGCACTCCTTGCCCGTAACGCAAATGCTAAGGGTTTAATGCGCAAACCTTGGGTTAAAACCTCATTAGCACCAGGCTCAAAAGCGGTGCAATCATACCTTGAAGATGCAAACCTACTAGCAGAGCTTGAGCTACTTGGCTTTGGCATTGTTGGTTTTGCGTGTACTACCTGTAATGGTATGAGCGGGGCGCTTGACCCTATTATTCAAAAAGAAGTAATCGATCGCGATTTATACACTACAGCGGTGCTTTCGGGCAATCGTAACTTTGATGGACGCATTCACCCTTATGCTAAGCAAGCATTTTTAGCGTCACCTCCTTTAGTTGTTGCGTACGCCATTGCAGGCACTATTCGCTTTGATATTGAAAAAGGAATACTAGGGCAAGATCAACAAGGCAACGATATTACGCTTAAAGATTTATGGCCGTCAGACGAAGAGATTGATGCAGTAATTAAGCAAAGCGTTAAGCCAGAGCAGTTTAGAAAAGTATACGAGCCAATGTTTAATTTAACCGTAGATTACGGTGAAGATAACGACCCACTTTACGACTGGCGCCCAGAAAGTACGTACATTCGTCGCCCTCCTTATTGGGAAGGTGCACTTGCGGGTGAGCGCACAATGACCGGTATGCGTGCGCTTGCAGTTCTTGGCGATAACATTACAACCGATCATTTATCGCCATCAAACGCAATTATGGCAAGTAGTGCTGCTGGTGAATACCTGACCAAAATGAACGTGCCAGAGGAAGACTACAACTCGTATGCAACGCACCGGGGCGATCATTTAACAGCGCAGCGCGCAACATTTGCAAACCCAAAACTACTTAATGAAATGGTACTGGACGAAAACGGCGAAGTTAAGCAAGGCTCTTACGCACGCTTAGAACCACAAGGCACTAATACCCGTATGTGGGAAGCAATCGAAGCCTACATGGAGCGTAAACAACCGCTTATTATTGTAGCTGGTGCCGATTACGGGCAAGGTTCGTCGCGCGATTGGGCAGCAAAAGGCGTAAGACTTGCAGGCGTTGAAGTAATAGCAGCTGAAGGTTTTGAGCGTATTCACCGTACTAACCTAATTGGTATGGGTGTTTTACCGCTTGAGTTTAAAGCAGGCACAACGCGTAAAACTCTAAAGCTGGATGGCAGTGAAACGTACGATGTAGCAGGCGATTTAAAACCAGGTGCCACCGTTAATTTAAGTATTACTCGTAAAGACGGTGAAGTACTCACTGTGCCTATGAAGTGCCGTATCGATACCCAAGAAGAGCTTTCTATTTACGCGGCTGGTGGTGTGTTACAACGCTTTGCACAAGACTTTTTAGAAGCAGCACAATCTGCATAAGGGCAAGCATTATGTTTAAACCGCAAATTAAAGTGCCTGCAACCTATATGCGTGGCGGCACCAGTAAAGGTGTGTTTTTTAATTTAACTGACTTGCCAAAGCCTGCTCAAGTAGCAGGCGAGGCGCGCGATAATTTATTACTGCGCGTTATTGGCAGCCCCGATCCGTATGCTAAGCAAACGGATGGCATGGGCGGTGCTACATCAAGTACCAGTAAAACCGTAATCTTAAGTAAAAGTGAGCAAACTGACCACGATGTTGATTACTTGTTTGGTCAAGTGGCGATAGATAAACCTTTTGTAGATTGGAGCGGTAACTGCGGCAACTTAACGTCAGCAGTGGGTGCTTTTGCCATTAGTAATGGTTTGGTCGATAAAAGCAGAGTACCTAATAACGGTGTTGCTATTGTGCGTGTGTGGCAGGCTAATATTAAAAAAAGCATATTAGTGCATGTCCCCATGACAAATGGCGAAGTACAAGAAACCGGCGACTTTGAGCTCGATGGCGTTACTTTTGCTGCAGCTGAAGTAAAACTTGAATTTATTGACCCAGCCGATGGCGATGGCGCGTTATTTCCAACAGGTAACGTAGTTGATGACTTAGAAGTACCCGGTGTTGGTACTTTAAAAGCAACAATGATAAATGCAGGTATTCCTACCATATTTATTAACGCCACTGATATTGGTTATACCGGCACAGAGCTGCAAGACGATATAAATAACGATGTTGCAGCGCTTAAAAAGCTTGAAACCATTCGTGCTTATGGCGCTGTTAAAATGGGCTTAATCACTAACATTAGTGAAGCGCAAGCTCGCCAACATACGCCTAAAGTTGCGTTTGTTGCATCGCCTTTAGATTATAAAGCGTCTAGCGGAAAGCTTATTGAAGCTGCAAATATTAACTTACTCGTACGCGCTATGTCGATGGGTAAACTGCACCATGCCATGATGGGGACAGCTGCTGTTGCTATTGGCACTGCTGCCGCGATTGAAGGCACACTCGTAAATATAGCCGCTGGTGGTGGTGCATTAAGTGAAGTTAACTTTGGTCATCCGTCGGGCACGTTAAAAGTAGGTGCTGAAGCTAAAAATACTGCAGGTAATTGGCAAGTTACTAAAGCAAGTATGAGCCGAAGTGCACGTGTACTAATGGAAGGGGTTGTAAGAGTTCCTCAGCAATAACTGACTAAATCACACCAAACTAAACATTTACTTTAGTTGAGTAAACAATTTATCTAAACGTTTGCTTAGCTAAAGTAGAATTAGTTAATCCTCGATATAAACAGTTCTTTTTCATTAATTCATCTAATTTCCCTCTTATTTAGCTTTCATCCATCGCATTTACTTGAAGTATATAATTAACAAACTAGATTATATGTAATATTCATTTAATAAAGTGGATATATTGTATCAATACGTGATGGTTCTTTATGAGTGTCTACAGGTTATTGAATAATTTAGATGCTGATAAAGAAGTAGCCCGTGAAATAAGATAAATACTTCTATAAAATGTATAAATATGTAGCATAACTATATAGCTTAATGGTATTTTTAATGTTCTGGTAACAAAGGTTATGATTGTGTTCCTGTTTTACGTTTTTAAACATAAAAGATTTACATAAACTACTATCTACTAAACTAATTTCAGATACCCATTCCAGGCTCTCAAGGAGAAATAAATGGTAAAGCGTACGATCAAATTTACACCTATTGCAGCTTCAGTTGCACTAACACTAGGCTTAACAGCATGTGGTTCGGACAATGACAGAAACATTCCTGTTACACCGGTAGAATCTTTTACTGCAGCAGGTGATGCACAGTTCAACATTGAAGTAACTGGTAAAGCAGTTAAAGGTTCAATGAAAAATGCAGTAGTAACTGTAATGACTTTAGATGCATCTGGTCAAAGCGTTCCTGTTGCGTTTCGCTCAGCTGCTTCAGCAGAAGCAGAGTCTTTTTCTGAAGAAGCACTATCACAAAGTGCTGCTGATGCTGCAGTAGAAGCAAGTAAAATTGCTGCTAACCCTGAAGTATTAACTGATGAAAGCGGCCGTTACAGCATCTACTTAGATGATGACTTTACTGGACCAGTTTACATTACTGTTAAAACGTCTGCAGAAGGCGATGATAGCTTTTTACGTTGTGATGCTTACGTAGGTTGTGGCGATTACGATGTAGCGCCAGAAGAAGATGACGTAAATGATGGCGATACTGCGATTGAGTTTGGCGAATGGTACAAAACTGACCTAGAGCTTTCAGTTGTTAAATTTGTTCCAGCTGTTGAAGCAGATACATCTGGAGTAAGTGGTTCTGCAGGCGATGCTAATGTAGAAGCTTCTTATAAAGCTAATGTTACTTTCTTAACATCGTTAGTGGCGGCTCTTCTTCTTGACTCAGGTTCAAGTGTAGATGAAGACGCAATTGCTAAAGCAAGCTTAGATACTGTTGTACAAGTAATGGGTCAAGACGCTGCACTTTTACTTTCAGCTATTATTGGTGATTTATCTAACGGCGGCGCTGTAGATTTAAGTGATGTTGATGGCGAAGAAGAACTTACTGACGGTATTTTAGCAATTGCACAGCTTTCATCTTCAATTCAAGGTTTACCTTCAATTGGTGATGTAATGAGCAGCATTAAAGCTGGTATTAAATCAGGCCAGTTTAAAGGTAATGCTGATGCTAGCATTGCAGCAATAGCGACAATGTTACAAACAGCTATTACAAATACTGCAAATGTTTTTGTTGCCATTGCTACTGGTACTGAAGATGACATTAAAACTGCATTAGAAGCCGCTTTCGCAGCAAAAATCCCAGCTCCTACTGCTGGTGAGATAGTTGCATTTGCTGCTAACTCAGCTGATGTTGCTAAAAAAGCAAAAGCTGCTAAAGATAAAGCTGTTAAAAATGGTGCAGCAACTGATGCGAGCCTTGCAGCCGCTGCAGTAAAAGTTAAAAAAGCACTAGAAGTAATTGGTTGTACTGGTGCAGAATGTACAGTTGGAGATGATTTTTATACAGCTCTAGCAGCTGCTTTAACAGTAGAAGTTACTGCTTCTCAAACTGCACTTACTGCATTAGAAATGAGCATTGAAACAGCTCAAAGCTCACTTGCAGATGTTCAAGCAATGGGTGGCGATGCTCTTACAGCTGATAACGCAGCTGCATTTGTAAGCGCTGTTACATTACTGAAAAATGAAGCTACTACGGCTGATTTAACAGCTAAAGCAGACTCTATTTTTGTTAAATCACAAGGCTATGTAACTGCTGCAAAAGCGTTAGTTACTCAAAGCTCTGATTACCAACAAGTTCTTGATTCTGCAACATCGTTGCAAACAGATGCATCTGTTGCTGTAACTGACACCGCTGCATACGACGCGGCACTAGCTGCACTAGTAGCTGAAGCTGAAGCAGCGATTACAGAGTTTGATGTGGCTCTTGCTGCTGCAAAACTAGTTGCTGAAGACACTGCAGACGTTGCTGATGAGAAAAAATCAGTAGCAGACACAGCTGAAGCGGCTTCTACTAGCGCACTTGCTAACGCAGAAAATGCAATGGTAGATACAGCTGCAAACGCAACAGAAGCTCTTGAGCTTGCAATGACTGCCGTTACTGCTGCGTCTGATTTTGCTGCTGCTGTTGATGCACTTGAAATTGCTATTGAGCAAGCACTTGTTGCTGCTAATGCCTACCTAGAACTTGAAGGCGAAGGCGCACAAGCAATGATTGATGCGCTTACAGCTATGCAAACAGCTGCTGTAGCTCAAGGTGAACTAGCTAGCGAGCAATTTGTAACAGCTTATAATCTACAGCTTGCTGCTGAAACTGCAGTTGCAAAACTTGAAGTACTAACTTCTGTTAAAGCTACATCAGAGTCATTATCGACTATGACTGTGCTTACAGGCACTGGTGCTGATGCAGTTGCTGATGCAGCAGACATTCTTGCAGACGTAATTGATGAATTAGCTGAAATGGGTAATAACTCAGGTACAGGCACATCAACTCGCAATGCAGATTGGGATTATACTTACAGCTTAGATGATCTTACGCTAATGCTTAGCAATGCTACTACAGGTGAGATGATTAATGCAGCGGCTTCTTATGAAGGCGACAAGCTTGTTGTTGCTTGGGGCGCTACATTAAAAGGTGAGAATGACGTATCTGTTGAGCTTGTTACTGCTGCTACACAAACACAAGCACTTACAGATTGTGTTGATTTTGCAGCCGGTACAATTGATGCTACTCAAATCGATTCATGTTTAGTATTTACTTTTGATGGCGCAGTAACTGCTGACAATGTAGATGATGCAGAAATCATAATGACTGAAACGGCTAACCATGTTGAAATCATGGATGGTGATTCTGGCTTCACTGGTATGTTAAGTATTACAGCTGATGATGCAACAGATTCAGGCTCTATTACATTAGAGGGTGTTTCTGGTGATGTAGACTTTAAAGTAATGACTACATACCTTGACAGCGACATGGAAGAAGCAAGTGCTTTAACTATTACAGTAAATAATGCAATGGGTTACACGTTGTCTATTACTGGTAATGAAAGTGCAGGTTACACTGGTGACGTTATGGCTATGTACAATGAGATGATGATGTCTTTTGGTACTGCAGCTAAAACAACAAACGGTCTTTCAATTACTTACATTGATGGTGACGTAGTTGATTACACTGATGTTGATTTAATTGATTCATCTAAGTAATATTTAAACTATAAAAGGGGAAAGCAGCGCTTTTCCCTTTTTTTATAGAAAGCGATTAAATTATGAAAAAAAAAATTCTCTTGTTAGGATTTTCAACAGCTTTTATTTCTCCTCTTGCTTCCGCAGATAACCAATTTCAAATTTTTACCCACTTTGACGCAGAAATTTATACAGAAGCACAACCAGTACAAGCCTTTGTAGATGATTTTGATGCTCCATTAAAATCGGGTGACAGTGCATTCACCTATAATATATTTGAAGTAGGTGTTGGCTACGGTAATTTTAAGGTAGGTTTACAAAGTCGTTACGACTATGTTCTTAACTTTGATCCTGATACAGCCAAATATACTCATACCGAAAAAAATGATCTAGAGTTTGAAGATAGATTTTATACATATTACCTTGATGCTAAACAAGCAACGTCTAACGGTGTATTTGTATCTTATGATTTTAAATTTTTAGATAAAAATGCATTAACAATAACACCTAAACTTTCTGTTTTTGCCAGCTCGCACTATCAAGATGCCACTGTAAATGGTGAA
Organism: Pseudoalteromonas sp. SWYJ118; assembly: GCF_015864505.1. Taxonomy (NCBI): domain Bacteria; kingdom Pseudomonadati; phylum Pseudomonadota; class Gammaproteobacteria; order Alteromonadales; family Pseudoalteromonadaceae; genus Pseudoalteromonas; species Pseudoalteromonas sp. SWYJ118. The sequence goes on along the minus strand of NZ_JADYXC010000017.1, from coordinate 60,400 downwards.
ATTTATAGTGATGAAGTTGAAGGCGCTGTAACTGTCGATTACAACTTTTCAAAAGACATATTATTTAAAAAGTTTTCACCTTCACAAAAACCTGAAGGGCTTGGCTATAGCCTAGATATTTTTGCTGATTGGCAAGTAAATGATGAGCTTCAAGTTGGTTTTAGCGTAAAAGATTTACTCTATAAAACAGAGTACGAAGACAGCGGCTCTGTAAAAGGTCAAACTACTGAAATTCCATTTAGCGAAGATGACAACGGCGATATTATTACTCAGCCAACAGTTTCATTAAAAACATCTGCATTTGGAAATACGGTATCTCATGATTTAGAAATGGAAATGCGACTACAAGCATTTGCCGATTACAGAATAAACGACCGATTTTCGACTCAGTTAACTTTAAAACGTTACGACAAAGACACGTTCAGCCAATTAAAAGGCCGTATACACTTTTGGGATCATTGGAAAGTACAGGCAGGCTATGAGACAAAAAGTGAAGCATTTTTAGTTGGTATAGAAAACGAGTATTTTGGTCTTAATTTACAAACTGATAGCCTAGATTTAGATAAAGCCTATTATGCTAATGTGAATTGGTACGTGAACATTAAGTTTTAAGGAATGAAGATGTTAAAACAAATTATACCCTTAGGGGTAGCTATTGCATTGGTAGGTTGTGGTTCTTCATCAGACAGTGACAGTTCAGAATCTGTTGCAGTGAGTGAGATTGCTACATCTTCTTCTGTGAGTTTTTATGTATCTAATTGGCAATCACCACAGGGCACGCTTAATGTTTTAGATAGCGACGGGGTGGTGCAAGAATCAATTGAAGTCGAAAACATCAATACTGCGAGTGTAAGTGTAACTCCACTTACTTTTAATAGTTTTGAGTTTATACCGAGTGATACTGCTCTACCTTGTCCTCGCTTTACAGGTTGTGGCAGAACAGTTCGTGGTGATGTAAATGACTTAAACGCAAACCGTTTAATAGACTACCAAGAATTGACAGCCGTTACTCTTAATTACAAAGCAGATGCATTTAGTGCACCAGGTGTAAATACGGTTTATTTATCGCCATTGAGTAAAGCAATTACAGATGAAGGCTTTAGTGCTACGCAAGCTAGTTTATCAGCCACGCCTTTTTATCATTTAACGCACAGCAATTTAAATGCAAGTGTTGAAGCAGAAATGGTTACTAATGCATTTACTTACGCGGCAATTTTAGCTGGTGTTGCTGATAGTTCGTTTAGTGTTGAAAGTGCTTTTAATGCATTTACTAACTTAGAGACTGACCAGCAAGCATGGCAAGATTATAGCGATTTAGCAGCGCAGTATGTTACAGATAACTTATTTAGCGACCAAGGTAATGCTTTACTGCAAAATGTAGCTGGTCAAGTTAAGCAAACGATTGCAAGTGTAACTACATTTACAAATTGGCAGGCTCGCTCAACAGAAGTTCAAAGCTTAGATTCAAGAGAGTTACTTGTTGATACACGAAATATTATAGGTGCAGCAAGACTTCAAGAAAAAAGCTATTCAGATGAATTAGACGCAAAATTCGCTGAGCTTGAAAGTGCGTTTGATGAAGACACACAAAGAACACTTGATGCACTTACTAATGCTTTAAACGAAGTTATTACAAATTATTCACCACTAGCTGATGGCTCTACACCATCAGGACAATATAAACTTCGTGACTTAGATATTGATTACAGCCAATCACCTTATACTTGGGCTATAACTGGCACATATGATGATTTACCTATAACAATTGATTTATCAATTCCAACATTTAGAGTAAGTGGTGTATTAGGTAATAAAATTGAAGGTGTAATGAGCGCAACAGTCACAAATGGTGCTACGGTTTTAAGTGTAGATGTAAGTGAACTACTGATTCAATTTGACGGCATAGATGCACAAAGTGAATTAAACCCAGAAGCCGATACAGGTATTACACAGGTAACGACCAATGTAATTATCAATAAAGCAGCTGGTAAACTTGAAGGTGACTTGTCACTAAACTTAAATCGTTTTGTTAATTCATTAGGTGAAGAGTCTACGACGTTATCTACTTTTGATTTTAATGGCGATTACGTAAGTGACATTCAGAGCACTGCATTTCATATTACAGCAGTAGAGGCTTCGCCTTTTATTGGTGAAGATAATGACGATTTAGCATTTACTTTTGAATTAGATTTTCCGTTGAGTGGTGCAAGCGATTTTAAGTTTGCTTACGTGGGCGATGTTGAAAACTTATCAGAACTTACCTCTACAGATATATTTGTTAGTATAAAAAACCGTGCGCTAGATTTACGTATTCGTGATGTTAGTGGCAACATTAATCTAATAGCGAAAGGCGAAAATGGACGTTGGTTAGATGTAAAACAAAAGGGCCGTAATTACAGTGGCGGTTTATATTTTGGTGATACTAAAATAGCTGACGTTACAGCAGTACGTGGTATTCCTGGTGTTTTATTTCCAAATGGTGAGTTTGAATCGTTATTTTAATCATTAGTTAAGTGGTTTTAGAAATATTCAAAATCCGATATTAGTTTTCTAGTATCGGATTTTTAATGCTTGTTATATTAGTTAAATGCGCCTGAATCAAGGTAGCTGCCGATCCCGAGTGTAAACATCCATATCCCCCATAAACTGTGCTCAATAACGCACACGACGGTTGAGCGGCTTTGTGCGTAGGTATAAGCAAACAGTAAGCCACCTAAAAATGCTAAACCTACTGCAATCCAATTTGCATACACAATATGCGCCAGCGCAAATACAGTTGCACTAATTATTATACGCACGGCTTTTTTTGGCATAATTCGTTTATAACGATGAAAAAAGTAGGTTCTGAATATTAACTCCTGAGGAATAACCGACAGTATTGGGTAGAGCAACAACAGTAAAAGCCAATCATTAAACGAGTTGCGGGGTAGGGTAAACCAGTTACCTTGATGAATAATCCCGTAAAACATCCCCGAGAACAGCGCACCTAAAAAAAAGAAGCTAAACACACGCTTTTTAACTGCAGAAAATTGCCCAAGGCTTGTGAGTCTAAAACGCTTAAAATGAGGATCGCTAAGAAGCAACATACAACACACACTCATAAGTATAATAAGCGCAGGAATAAGCCAATTAGCTAAATGCTCGCGCAATCCAAAGCCCAATAAGGGTAGCAATACAAAAATGAGGGTAAATTCAAACCAGCGATATTGATTGGCGTTCAAGGTCGTCTCAACTTACTTTTTTAATAAGCTATCAAGCTAAGACGACACTTTTATGACGAGGGGGCTTACTTTACGGGTTCTTCTTCACTAGGGAGGTATTTGTACAAGGCAATAATGGTTACAAAAATACTCACAAAAGTAATACCCATTAAACCAAATACTTTAAAGTTAACCCAAAAGTCGAGTGAAAAATTATATGCAATATAAATGTTTAGTGCTGCGATGCCAGCAGTAATTACAACCCACATTAGGTTGAGCTTATTCCATAAAGGCTCAGGTACAACAATGGCTTGTTTTGTATCATTAGCATTTTCGAGTATTGAACTAAGCGCTTTTTTAACGAGATTTTTTTTAAGTGCATAACGGCTAATAAGTAACGTTAAACTTAAACCTGCGTATATCAGCGTTGCTTTCCATTTAATGTATTGCTCATCGTGAAGTACTAGCGTTAACGTACCAAACACGGCAGCAATGCCAAAAAATATCCACTGACGAGTAGGCACAGAGCCATGTTTAAAGTAGCTATAAGCAACTTGAATGAGCGTAGTTGCCATTAATAAACCGGTAGCCCAGTAAATATCGACTAGCTTAAAAACTGCAAAAAACAGTATGAGTGGGATGTATTCAATTAATGCGTGCATAGCTTACCTAAATTATACAAAAAAGAGTCAAAGGCTTTTTACCACATAAAGCTTAACAACTACAAGGTTGACTTGTTGCCCTGTAACCCTTAGCCTGCGTGGCTTTATTGCCAATTTGGTTTGGTATTTTTTATATCATCATATTCCCACGCTTAACCAACACTGATTTGGCGTGTATTTAGGAGCCTAAAATGAATAAAGCAGAACTCGTTGCTGCCATTGCACACAAAAGTGAATTAACAAAAAAAGATTCTCAAGCGGCGCTTTCAAGCTTGCAAAAAGTAATTACTAAATCGCTTTCTGAGGGCGATCAGGTTCAAATTAATGGCTTTGGTACGTTTGCATTGAGTTACTATCCAGCACGTACCGGTCGTAATCCGCAAACAGGCGCAGCAATTGAAATAGAAGGCGCTAATAAAGCGGTTTTTAAGCCTGCTAAAGCGTTAAAAGATCTACTTTAATTCTATTTAAGGTTTTAAACCCCGTATTGATAGATAAGTTACATGAGCGCGAAGTAAATTCGCACCTACGGGTATATGTTGTAGGTGAGGTTTTACACCTCGCGTTTGGTGGCTTTAAATTATATGAGCTGGAAATAAATTCGCACCTATGTAGATTATTCATAATCTCTAAATGATTTACATGGTATTATAAATCCCACTTACATTAAATCCTTTATTTTCAATTGCTTGCCATCGGCATGCATTATGCTGTTTAACTGTGTGTTTCGAACATATTTTTAAATAATACCAGTCCGCTTATATATGGGGTCTATTGAACGTTAAGAAAATTACGCTAGAACTAGGCAAAAATTTTTCGTATTTAGTTGTTCTAAATGAAAGGTTTTTAACGACGTTATAGTGCGATTTAATTCGTTAAATTGCTCAAAGATTTATGCAGGTTGGTATCAAATAAGGAGATCTCAATGAGTACATTACAAACAAGCACGCGTTTACAAGGCAAAAAAATTGCAATTTTAGCCACTGATGGGTTTGAGCAAAGTGAGCTTTTATCTCCACGCAGCGCATTACTTGATGCCGGTGCAAACATCGAAATAGTATCAATTAAAGAAGGCCAAATTACGGGCTGGGATGAAGACAAGTGGGGCGATAAAGTAACAGTAGATAAACTAGTTACAAACGCAGACCCTGCTGATTACGACGCGCTTATGCTTCCTGGTGGTTTATTTAACCCAGACAGTTTACGCCAAGATAAAGATGCTAAAGCTTTTATTGATGGCTTTTTTGGGGCAGAAAAAAATAAACCCGTTGCTGCAATTTGCCATGCTCCGTGGTTACTAGCTGAAATTAATAAATTGCGCGACCGTACCATTACCTCTTTTCCAAGTATTAAAAGCGATTTAATTAATGCAGGTGCCAATTGGGTTGACCAAGAAGTATGTGTAGATAAAGGCCTAGTAACAAGCCGTAGCCCAGCCGATTTAGAAGCATTTAATGCTAAATTTATTGAAGAGATTTTAGAGGGTAAACACCAAGCTCACTAATTTTTTTAAAACGTTTGGATATTGCTATAGCGTTTGATTTTTAAAAAACAAAAAAGGGCATTTTAAATGCCCTTTTTTAATGCATATAAAACACGCCTTAGTTAGCTTAAAGCGATGTCGCTGTTTTCATATCAGCTACAAATGCTTTTAGCTGAGCGGTCATTGTTGGTAAATCATTAAGGTTAGCTTCAATAATTTTAACCACAGCAGAGCCTGAAATAGCACCGGCTGCTCCTGCATTAAGAGCCGCTTTTACATCATCTGGCGTTGAAATACCAAACCCTAAAAGAGCAGGGGCTGCGTGGTATTCTTTTAATTTAGTAACAATGTTACCCGCTGGCATTTGTGCTTTAGTATCGGTACCGGTAACACCAGCGCGCGATAGTAAATACGTATAACCACGACCGTACGAAGCACACTGGCGAAGTGTGTCGTCATCTGCATTTGGTGTTGCAATAAAAATTGGGTCTACACCGTTATCCATTGCTGACTTTCTAAACATTTTAGATTCATGCAGAGGCACATCGGCCACTAAAATTGAGTCTACGCCTACTGCTTTTGCATCTTTATAAAATGCTTCAATACCACGTTTAAACACAAGGTTTGAATACAATAATAAGCCAATTGGAATATCAGCGTTATACTCACGTATTTCTTTAATAATATCAAAGCAATCTTGTGTGTTAATGTGCACATCGAGGGCGCGAATATTAGCTTTTTGAATTACTGGACCATCTGCAATTGGGTCAGAAAACGGAATACCAAGCTCAAGCGCATCTGCTCCGCCGTCAATTAGACTTTTAACAATCGCAATACTTTGCTCTTTACCTGGGTCGCCAATCGTTACAAATGGTACAAACGCACCTTGTTTTTGCTCGTTAAGCGCTGCAAACATTTTGCCGTAACGATCCGTTTTTACTTGGCTCATAGCTGACCTCTTTCAGTTAGTACATTGTGAACGTGTGCTAAATCTTTATCGCCACGACCACTTAAATTAATCACTATAACACTCTCCTCGGTTAGCTCCTCTGCGTACTTAAGGGCATAAGCTAATGCATGGCTTGATTCAAGTGCCGGAATAATCCCTTCATTTTTAGCAAGCGACTGGAACGCATCAAGCGCTTCTGTATCGGTAATACCCACGTATTGAGCGCGACCAGTTTCGTGTAAAAATGCATGCTGAGGACCAACAGCTGGGTAATCAAGACCCGCTGATACAGAGTAAGACTCTTCAATTTGGCCATCGTCATTTTGCATAATATACGTATAAGTACCGTGTAATATGCCTTTAGTGCCTTTACAAATTGTTGCACCGTGCTCATTTGTATCAAGACCTTTACCAGCAGGCTCAACACCAATTAATTTAACGCCTGGCTCGTCAATAAAGTCAGTAAACATACCAATTGCGTTTGAACCACCACCAACACAGGCAATAACAGCGTCAGGTAAACGACCTTCTGCTTTAAGTACTTGTTGCTTAGCTTCTTCACCAATAATTTTTTGATACTCGCGTACAATTGTTGGGAATGGGTGAGGACCCGCAGCTGTACCTAGTAGGTAATGTGCGTCTTGGTAATTTGCTGACCAGTCGCGCAGCGCTTCATTTACTGCATCTTTTAATGTGCCAGAACCCGCTGTTACCGGAATAACCTCTGCGCCCATTAACTTCATTCTAAATACGTTAGGTTGCTGACGTTCAACGTCTTTTGCGCCCATATAAATACGACATTTTAAACCCAGTAGTGCACATGCAAGCGCGGTTGCAACGCCGTGTTGACCAGCACCGGTTTCAGCAATGACTTGTTTTTTACCCATACGCTTAGTAAGTAACGCTTGGCCAAGTACTTGGTTCGTTTTGTGTGCGCCGCCGTGTAATAAGTCTTCACGCTTTAGATACAGTTTTACTTTTGGGTTTTTAACTAAATTGCGCGTTAAAGTAAGTGGGGTAGGGCGACCCGCATACTCGTTTAATAATTTACTTAGCTCTGCCTGAAACTCAGGATCTTTTTGTGCTTTGTTAAATTCATTTTCTAACTGCTTAAGCGCAGGGACAAGTAACTCGGGTACAAACATACCGCCAAACTCGCCAAAATAAGCTGGATTTTGCATTTTAACCTCAATAATTTCTGATGCTTGTAAAAGCATTATGTAATTTGTTAGGGCACTTTTTACCCGCAGATTCTTCAACGCCTGAGTTCAAATCAAGGCCTAAGGCACCTTTAAAAAGCGCATCTTTAATATTGTCTGGATTTAAGCCTCCAGCGAGCATAAATGGTGTAGTTGCGCCGCTAAGCACCGACCAATCAAATGCTTTACCAGTACCGCCAGCTTGTGTATCACTGTGCGTATCGTAAAGGTGTCGATCAACCCCATTTACAGGCGTTGGCAATGCATCTTTTATTGCTTGGGCTTTCCAAATTTCGCAGCCGGTTGGTAACTGTGTACGCAAAGCGGCGATGTAATCGTCACTTTCTTGGCCATGTAATTGAACTGCAGCTAATTTTAGCACACTTGCGTATTGAGCAACTTGCTCAATGGGGGCATCTACAAATACACCAACAAAGTTAAGTGGTGCGCTTTGGCTCAGCTCTCTTGCACAATCTAAATCGACATAGCGAGGCGATTTAGGATGAAAAATTAAACCACCATAAACAGCACCGTTTTGATATGCCGCTTGTGCATCTTGGCTACGTGTTAAACCACATACTTTATTGTCACCTAAAATAACACGGCGACATGCTTGCTCTAAATCACGCTCGCCCATAAGTGAGCTGCCAATTAAAAAGCCATCGCATAGAGGAGCTAAACGTTTTACGTCTTGATGGGTGTAAATACCCGATTCCGAAATAACCACTTTATCAGCCGGAATAAGCTTTCGTAGTTTTTCAGTAGTGGCTAAGTCGGTGCTTAAATCGCGTAAATCGCGGTTATTAATACCAATAATTTGTGCATCAAGCGCAAGTGCGCGGTGTACTTCTTCTTCGTTGCTTACTTCGGTTAATACCGACATATTCAGAGAATCGGCAACCGCATGTAGAGCTTTGTAGCTTTCGTCATCAAGTACCGAAAGCATCAGTAATATAGCATCACCGCCATAAATACGCGCCATATACACTTGGTACTCATCTATAAAAAAATCTTTACAGATAAGCGGTTGCTCTACTTGGCTGCGCACAAATTCGAGGTAATCAAAACTGCCTTGAAAATATTTAGCATCAGTTAACACGCTCATGCAGGTGGCGTATTTTTTATAAACCGAGGTGATTTCGGTTAAATCAAAAGGCTCTCTAATTAACCCTTTTGAAGGAGATGCTTTTTTACACTCTAAAATAAACTGTGTGCCAGGCGCTGCAAGCGCTTTATAAAAGCTACGGCTGGTAGGCACTGCAAGGTGCTTAAAGCTTTCAAGCGGGCGCGCGGCTTTACGCTCAATCAGTTCTAATTCTTTATCAGCAACAATTTTGTCTAATACGTTAGCCATGACTTACCTCAATAATTGCATTTAATGTGTTCATGGCCTTGCCTGAACTTAATAATGTGTTTACTTGCTGCGCACCTTCTTTTAAAGATTGTGCTTTACCTGTTAGGTATAACAATGCAGCTACGTTAACCACAATGGCGGCATTGTGTGCACCTGTGCCTTTGCCTTGCAAGATGGCGAGGCTAGCATTTGCGTTGTATTGTGGGCCTTCACCAGCGAGTTGTTCAAGTGAATAGTTTGCAAGGTCAAAGTCGCTTGGGTTTAGTGTGTACTGCGTAATCTCGCCATTATTTAGCTCAACTACCGTTGTTGGGCCGTGTAGGGCTATTTCGTCAGTGCCCGAGCCGTGAACAATCATAGCGCGCTTTGTGCCAAGGGTTTTAAGTGTTTGTGCCATTGGCATACACAACGCTTCGTTATAGACGCCGAGTAATTGCACTTCAGGTGCAGCAGGGTTAGCAAGCGGACCTAAAATATTGAAAATAGTGCGTGTTTTAAGCGATGTTCGTACGCCCATCGCATGGCGTACGCCACTGTGATAGTGCGGTGCAAACAAAAAGGTAAAATTGGTTTGCTCAAGACATTTTGCTGCTTGCTCTGGACTCATATCTATATTAATGCCCAGGGCTTTGAGTAAATCGGCTGAGCCTGAATTACTCGATACACTGCGATTACCATGTTTTACCATGTTAATACCGGCAGCAGCGGCAACAATTGCAGCCGTTGTACTTATATTAATTGTGTTTGAGCCATCGCCACCAGTGCCACAGCTATCGGCAAGTTGCGTACTGCTGGTAGTAAAAGCAACGGCGTTTTCGCGCATTGAGGCTGCAGCGCCTGCAATCTCGTCGCTTACTTCGCCTTTAATTTTAAGGCTTATAAGTAGGGCGGTTAGCTCAATTTCACTCATATTACCTTGCATTATTTCATCAAACAGCGCTTTGGCGTCTGCGTAGCTTAATGATTGCCCAGTAATTAGTTGCTCAATCGCGTGTTGAACATTTATGGGTTGTTCTGGTTGTGTACTCATAATGTCCTCTTTTATTTAGCGCGTGTTAAGTAAGCGACACTTTGCTGAAGTAGCATTGCGCCGTTTGGCGTTAGTATTGATTCTGGATGAAACTGGTAACCCAATGCGTTGTCATCATGATGATAAATAGCCATAGGGATATCTTCGTATTGGGCAATAACCTCAATATTATCAGGCACCTTTGTTGCCATTAATGAATGGTAACGTGCTACAGGCATTGTATTGCCCATACCATCAAATACAGGATGCTCGCCTAAATTAATAATTGAAGACTTACCATGTACGGTTTCACCCGCGTGACCGATTACTCCGCCATAGCTTTGGGTTAACGCTTGTTGACCCAAACAAATACCCAGCATAGGGAAGTGGCCTTTAGAGAGTTCAATAAGCTCCATTAAACAGCCTGCATCGCTTGGTGTTCCAGGACCAGGCGAAAGTACTAATAGCACTTGGCCTTGCTCTTGGCGCATTTTGTTAAAAATAACCTCAGCGCTAATGTTGTTTCTGTAAACAACCAGTTCGCAGCCAAGCATCGTCAGCTCATCAACAAGGTTATATGTAAATGAGTCAAAGTTATCTAAAAAATAGATTTTGATAGGATTCGCTTTACTCATTTTATACCGCCTTATACGTAGATTTTATGGCGGTGATAACCGCTTGTGCTTTAGCGCGAGTTTCGTTTGCTTCTGAAATAGGATCTGAGTCAAACACTACACCTGCACCTGCTTGCACATACGCTTTATTATTTTTAACAAAAGCTGAGCGAATAACAATACAGCTATCCATTGCGCCATCACCGGTTAAGTAACCTACTGCGCCGCCATAACTGCCACGGCGCTTCCCTTCAGTTTGACGAACAAGCTCAGCAGCACGAACCTTTGGTGCACCAACAAGCGTGCCCATGTTCATACACGCTTGGTAAGCATGCAGTGCATCAAGCTCGGGTTTTAGTGTGCCAACAACGCGTGACACTAAATGCATTACTTGTGAATAGCGGTCTACTTTTAATAGCTCTTTGGCAAAACGAGTACCTGCAACACTAATACGTGCTACGTCGTTACGGGCTAAATCGACAAGCATTAAATGCTCGGCGCGCTCTTTTTGATCGTTTCTAAGTTCAAGCTCAATGCGGCTGTCTAGGTCTGGATTTATTTGCCCATTAGCAAATTTGCCACGTGGGCGGGTGCCAGCAATCGGGTATACTTCAACTTGCTGAGATTGCACTGTGTATTTAAGTGCTGATTCAGGCGATGCGCCAAATAAAGCAAAGTCTTCATCGCGCATATAAAACATATACGGGCTTGGGTTTTGCTTTTTAAGCTGGCTATAAGCGTGCAGAGGATCAGGACAAGGTAGTGAAAATGTACGCGACGGCACTACCTGAAAAATATCACCGTCTACAATATTCTTTTTAAGCTTAACTACTTGCTCGCAGTAAGTGTCATCGTCAATATCAACGCTTACCTCACATTCGCCACTTTGCATATCCGCACTAAATTCTGAAGCGTTATCGCACAGTGTATTTAATCGCTCTAGCTCTTTGCCTACTTCAAAGCAATTTGCATGTACGTCTGGACCGTTAAATACATTACCAATGAGTTCGGTTGTTTGTTTTTGATGATCAATAACAACTAAGGTTTCGGCTAAATAAAATACGTAATCTGGGCAGGTATTTTCGCCATCTGGTACATCACTTAACTGCTCAAAGTTTGCTACCATATCGTAGGCAAATACACCGCCTAAAAACAACGAAAATGGATTGTTAGTTGTGCTTTTAATACTGTTAATACAAGTACGAAGGGCGCTAAATGCATTATCTGCAACTAGTTTACTTGCTTCGTCAGTATCGCCGCTTGTGTCTAAATAACACAGGGTAAGCGTTGCGCCGTCTAAAGTGGCATCACAGCTTTTAACATTTGCCTGCAAGTAGCTAAGTAGTTGTTGCCCATTATTAGATTGAGCAGTAATAGTAACTGTTTTACCTTGGCATACGATGCGTAGGGCACAGTCGACTAAAATTAAACTTTTTACACTGTCTTTAGAATCAATCTCAGCCGATTCAAGCAGTAGTGAGTTAGGCTTATCAAGTGCCGCGTATAATGCAAGTGGACTACTAATATAGTCGCGTACTTGCGTAATGCTTGTTACTTCGCCTGGTGTGGTAGTTATATGACTAAAAATCAAACCTCATTCCCTCAAAAAATTAAACCCCGCAATGCTTTAGCAATGCGGGGTTTGAATAACGATATCTAAATTACAAACAGATCATTACCGTCCCGCTATATCAGGCGCCACCACCAACGATGTGTAAGAGTAAGACCGTTATTCATGTTTTTCTGCCTCAAAATTTATTAAATATTTTTAACGTATACGTTTCGTAAAATTTAGTTATAAAAAAACCCGCATAGTTGCGGGTTTTGAATTTTTGTTAGACACGACAATTCATCACCCGATAATTACGAGTGCCACCACCAAATAGTGTTTAAGTTTGAATTGATCATTATTGTTAATTCTTAATGTGTCTGAAAGTGGCTACAGTAAAACGTATCTTATGCTTTTGTGTCAAGTGTTTATTTAAAACAATTTAGTCAAAAAAGTTGTTATACTTACATAAACACTAGTAACCCTTAATTTTAAGCAGTTTTCTTTTGATAAAATATGATTTACATAGCCATACCACACATTCAGACGGGCGTTTAACGGTTGAAGAATTATTGCATCGCGCTGTTGATAAAAATATTGATGTGTTTGCTATTACCGATCATGACACTGTGGCGGCTATTAAGCCTGCGCAGCAATTTATTAAAACCGAAAACTTACCGCTTTCATTAATAACGGGTACCGAAGTGTCTACTAAATGGGAAAGCTTCGAAATTCATATTGTAGGTTTAAATATTGATATTAATAATATTGACCTTACCTCTTTATTATCAGCTCAGCAGCAAAAGCGAGAAGAGCGTGCACTAGAGATTGGTGTTCGCCTTGCAAAAAATGGCTTTGATGGCATTTACGAGCAAGCTAAAGAGCTGGCAAAAGACGCGCAAATAACGCGTGCACATTTTGCACGCGCCCTTATTGAGCGCGGTGTTGCTAAAAATTTCCCGGGTGTTTTTAAAAAGTACTTAGGGCGTGGCAAAACAGGCTACGTACCAAGTTGCTGGTGCACCATGCAAACCGCTATTGAGGCCATACATGCCGCTGGTGGTGTTGCTGTACTTGCGCATCCAAGTAGTTATCAAATGTCAAACAAGTGGCTACGCAAATTATTAGTAGAATTTAAAAGTGTAGGAGGGGACGCAATGGAAGTTGCACAACCTCAACAGGCGCCAAGCGAACGTCAATTTTTAGGTGAACTCAGCCGTGAGTACGAACTACTTTGCTCGCAAGGGTCTGATTTTCATTTTCCGACAAGCTATTTAGAGCTTGGCAAAAATTTATACCTACCAAAAGACTGCCAAGGTGTTTGGCAAGCTTGGGAAGGAGAAGGGGCATTAACATGAGTCAATTATTTCATATTCATCCTGATAACCCGCAACCGAGACTAATTAGTCAAGCCGTTGATATTATTAAACAAGGCGGCGTTGTTGTTTACCCAACAGATTCGGGCTACGCCATCGGTTGTAACATTGGTAATAAGCAAGCCAAAGAGCGCATAGAGCGTATTCGTGGTATTGAAAAAAACGATAATTTTACGCTAGTTTGCCGTGATTTATCGGAGTTATCTACTTATGCACGCGTAGATAACCAGCTATTTAGACTCATTAAAAATAATACGCCAGGGCCTTATACCTTTATTTTTAAAGGCACAAAAGAAGTCCCTAAACGTTTATTAAACGACAAGAAAAAAACCATTGGCATGCGTGTAATTGAACACCCAATAGCCTGTGCGTTACTTGCCGAACTTGGTGAGCCGTTAATGTCGTGTTCTTTAATTTTACCAGGTGAGCAGTTTACAGAATCAGATCCTGATGAAATATTGGATCGATTAGATAAACACGTTGATTTAATTATTCACGGTGGCCACTTAGCCGAGCAAGCAACCACGGTAATCGATTTGTCGGAAGATGAAGTCAAGATTTTGCGTGTTGGCTGTGGTGATACAAGCCCGTTTGAGTAATAGCGAGTGAGCGAAAGCAATGCGAATACAAAAAATAGTGAAAAGCCAGTGCAGCAAAAGCTGCCACTGGCTTTTTTGCATGGTAAAGCGGTTGTAGACAAACCAGAAGATTTATACATTCCACCTGACGCGCTCGAAATAATATTAGAAACCTTTGAAGGCCCGCTCGATTTACTGCTCTATTTAATTAAAAAGCATAAGCTTGATGTACTCGAACTTTCTATTTTTAGTATTACAGAGCAGTACGTAAGTTATGTAGAAATGATGACAGAATTTCAACTCGAACTTGCTGGCGAATATTTAGTAATGGCTGCGTTACTTGCGCAAATTAAGTCGCGCTTATTATTACCTGTACACGAAGAGCTTGAAGAGGAAGAAGATCCTCGCGCTGAGCTTATTAAACGCCTGCAAGAGTATGAGCTGTTTAAACAAGCCGCCGAAAACCTCGACGATATTCCCCGTGTTGGTCGTGATATTTTTATAGCGCATGCCGCTATGCCAATAAGTGAAGATACAAGTCAAAATCTCCCCGATATTGAACTTAAAGACTTAATGCTAGCGTTGAGTGAAGTTATGGCGCGAGCAAAAACGTTTGAGCATCATCAAATTACTGCTGAAGTACTCTCAACCCGTGAGAGAATGAGCCAAATATTACAGCAACTATCGCAAGCAAACTCGGCAGTGGTATTTAATGCGCTTTTTACCCCAAATGAAGGGCGAAGTGGTGTAGTGGTTAGTTTTATAGCTATGCTTGAGCTTATTAAAGAAGGACTTGTTACTTGTTTGCAAGTAAGCCCTGAGAGCTTAATTTATGTCAGCTTAAGCGAACAATCCACCCTATAAACTTATCTGTCTAATCATCTATTTGCAAAACTGACTTTAAATAATAAAGTTCTGTGCGTATACGCACGTAAAGTGTTTGTAAATGTTATTTTCATTTACGGCTGTGCACTATATTGTAACGTCATAGCATTATAGGAACTTACACATGTTTAAAAATACACCTTCATCTTACGGACTTGTCGCCATTATTTTACATTGGCTCATGGCGCTGACTATTTTTGGCCTGTTTGGTTTAGGTTTATATATGGTTGAGCTTACTTATTACGATAGCTGGTATAAAGGCTCGCTCGATTTACATAAGAGTATTGGTATTACGCTTGTGGCCGTATTTTTATTTAGAATTTTATGGCGTGCTTTATCTACACAACCAAAACCATTAGGCGAAAGTAAAGGCATGAACCAATTGGCGCATACGGCGCATATTGCTATGTATATTATTTTGGCTGTTATTGTTGTTGCAGGGTATTTAATATCAACCGCAGACGGGCGTCCAATAGAGGTATTTACTTTATTTAATGTATCAGCGCTTGATTTTGCTTTTGATGACCAAGCCGATATTGCAGGAAAAGTACATTATTACGGCGCGTGCACATTAATCGGGTTTGCAGTATTGCATGCACTAGGGGCGTTAAAACATCACTTTATCGATAAAGATAAAACCTTAATTAGAATGATCAAACCATTAAAGGATGATTAAAATGAAAAAATTATTAGTAAGCACAGCCGTTTCGGCTGCAATGATGTTATCGGCAACAGCCGCCAATGCAGCTGATTATGTAATTGATACAAAAGGCGGGCATGCATCTGTTAACTTTAAAATTAAACACTTAGGTTACAGCTGGTTATATGGTCGTTTTAATACTTTTGACGGCACATTTAGCTACGATGCTAAAAACCCTAATACGTCAAAAATTATGGTAAACATTGATACCACAAGTCTTGACTCTAACCATGCAGAGCGCGATAAGCATTTACATGGTAAAGATTTTTTAAATGTAGATAAATACCCAAAAGCGACATTTAAAAGCACGAGTATTAAATTTGATGAAGACGGCGAAGAGGCTGATGTAACCGGTGAGTTTACGCTGCACGGCGTAACTAACACTATTACCTTTGAAATAGATAAAGTGGGCGAAGGTAAAGATCCGTGGGGCGGCTACCGCGTAGGTTTTGAGGGCGAAACCAGCCTTAAACTTACCGATTACGGTATTGATTACAACTTAGGACCTGCATCTACTCATGTTGATATTATTTTATCAATAGAAGGTGTTCGTCAGTAATAGCATTATTAAATATAAAAACGCCACTTACTGTGGCGTTTTTTTTGCTTAACAGAAACTCAAATTAAGCGACTTCGAATTTGCTTATTTTGCGCTATTAATACGTGACTGTAATAGCGGCCTTAAATGCTCGGGCAACCAGCGCATGAGTAAATCATTATAAGCCTGCGTTTTTTTAATAACTTTAAGCTGCTTATTAAGAGTAGCAATGTTTTCTGCGCCTTGCTCGTTTTTAGTACAGCCAATAAAACCATAACTTAACGCAGGTGATTCGGTTAATGGACGCTGCGTTAAGTTCTCTTCAAAGTGCATTGATTTAGCTAAATAGTAATGCTCGCTTGGGTAACCCAGCAAAATATCAATTCGTTTTAGGTTAAGCATATATGTGAGGCTCGCTAGGCTATCGCGAGTGGGTCTAATTACTAAATCTATATTAGGCGTACTGTTTATCAATGTATCTATCTCTTGGCCATAAGAGCGGCTCATAGAGATCCCAAGAGTTAGTTTTTTATCTTGTATTAAATCTAATAGTGATACTTCTTTTGATTCCGCTATATTTAGCGCTTTGGCGAGCCTTTTGTGCATTGCTATTGAAGGCGAGAGGCCCGTTGTTGAGCTTTCGTCTGTAAAATAAATATGCTCTTTTCTGTAATCATTTTTATAAAGCGATAACGCACAAACATTATTTGAAGTATTAGACAGCTCTTGGATTACCTTACCTGAGGGGATAAGCATGCGGTTAAAGGTAATATTAGGAAGTTGTTTTTCAAGTAAATAAATTATGCTTTCGTCACGGCCTTGGTGTTGATATTGACCATTTAAAATATAATAGGGTGCAAAGTCGTGCGCTAGCCAGTTTATGGTTCTAGCATTGCCTATTGAGGTCAGACAGAAAAAAAGTAAGAAAGTTAAAAATATACGGAGCATTACAACAGCTGCCAGTAATTATTATTGTAAAACTATTGTAACCAATAAAGAGCTAAAAAGTAAAATGCCAGCAACGAGGCTGGCATAATATCTTATCAATAATTGCAATAATAAAAGGGCAATTAAAGTTATGTGTTGCTTAGTTAGCTTTTAGCCACTTAACAAACTGGCGTGCATCACTCGCTTTTTGAAACAATGCATTTTTTAAACCTTGTGTATCACTAAAGATTACACGATGTTTGTTTACTGAAATTGATTGCACTGGATGTGCGATTTGGATCATAGACCCATTATATTTATAAGACATAATAAAACTCACTTTATTCTTGTTATTTATTCTGCGCTATATTTTTATAGCAAATTGCAGTTAATAAATTAACGATGTTGTGTTTAGCTTCATTACAGTGTTGACGATCTTTATGACACTTTTGCGATGATAGTAAAAAATCATCTCGGTATTATTCAAGGGGTTCTCGCCGTACAATAACTTAGCTTTCAAATATACGTTTTGCGGGGCTTACTGGATCAGGGTAAATGGTTAACCGCGGCGGTTTCTTTAAACCAGAGAGGGAAGGTAACTTATATATAAATTGTGTGCAAGCTATTTTTGTAAAAATATTTATAATAAATCTTATCAACTGCTTACAAAGCCCGTTTTTAGTTACCAAAGGATAAGTATGAATTACCTAATAGTGAGTGATATTTATGGTTTAACCCCTGCTTTAAGGAGGTTATCACAGGCAATTAGTTCAAATTTAGTTATTGTTGCCCCTTACAATAACAAGTATCAAGCCATTGAAAGTGAACAAGATAGTTACAACAATTTTATACAGCAGTGTGGCTATGATAAATACACCGACAAACTTCAAAAATGCTTTGAGAGTTTAAAATTGCCAACGACGTGTATTGCTTTTAGTGCAGGGGCAAGTGCAGCATGGCGGGCACAGTTATTAACAGGCAATACACACCTTAAAAAGTTAATTGGCTTTTATCCGTCGCAAATTAGACATAACTTAAATTTAAGTGCAAAAGTACCCTGTGAGTTCATATTTCCAGCAAGTGAGAGTCACTTTAATGTTGATGAAGTTATTAAAGCTTTAAGCACCAAAGCGGATGTTAAGTGCTATAAAACCAATTTTTTGCATGGTTTTATGAACGAGTACTCAACCAATTTTAATGCGCAAGGGCTTGTTGAATATAGTAACTATATAAAACTGAGCAGCCGTTAAAGCGTGTTTAGCTGCTCTTTACTAATATCAGGAAAATCGGTGCGGGTATTATATTTTGCATACAGCGTTGTAAAAACGCTACTACCGGATAGCTTATCTAACTCTTTTATAAAGGTTTTCGCACTAGATCGAGCGGGTCTACAGCATACTTGATACTGTTTTATTATACCCGCGACAGATAAACCTTGTTTTTGTAGCTCCAAATCGGCCTGTGCAAAAAAAGCCGCACCTGTCCAATAAACACGTTGCTGGGCTTGTTGTTTCCACATATCAGCAGAGAGCTTATTAAGTGGCTGTGTTTTAGTTTTAGTTTGCAGGCGGGCACGATCAAATCCTGCATTTAAACGTTGTACAAATTGCGGCTGGGTAATTATACCGCTGTCACGCATTATTACGTTTTGCATGTAACTAGCAAAACCCTCGCTTAGCCAAAAACCGGAGTAGGGAAGTAGCGGCAAATATAAATGCGAAAGTTCATGGTATAGCGTCCAATCTTTAGTGAATGCATTTAAACTGGCATAGCGATCTATATGTAGTTCAAGCCCATCGGGGTTATTGCGCTTAACTGTAGCCCAAGGTACAGGCTCAAAAGCAAAGTATTGCGGTTTTAAATAAATAGGCAATGTGGTTTGTTTTAAAGGTCCCAGTGTATTTTGTGTTTTTTCAGCACTTTGATTAACCCATGTAGACACCGTATTTTGAGCATTACTTGAGAGCGAGCTAAGGTTATGTATGACTACTTCAACGGCTAATGCGTTAAAAGAGCTGATTAATAGTAGCAGTACAAAAAAGAATTTCATTAAAATGCTCCACTGTAATTTAATAACTGGTACGAAAATTCTAATATACAAGACCAACTAAATGGATAAATAATCACGCCTAATTCTTTATTTTTTAAAATGATAGTAACTATAAAAGTACAAATACAGACACTCCTAGCTAAGCATGGTTTAATCAATTAATCGTTATTTTAAGTTAGGTTTAGCCATGACGTATCAGCATATTCAAGTTCCTGAGCACGGCCAAAATATCACTATTGATGCACAAGGACACTGGCAAATACCGTTAGAACCTATCATTGCTTTTATTGATGGCGATGGCGTGGGGCTAGATGTTATGCCGGTAATGCGCCATGTTGTTGATAGTGCAATTGAACATTGTTATAAAAGCGCACGGAAAATTCATTGGATGCAGGTTTATAATGGCGAGCAGGCCGCAAAGCTGTATGACGGTGATTGGTTTCCACAAGAAACAATTAACGCGGTACGTGCCTGTAAAATTGCCATAAAAGGGCCGTTAACCACACCGCTGGGTGGTGGCTTTCGATCTCTTAATGTTGCACTCAGGCAAGAAATGGATTTGTTTGTAAATATGCGCACTATAAAAGGCTTTAGTGCGCTCCCTTCTCCTTTAAAAAAACCTTTTTTAACAAACATAACAGTGCTTCGTGATAGCAGCGAAGACGTGTACTCAGGTATTGAGTGGCAAGCAGGCAGTGTAGAAAGCGAAAAAATGCTCGATTTTTTATGTGAGGAAATGGGCGTAACCCGCCTAAGGTTTTCACAAGAGTGCGGAATTGGTATTAAAAATATATCTAAAGAAGGCTCTGAGCGACTAATGTGTTTTGCAATTAACTATGCACTTAAAAACGATAGTGAATCATTAACGCTAGTACACAAAGGTAATGTACTTAAATTTACCGATGGGGCATTTAAGCGTTGGGGGTTTGCACTTGCACAAAACGAGTTTAATGCCACTGCACATGAAAATGGGCGTTGGTTGCAAATAGAGCGAGCACACCAATCGCCCTTAATTATTAAAGAAGTCATAGCTGACAACATGCTGCAACAATGTTTAATGCATCCAGAGCAATTTGATGTAGTGGTGACGACTAATCAAAATGGTGACTTTTTAGCGGATATGCTCAGTGCACAAGTTGGTGGTGTTGGCATAATGCCTGCTGCAAATTTAAATAACGATGTCGCATTTTTTGAGCCTACACACGGCACGTTTGAACGTATAGCAGGGCAAAATAAAGCAAACCCCAGCAGTAGTATTTTAAGTGCGGTATTAATGCTTAAATTTATGGGGTGGGACGAAGCCGCATTACTCATAGAAAATGCGTTAGAGCAAACATTTAAAAGCGGTGAAGTAACCTTTGATTTAGCGCAAGAGCAGAGCGATAACTCAACAACCTTAACTTGTACTGGCTTTGCAAAGAAGGTTATCGAGCACTTTTAAATACATCCATTATTAAGCTGCTGAGGCAGTTTTTACTCTGTGCATACAAGGGCGGTTGGTTAACTGCGCTGCACGATGGTAAATCTCGTGTGCTTGGGGTTCATCGCACTGTGTACCACTAAGCGTATCCATTAACGCAACAACAATAATTGCAGGAACCTGGCAGCAATACTCGTCTAAAACGGCTTCCGTAGTTTGTGCATCAACATGGCAAAGTGGATGATTTTTAAGTTGGTATGCATTTAATAATGTATCAACTTCTAATACATCATCTGGTTGATGCTTTGTTTTACGGCATTTACAACCAAACTCGTCAACTAAAGTAGCTAACGCTTGGTAAGTTTCAGTGGTGTTAGCCTTAGTGCATAACTGCTCTTCAATGAACTGATGCAAGTTAGCATCGATGAATAATCCGTCTTGGCGTGTGAAAGAAGTTGTTGTCATAATAATTACTCTTAGTTTGTTGGCTTAACTTCACTCTAGCGCTAAGTGTATTATTAATAAAATTGTTGTTTTCAATAACTGATATTGATTTTATCAATAGTAAGTTTTAAAACTAAATAAAAAATAGAAAACATATCTAAATAATACTAATTAATTTGGTGCAATGCGGTGAAAGTGTGCACAAAACTGGAACAAGGGGAGGAGTTAAGGAATAAAGAAGGAATTTTAGTTAATTGTTTTTATTGAATTTTAATTATTTTATGAAGTTGGTACTAAGCTTGCTAATAATACGCTGTAGGTAGATTCCTATATCGACGATTTCCAAAAGCGCCACGGTATTTTCCCAAAGTTGAATACCGTGGCGCTTTTTTATTTTTCGCGTGTATTTTATTTAGCCGTCACAATAGCAATAACAATGTTAAATTTTAATAAAGTAGGGAATAGCCACTAAAATAGCGCCTACAATCAACAGCATGCTAACACTGGTCATAAAGTACGGAAAAACCAATAATGACAAACCAATACAAAGTGGCACTACGGCTTTTTTTCTTCGCCCGTAAGTAAGGTAGCCAATACCTATGCCGCCAAACAAAACACTCCACGCAATTATTGATGCACTATCCATTTATAAATTACCTATTTTGAAATACTGATTTAAATTACGACCGACATAGCCAGTTTTTCAATACCATGTGAAGGAGTCCATCTTTTGAATTCCACGAAACCATGCTTTTTATATAAACTTATTGCAGGAGTATTAGCAACTGCAGTCTCAACTCTTGCATGAGATAAATCACCGATTGCTAGAACATAATTTATTAGCTTACTTGCGATACCTTTTTTAAAATAGCTAGGATCAACGGTTAAACTACAAATATCTAAACACTCGTTGTTTGTATCTACTTCAATAACAGCTACTAAACATTCATTTTCGCTGTAGCCATAAAAGGTTGTTTCTGATTTTTTAATATCTTCAGTATTACGTGTTAAAGGAGGGAAGTTATGCGCGCCGATCAGTTTAGCCTCAATAGCATAGGATTTTTGAAAGACAGCAAAAATTTTATTTGCAGTATCGTTATTCTTATTATTAAGTTTGTTTATCATTGTCTTCTTTTTTAGAAAATAAAGCATGAATACCATATGCCGTAATAAAACCTCCGGCACTAATTGTGAAAAAAAGAAATAAATAAAACTTTTTCGGGTTATTTTCTAAAGATGCCACTGCCGGCTCATTGTATCTCTTATAAATAACACCACTTTCGTAATTAAAATAGCTGCGCAAAAGAATAAACAAACCTAGAACAATACACAGGAGCGCTTTACTTGTTTTCTTAGTGTTCTTTTTAGCTATTACTATTTGTTGCGCAGCTTTTGGCTCAGTACGACTTGGTTTAGCTAATTCATCTTTAAGGCGTTTGTAGTTCTCTGGATATTTATGTGAGTCAATACTTTCAATTGCTTCGTTTAATTCACTAAGTGAATAAGCAGAGTAATCAATATTTATAATAATCTTCCTTAAAAGGCTCTTAAATAACACTTACACAGCAAGGTTTTTAAATTGTTGTTATTTAATGGTATTTTTATAATCCGATTAAGTTTATTTTAATGTAGCAAAGACTTGAGGTTAGTCACTTTTACTTTCATATTTAAACTCGAATGAAACTATTGCAGCCAATATACCTCCAGTCGCTAATATAGCAGCGCTAAATAACATCTCCCATAATAATTTTTTCAACAGTAGAGTCTGATGAATATTTGTAAATATTACGCTCCAAGTTTGTTCAAAGTTGTATAAAATAACAACTTCATGAACATCATATAAAAAAGTACCTAACCCATTCAAAAAGTATGCAAGAGCTATATAAACAAAAAGTCGTGCAGTAAATAAGAGGGTTTTTAAATTATCAGTTTCAACTTTAGAGAAAGGAAGAAAGCTAATTTTGGTGACCTTGCTCATTATAAGTGAACACTTCAAATATAGGTATTGGTACATAAAATTCCATTTTTTAATATGTCTTAGGTTATTGATAACGAGTATCTAAAGTTATTGACTTTATATTACTAATTAAGAATAACGCAGTACCTATTTTGATTCAATTCTTCAGCGAACATTGTATTTGAGTTCTAGCTTTTTCATTAGGTAGTTTTTAACTCAATGTATTTAAAATGCTAACCAAGCTATTAGCTCAAAATAAGATGATTCAGTACATAGCACAGGCACTCTCATTAGGCTCTTGAGTACTAATCAAAGGTTTGCTCTTAATTACCTATCTGCAATCGTTTTAGCAAACGCTAATAATTCACGCCTTAACCATTGGTGTGCAGGCGCGTGGTGTAGTAGCGGGCTCCATATCATTTTTACCTCAATAGGCACTATTTGAAATGGCACAGGGCTGATTACTAAATCAGTATGAGAAGTTAATAACTTAGCTTGCCTGCGCGGTAGGGTGGCAATAAGTTGCTCTGATTGGCAAAGCAGGCTTGCGACCATGTAGTGGCGAGTAAAAACACGTATTTTACGGGTTTGCTCTAGTTGCCAAAGCGCTTCGTCTACCCAGCCTAATTTTTGCTTACCTGATTTATTAGTAACAGCGGCCTCTGGTCCCCAGCCTGCACGGTTTACCCAAATATGTTCTTTTTGTAAGTAGTCGTCTAACCCTGAATGTTGTAAAAATGTATTTTTAGGATGCGTTAAACAACAGTAGTTATCGCGCCAAACACTGGCCTGATGAAACGAGCGAGGGAGACCGTTAAAGCGGTTTATAGCTAAATCTATAGTGCCTTTTTCCATGTCTTGTAGGTTTACGTCGCTTGGGCTCAATACATCAAAATTAATACCGGGGTTTTTACTAAGCTGCGCCGTTATAAAAGGGGCTATTAAGGTCGACTCTATATAGTCGTTTGCCATTATTCTAAAGGTAACTTCAGCGGTTGTAGGGTTAAACTGCTCACTAGGCTGCGTAATAGCTTCAGCCATTTTTAATAGGGCCTCAACTTCAGGCTTTAATGCAAGTGCCTTTGCCGTTGGCGTCATAGAGCCTGCGGCACGCACAAGTAGCGGGTCGTCAAATAAATCGCGCAAACGTTTTAGCGCATTACTCATAGCCGGTTGCGTAAGAGCAAGTTTATTTGCAGCTTTTGACACACTTTTTTCATCTATTAACACATTTAAATAAACGAGAAGGTTAAGATCGACATTTCTTATATTCATATGGGCGTGTTGGCCTTTCAGGGTTGAAATTTGTTCAATCTAGGGGCGATTTAATCGCGGCGCGAGGTTTGCCACCTAGTGGGCTAAGTAAAAATCGAGCAAAGCTTCCGCGTCCTGCTCACGCCCCTTACCTACATCCATGTAGGCAACAAAGAGTTAATTGTCCCTAGAAAGAACCCTATGGGCAGTGTGTATTTGGCCTTTATATAGCGTTAAAGTACATTTATGGGGAGTCACAACACTACATGTACTTTGCCTTGCTTAAAAACCAAATACACGGCTGCAAAATTAACCTCGAAAGGTCAATACGCCCAATAAATTCTATTTATATGCTTTATTAATTATCTAAATTAAAGCCTGCTTGCTAAGGTGTAAACCATTAATAAAAAATAACCGCCATAACTGGCATCAATATAAGTGCTGTATTTATGCAAAATAAGCTAACAAATCAATCTAATAATGCGCTACAACACGTTGTAGCCAGTAAGCTTGCACGATCTGTTTTTGCTGGATTTGAGGCGATGTTTTCGCAATTTTTAAATATTACACTGGGTGCACAAAGCCGGTTTGAGCAACGACAGTATCACAGTGTACAAAGTGCTATGCGTGAACGTTTACAGGTGTATGAGCGCGAAGTTAAAAACGTGAGTGAAGCCGTCAGAGTTATTGCTTATGCTGAACTTACTTGCCCGCAAACGTGGCAGTTAGCTAAAAATATTTATGGCGATATGGTAGAAAATCACGAAAATAAACCTATTGCGCATACCTTTTTTAACTCAACGTTTGGCGCAATTTGGGACGATAAAAAAATTCGTACTGTGCATTTGTTTGTATTAAAAGCAAAGTATCGTAGTGAGCCACGCTCTTATGAAAGCTTAGTGAGCAGGGTATCGCTACATAATGGGTTTAATAACGCCGTTAAAACGCTTATCACTAATCAAGTATTTAGAGTGTCGTTTAGTCATTTAGAACGCGATGTAGCCACATTACAAAGTACGTTAATGCAAGGCTCTAAGCAGCAATGCAAACAGGTGTACGAACTTATAAATTTAAACGATGGGTATATTGAATACGCCAACTCATTATTTTTTAGAAACAAAGCCTGTTATTTAATTGGGCGCTGCATTGCTAAAAATGGCGACAATATGCCTTTTGCTATCGCTATTTTAAATACCGATGAGGGACTAAAGCTTGATGCTGTAATGATGGGCGCCGATCAATTAAGTTTATTATTTGGTTTTGCACGCACCTATTTTATGGTTGATACCGATAAGCCCGCTCGTTATGTAGATTACTTAAGTGTGTTAATGCCACATAAACAACGCTTTGAGTTATTTAACGCCATTGGTTTTATAAAGCACGCCAAAACTGAGTTTTATCGACACAAGGTTGATACGACTAAAAATAGTCCAGCCAACTTTAAGTATGTTACAGCACCAGGGACGCCAGGTATGGTAATGCTGGTATTTACTATTGAAGGGCTAGATTACGTTTATAAAGTAATTAAAGACAAATTTAGTGCGCCAAAAACAGCCACCAAAGCACAAGTGAAAGAAAAGTATAACTTTGTAAAACAAGCCGATAGGGTTGGTCGTTTGGTAGACACACACGAATTTAGATATTTAGCGTTTGATTTAAGCCGTTTTAGCGACGAGCTGCTTGAGCAGATGAAAAGCCAAATTGGTAGCAGTATGGTTATATCGGGCAAGGCACTTATTTTAAAGCACGTTTACGTTGAGCGTAAAATGACCCCACTTAATTTGTATATTAACCAATGCGATAACAAAACCTTAGAAAGAGTGATGCATGATTACGGTAAAGCAATTAAAGAGTTAGCCGGCGCTAATATATTTCCGGGCGACATGCTAATGAAAAATTTTGGCGTAACGCGATGGGGGCGAGTGGTATTTTACGACTTTGACGAAATTTGCCCACTGACCGATTGTAACTTTAGAGAAGTGCCACAAACCCAAAATGCACTTGAAGAGCTAAGCAGTCACTCGTATTTTGATATAGCCGAAAACGATATATTTCCGAGCCAATTTAAGGTGTTTTTTAGTGCCAATGAGCTTGCGTTTAACTATTTTAATAACGAGCACAGTAACTTGTTTTTAGCGATATTTTGGCAAGGCTGCCAGCAACAAATACATAATGGCTATCTACCCGATGTGTATCCTTATAAACAAAGTTGGCGCTTTTGAGGTTGTTTGAATCTGTGTTCATCCCCATCTATATGTTATTACAGTTTTTAAACTTGGAGCGACAATGAAATATATTTCTTATGAAGATGGTAATCTTGCATTTAGTGAAACCGAAAAACCGGTTTTAAAGAGCCATGAAGTACTCGTAAAAGTAGAAGCTATAGGTGTGAACCGTGCAGATAGCATGCAGCGTCAAGGAAAATACCCGGCTCCTGCGGGAGATAGCCCAATTTTAGGTTTAGAATGCGCTGGTGTAGTTAGTGATATTGGCGGTAAAGTTGATAGAGTTTGGCTTAATAAACGTGTTTTTACCTTGTGCTCAGGCGGCGCTTATAGTGAATATGTAGCCGTTGATGCAAAGCAGCTTATGGAATTACCCGATGATGTAACAATGGCTGAAGGCGCTGCAATAAGCGAAGTGTACCTAACAGCATTTGGCGCGTTATTTGAGCTTGGTAAATTGCAAAAAGGACAAACAGCACTTATTCATGCAGGTGCGAGTGGCGTAGGCGGTGCTGCAATTCAAATGGCTAAAAGCGCAGGTGCTACCGTTGTTGTTACTGCCGGTACGGATGATAAATGCCAACATGCAAAAGAACTCGGTGCCGATCATGCAATTAACTACAAAACTACCGACTTTGTAGAATACATGAAAGCACATGAGTTAACAGCAAATGCAATTGTAGATCCTGTTTCGGGTAGTTATTTAAATAAAAATGCCGCTATTGCAGCGATGGATTGCCAAATTGTTATGCTTGCATTTTTAGATGGACGTTTTGCAGAAGTGGATTTTGCCGCGCTTTTACGCAAACGTATTTCGTTTCATGCATCAACGCTTAGAAATCGTAGTATTGAGTTTAAACGCCAGGTGCGCGACGACTTTGTAGCGCGTTTTTACAATGATATTGCTACTAAAAAGTACGACTTTAACCTGTATAAAACACTACCATGGGGCGAAGCAAGCGAAGCTCACGCTATTTTAGAGCGTAATGAAAACGCAGGAAAAGTGGTTTTACTTGTAGAATAACCATGAGATGTAACACTGGGACGTGTATTGACGTTGTTAATGCATGGCTCAGCTAATATAATTTAGTAATATAAAATACGTACAAAACACACAAGGTTAAAAATGAACCCAATACTAGCAATACTTAAAGAGCACAATGTAAGCGATGAAAAAGTAAAAGCATTGTTTGAAGCGTTTACTCAAAACCCAATGATGGCAATGGCGCTTGTTCAAGAGCTTGGTATTCCGCCAGAGAAACTACAGCAACTTATGGCAGTCGTAATGACTCAACCGCACCTTATTAAAGAAGCGACTGACGAACTTGGTTTAGATTTTGAAAAAGTAAAAGAAGCGAAAGAAAAACTAAATCAATAATTTTTTATGTGATGAAACAAAAATAAATAAAAGAGCATAAGTATTTACTTATGCTTTTTTATTTGACTTATTCTTTTATGACTACTCTTTTGGAAGTAGTACGGTGTCGATAATATGAATTACGCCGTTGCTTGCTTTTACATCAGCTTTTACAACTTTAGCATCATTTATCATTACGCCCATGCTGTCGGCTTTAACCATAACTGATTGGCCTTGTAGTGTTTTCGCACTGTCTACCTTCATTACATCGGCTCCCATCACTTTTCCAGACACTACGTGATAAGTTAATACCGCCGTTAGCTTGTCTTTGTTTTCAGGCTTGAGTAGCATTTCAACAGTGCCTTCAGGTAATTTAGAAAATGCAGCATCTGTTGGTGCAAAAATAGTAAATGGTCCTTTACCTTGCAGTGTTTCAACTAAACCTGCGGCTTTAACAGCAGCAACAAGAGTAGTGAACGAACCATTTTCAACGGCTACTTCAACAACGTCTTTTTTCATACCATGATGATCAGCATAAGCCATTGTAGTAAATCCAAGGCTTGCAGTTGTAAACAATAATGCAGTAGTAATTTTCTTAAACATTTTATTTTCCTTTAAGTTAATACCCGTTGGTTTCGTTAAATGTTACGACGCTCTAAATTTAATCGATCAATTAAAATTAGTAGTCAACATGTTTTGTTACATCATTGATTGAACTGCAGCTAGTTAGCAAAGTCATATAAATAGTTACTCAATTAAAGACTTGTTCAATTGAAGGGAATAGGCATGAAATTAGTTTATAAGTTTTGGAAAAATAACCGCTCTCTTATCGTATTTATTGCACTGATGAGCGTATTTAGAAGCGCTGTTGCCGATTGGTACGAAGTGCCAACAGGCTCAATGAAACCGACAATTCAAGAAGGTGACAGAATACTTACCGATAAAATGGCCTACGATATTCGCGTCCCATTTACGCACATAAAATTACTTAAATTAGCGGATCCACAAGCTGGTGATATTATTGTTTTTGACTCACAAGCTGCCGATAACCGTTTAATTAAACGTGTAATTGGTGTGCCAGGAGACACCGTTGCGCTTGAAAATAATGAGCTCATTATTAATGGTAAAAAACTTAATTATGCAGATCAGCGAAGCAACATAGACTCGCTTGATAAAATTGAAAATTTAAACGGATTAGAGCATTCGATAAGAGTGGCAAATATTCCTTCACGTTTATCGGGGTTTGATGCAATTACAATTCCTGATGATTATTACTTAGCAATGGGCGATAACCGCGACAATAGCGCTGACTCGCGTGTAATAGGTTTAATTCCGCGTAACGAGTTATTAGGAAAAGCAGAACGCGTTATAGTGTCACTTGATTACGATAATTATTACCTACCAAGAAAAGATCGCGTATTGAAAAAGCTGAATTAATTAGTAGTAATTAATTTTGTATAGCGCCCAATCAAATTTTATGAGCACACATTTGGCTATTTTATAAATAAAATAAACTGCCTATTTAGGCAGTTTACTTATATAGTTTTTTACAAGCTTGGTAAGGTGGCTACGCTCTTGTTCGGTATTTAATACCTTACAAAAATCGCCACTTACTGCCGCGCCACAAGCACCTGCTTCAAACCATTGTGATAAATTATCTAAATTCACACCACCAACAGGTATTAATTGTGCTTCTGAAAATGGACCTGTTAATGCTTTAAAGTAACCAACGCCCATACTGCCCGCAGGAAATACCTTAATAATATCTGCCTTATATTCAATTGCATTTGCTACATCGGTAGGTGTTAGCGCGCCCATTAATACCGGCAACCCGTGCTGGTGGGCAAGTTCGACAACCGATTTGTTGGTATTTGGCGTTACAATAAACTGCGCGCCTGCATCAATTGCTTGCTGAGCAAGGGTGGTGTTAATTATTGTGCCTGCACCAATAAGTGCGTTTTTATGAGCTGCGCGTGCTTTTGTTATTTCTTGCTCAAAGCCAGGCGTGTTTGAAGTGATTTCGAGTGCGTTTATGCCTGCATTAACTAAGCAATCAATTAATGGAGCTACGTCGCTTTGTTGTTTTAAGCGTAAGATTGCGAGTAACTTATATTGCTTGATTAGCGCACTGGTATTTAGTCTTTGGGTATCAAGGTTGCTGGTCATGGTTGTTGATCTAAAAAATATTTTAATACACTGATATTATTTAAATAATGCTTATAAAGCAAATAGGGAAGCCCATAAAAAAACCGCTGGTGTATCAGCGGTTTTTATTGTATGAGTAATATTACATTACGCGCATACCAGGCTCTGAGCCGTCATCTGGGTTAAGAATATAAATTTCTTTTCCGCCAGGACCTGCTGCTAATACCATGCCCTCAGACATACCAAAGCGCATTTTACGAGGCTTAAGGTTAGCGACCATAACGGTTAACTTACCTTCGAGATCCTCTGGTGCGTAAGCTGATTTAATACCTGCAAACACTTGGCGAGTTTCGCCGCCTAAATCAAGTGTTAGCTTAAGTAGTTTATCAGCGCCTTCTACGTGCTCTGCTTTAGCAATTTTAGCTACGCGTAAGTCTACTTTTGCAAAGTCATCAAATTCTATTTCGTCGCTAATCGGCTCTTTTGCAAGTGGGCTGTTAGGGTCAATAGTTACTTTTGGCGCTAAGCTTTCTTTAGATTCTTCAACCATTTTATTTACTTTATCCATTTCAACACGCTGCATTAACGGTTTAAATTTATTGATAGGGTGGCTTACGAGAGCATTTTGAACGCCGTCCCATGCAAGGTCGTCATTTAAAAATGCTTGTACGTTGTCGGCCATTTCTGGTAGCACTGGTTTTAAGTAAGTAATTAAAACGCGGAACAAGTTAAGACCAAGAGAACACACTTCGTGTGCTTCTTGTTGCTTAGTTTCGTCTTTAATTAATACCCAAGGTGCTGCGCCATCAATAAATTGGTTTGCTTTGTCGGCAAGCGCCATTATTTCGCGAATTGCGCGGCTGTAATCGCGGTTCTCATAGT
The DNA here is from genome assembly GCF_015864505.1 of Pseudoalteromonas sp. SWYJ118. Taxonomy (NCBI): domain Bacteria; kingdom Pseudomonadati; phylum Pseudomonadota; class Gammaproteobacteria; order Alteromonadales; family Pseudoalteromonadaceae; genus Pseudoalteromonas; species Pseudoalteromonas sp. SWYJ118. The sequence goes on along the minus strand of NZ_JADYXC010000017.1, from coordinate 29,643 downwards.
GTGTTGTAATGCTAGGTGCAGCCGCTTGAAACTCTGCTAACAGCTCTGGTTGCATAATAGTGCTGCTTAGCTTGCCATCAAACTTTTTAGTAATAAAGCCAGCACAACGGCTCGCTATGTTTACTACTTTACCTACTAGGTCTGAATTTACGCGTTGTGCAAAGTCTTCTAGGTTTAAATCAAGATCAACAATACCGCTGCTTAATTTTGCTGCGTAGTAGTAACGTAAGTACTCTGGGTTTAAGTTATCTAAATAAGTACGCGCTTTAATAAACGTACCCTTTGATTTAGACATTTTTTCGCCATTTACAGTAACAAAACCATGAGCGAATACGTTAGTTGGCTTTCTAAAATTAGCGCCTTCTAACATTGCTGGCCAAAATAAGCTGTGGAAATAAATGATGTCTTTACCAATAAAGTGATAAAGCTCAGCGTCTGAACCTTCAGCCCAAAACTCATCAAAGTTGATGCCTTTTTTATCACATAGGTTTTTAAAGCTCGCCATGTAACCAATAGGTGCATCTAACCAAACGTAAAAATATTTGCCCGGTGCATTTGGAATTTCAAAACCAAAGTAAGGCGCATCACGGCTAATATCCCACTGCTGCAGGCCATCGGTAAACCATTCGTCTAGCTTGTTAGCCATTTCTTGTTGAATAGTGCCCGAGTGTAACCACTCTTTTAGCATGCCTTCAAATGCTGGCAGGTCAAAAAAGTAATGTTCAGAATCTTTAAGTACAGGCTCTGCACCTGACATTACAGAACGCGGATTAATGAGTTCGGTAGGGCTGTATGTAGCACCACACGAATCACAACTGTCGCCGTTTTGGTTTTCAGATTTACACGTTGGGCAAGTACCAGTTACAAAACGATCGGGTAAGAAAATACCTTTTTCTGGATCGAATAATTGCGAAATAGTGTGCTTTTTAATATGACCGGCATCGTTTAGGCGGTTATAAATAAGTTCGCTTAATTCTTTGTTTTCTTGGCTATGCGTGCTGTGGTAGTTATCAAATTTGATATTAAAGTCAGCGAAGTCGCGTTGGCGCTCTATGCTCACTTGTTTTACCATTTCTTCAGGCGTGATCCCTTGCTTTTGCGCATTAAGCATAATTGGCGTGCCGTGGGCATCGTCTGCGCAAACATAATAAGCTTCGTGGCCCTGTAGTTTTTGAAAACGTGACCAAATATCAGTTTGAATATATTCCAATAAATGACCTAGGTGAGTAGGGCCATTTGCATAAGGTAATGCGCTGGTAATCAGGATCTTTCGCTGCGTCATAATCATTCCGAATTGAGGATAAAACGCCGTTTTTATTATACAAACGGCAATTATCATTAATTTATCTACAAGCTATCTGCTTAGAGTGCGCACAGCTTATGGATTTTTATTAATTGACTGGTGTTAATGCCCTGAATGTTACATAATTCCGTGGCACTTTTCATCAAAGAAACGCTATTTAATTGCTATGTTTGGACTGTCGAAACTATTCTCTTCTAAATCGGTGCAAAAACAACCGATTATTACTGCCTTAGCGGCATATCGTAGTGCGGCTTTTGCCGTCGGTATTGACGAAAGCTTCATTAATACTATTACTCAAAATGACGATAAATCACTACAAATCAAATTAACTCTGCCATTTGCTGGGCAATCAGAAATGCCTTTAGTTGAGCAACACGTATGTGAAAGCTTAAATGTGCCTGTAACTATTAGCGCCAAGGTTATCATTAAAGAGGCGGCTAAGTTTAAAGCGATTAAACATATTGTACTTATTGCCTCAGGCAAAGGTGGGGTAGGTAAGTCGACTACTGCTGTTAACTTGGCAGGCGCGCTTAAAAATGAAGGCGCAAAGGTGGGTATTTTAGATGCTGACATTTATGGCCCATCTATCCCAATGCTTTTAGGATTAGTGGGCGCAGAGCCCGTCACTAAAGATAACAAACAGCTACAGCCTTTTGATGCCAATGGCATTAAAGCGCAGTCAATTGGCTTTTTAGTCCCAAGCGATGATGCCACCGTATGGCGCGGGCCAATGGCTTCAGGCGCGCTTAGCCAATTGCTTAACGAGACTGATTGGGGCGAGCTTGATTACTTAATTGTAGATATGCCACCGGGCACTGGTGATATTCAACTTACAATGAGCCAAAAAGTACCAGCGAGCGGCACTGTTATTGTCACTACGCCGCAAGACTTAGCCCTTGCCGATGCGCAAAAAGGCATTGCCATGTTTAATAAAGTAAACGTGCCAGTGCTGGGCTTAATTGAAAACATGAGTTATTACATTTGCAGCCATTGCGGCGAAGCTAACCACGTATTTGGTAAAGACGGCGCACAAAAACTTGCGCACAAGCACGGCGTACCCGTACTTAGTCATATTCCTCTTGCAATAGATATACGCGAGTATTCTGAGCAAGGAAAACTTATTGCCAACGATAACGACGCGGCAATAAGCAAAACATACAGCGCAGCAGCGAGGCTTATAGCCAGCACGCTTTATTATCAACAGCATCACAATGCGATTGAAATTGTGATTACAGAAGATTAGTAAATAATGAGACTTTCAGACACACATATTAATGAATACCTAAGCGATGGTCGCATTGTTATTGAGCCTGCGCCAACAAGTGACATGATTTCAGGCGTAACTGCCGATTTACGTTTAGGTAATAAATTTAGAACTTTTAATGCACACAACGCGGCATACGTCGATTTAAGTGGTCCAAAAGATCAGCTAAATAAAGCCATGGAATCAATCATGAGTGAAGAAATAGTGCTTGATGAAGGTGAAGCATTCTTTTTACACCCAGGTGAACTTGCACTTGCTATAACACACGAAAAAGTAACTCTGCCAGCAGACATAGTAGGCTGGTTAGATGGACGCTCATCGCTTGCGCGTTTAGGTTTAATGGTGCATGTAACTGCGCACCGAATAGATCCAGGCTGGAGCGGTAATATTGTTTTAGAGTTTTACAACTCAGGTAAATTACCACTCGCGCTTCGCCCACTGATGAAAATTGGGGCTATGAGCTTTGAAATGCTATCGGGCCCGTGTGAAAACCCATACAACATCCGTAAAGATGCAAAATATAAAGATCAAAACAGTGCAGTAGCAAGTCGTATTAGTGACGATAAGTAACCACTAAATAAAGCTTTTATTCGTCCATTTTATGAAGCGCATAACCCAGTAGTGCAAAATACTGGTTAAGCGCTTCATTTGCTTTATTAAGTGGGTGCAACAAGTTTGCTAAGTATAAAGATGAAAGCTTTATACCTTTAATTCAATATTTACAATAATAGCCATTTATTTTAATAGTGAAGTGAGAATACAACGGTAATTAATGATTCTTCCCTTTGGTACTATCTATTCAAACAAATCTTTCTTTAAACGCCGTAGGGCTTAATCCGATTATCTTAATAAATACTTTGCGAAAACTGTTTACATCGTCATAGCCAATATTCAGAGCCACTCGCTCAAAACTGTGAGTGGTCGATTCTAATAGCTCACATGCCTTTTGCACTCTTATTTTTTGAATATACTGTATCGGCTTTAATGTTGTGGCATGGGTAAATTGTCGAAGAAATGTTCGCTCGCTCATACAGGCCAAAGCTGCTAGTACAGAAACATTCAGTGTTTTACTATAATTTGCTTGAATGAAATGCTGAACTAGTAATATTTGTTTATTCCCGTGATTAAGTTTTGGCGAAAAACTACCGTAATAGCGTTGTTCTCTTCTACCCGTATCAACGATAAGAAACTTTCCAAGTGTACGCATAACGTGTGGTTTTGTGAATTGAGCCACGATTTCTAGCCCTAGATCAATCCATGACATCAGCCCACCTGCGCTAATAATATCACCGTCATTAATTAGTAAACTTTCAATCTCAAGAGATACTTTAGGGAATGCCTCATGAAATTCATCAGCTAATTGCCAATGTGTTGTAGCAACACGATTATTTAATAAGCCTGTTTTGGCAAGTATAAATGCACCAGCGCAAGCAGAGCATAATATAGTCCCTTTTTGATGAGCCTCGTTGAGGTATTGCAACAACTTGGGTTGAGGCGTGAAGAAATAATCACCATCTAAGTTTGGTGGGAGAATAATAATATCATTTTGGCTCATCCCATCTAAATCTATATCGGGCTGAATGACCTTTACAGAGAACTGAACTTCAAGCTGGCTTTCTATAACTATCCTGTTTGCCAAAAAAAATAACTCTTTAAAGCCTTGTACTGCACTTTGTAGGGCGTTGGGGTAGTCGATAATTGTGATCTGAACATGCTTTGTCATTTTTAAACTGATTTATGGCTATTTCGCCATCGGTGTAATGAGTTGATGTTTTGCATAATAGTCTCAACAGATAACCTAAACAACATAAGAGAGATTATTATGTCTAACATAGCATTACTACTTATTGATTTACAAAACGATTATTACTCTACATTCGAAGGAGCTAAATGGCCTCTGTCTGGAACTGAAAAAGCCTCAGAAAATGCAGCAATACTACTAGCTCAATTTCGTGATAATGGTATGCCTGTAGTTCATGTTCGTCATGAGTTTCCTTCTGACGAGGCTCCGTTCTTTGTGCCTAACTCTGATGGTGCGAAAATCCATCCTACGGTTACTCCAATTGAAGGTGAGCCGGTCGTTTTAAAGCATCAAATAAATAGTTTTCGCGATACAGATTTACAAAGAGTACTAGAAGAGCTCAACGTTGAAAGGTTGATTATTGTTGGTGCTATGAGCCATATGTGTATTGATGCTGTCACTCGTGCTGCAGTAGATTTTGGCTATGAATGTCATGTAGCACATGATGCTTGTGCTACATTAGATCTTGAATTTAATGGGGTGGTAGTATCTGCACATAATGTTCATCATGCATTTATGGCTGCATTGAGCTTTGGTTATTGTAATGTTCAGAGCACAGATAAATTACTAGATTTAGTTCGCTAACCATTAGTACAGGTAATGGTTTAGCTAAGCATCACTTTAAGAGCTGATTTAATCCATTTTATGAAGCGCATAACCCAGTAGTTCAAAGTACTGGTTAAGCGCTTCATTTGCTTTATTAATATGCCCAATATTTGGGTATATTAAATTACTACTTTGTAAGCCCCCCACTAAAAAGCTATTTTTTATATTTGAATGCTGCTCAATACAGGCTTCAAAACACCGTGCTGCAAGCTCTTCTGGCATGCTCATATAATTCATATTGTGGGCTTTATCGTGTTCTATACACGTTTGTACAAAGTTATTTGCATCAACGCCGTGCTCATCTAAAAATACATGTTTATAAAAACTGTTCAAAGCATTATTAAGTGGATGCGATAAATTAGGCGTGTTTGAAAGCCATAATTTTGAGGCAAAACCAAATCGTGGTTTTGCTGCAAATAAATGCTCGCTTATATGATGGTCAAACGCATGAAACCATTCGTGAGCAAGTGCACCACCGCCTGCATTTTTTGCAAGGGCAAGCGTTTGAGAAGCTGCATTATAATGCGCTTGTACACCTTTTTGACCGCCATGCCCAAATGCAAAATTAAGTTTGCCACGAAGACCAATAGCTTTGGGCGGTAAATGCAGTATTTGTGCAAGGTCGGCCAGTGCATCGTAAATTAAATTAGCGCTAATGTAGCGCTCTTCTTTAGTTACCCATTTACCGACGACCATTGATCTAAAGCCAAAGGTATCTCTTATATCGCTAAAGTCGACTTGGTCGTCAAAGCGATAGTCGGGGCCTTGGCGAGTAAAGCCACGTTTTAGCCTGTTAGGGTAGTTACGCATTGCAAGTTTCATATAGTAACGAATTTAATCTAAGTAACGTGCTTTTACGTGCTCGGGCATGTGTTGGGTTTGTTTTTGTATTAATTCATCAAGCACATTATAAAGTGGTGCAGGATTTAGCTGCTCTATTAAAAACAAACTATGCGCTACGGCTTCAAGTGTGGATAGGCTGTCGGCCCTAGGGGCTTTACGAATAGCATAACGATTTTTAGGTAACTGTTTAAAACTGACCGTTTTGAATTGATTTAGCAATGTGGTGAGCTGCAAAATTTTGTAGGCTTTTTTCCATGTACCATCAACCACGATTAAATGGGTGATGTTTTTTATATTAGATTGCTCAGCGCTATCGTCTAAATTAATAGCGTTTTCGTTAGGGTAGAGCAAAACAGTTGAGCTTACGGGCAGTGATTTAAGAATAGAAAAGTCGTCATTATTTTCGCCTTTGACTATTTGGCAATCAGTTAGACACAAATTGAGTAGTTTAGCGGTATTTTTTGCTATTTTTTCTTCGCTTGGGTGCTGTAGAATAATAACCTTAACTTTGTTGTTTATATTTGTAATTGCGCTGCAAATACAGGTGTTAAGTGCAAAGTTACAATGATTACAAAGTGTGCGTGCCATTTAATAAACTTTTTGTTGCCAGTATGATCCTCGCAATTATACATTTATGAGGTAATTAAGTTGGTTTTTTTTACGCATCAATATAAAGTAGTACTATTAAACTGTAATTTACATGGATTGTTTTAAGGGCTTAAAATATGACAGAAATAAATATTGATACATCAGCATTAGAGAGTATGGAATCGTTATTGGGTGAGCAGTTTGCTGATACACTTGATTTTTGCTGCTCGGAGTTTGAGCGTTTAGGCTCTGAAGTTTTAGCAACCATTGGAAAAGACAGAGAAGCGGCGATTCGTCATTCTCATAGCTTAAAATCTAACGCTGCTCAGTTTGGTGCTTCAAGCCTTGCTGAAGTATCTCGCGTTATTGAACAAAATTTAAACCTAGATAACTTAGCTGAAGCCATCGACGCATCTAATAGCTTAATGGCTCAAGTAACAGGCTCTCAAGCTAAGCTAAATGAATGGTTAGCATCTCGTTAATTATTGAAACTGAAACGTGAATTTATTTCAGTATTAAGCGTTTAAATAGGCTGGCATTTTACGCCTTTACTAGGTTAGTCTAAAGACTCACTAGGGCGTGTTGATCTTTCGGGATTGAATTTGCAACGAGTGTTTGGTTTTTAGGTTAGGCAGAGCCTATGCAGTGTGGTTTTCCCACATAAATAGGCGATAACAACACATAAAATCCAAACACGCATTGCCCAGAGGGTTCTTCCTAGGGGCTATTTTCTCTTTGTTACTCAATTTTTACTTAGCCCACTAGGTTACAAATCTCGCGCCGCGATTAAATCGCCCCTAGGTTGAACAAATTTAATCCATAAAGTCAATACGCCCTAAAGAGGTAAAAATGTCTGATATTAAAAAGAGTCACAAATTAGAAGGTGTATGTTATGACATTCGTGGGCCGGTTTTAGCGCAAGCTAAAAAAATGGAAGACGAAGGTCAAAAAGTATTAAAATTGAATATAGGTAATCCGGCTGCTTTTGGTTTTGATATGCCAGAAGATATGCACCGAGATATTATCCGCAACTTATATTCAGCCCAAGGTTACTGTGACTCTAAAGGCCTCTATTCAGCCCGCGTGGCTATTTATCAACACTATCAACAACGTGGATTACATAATTTAGATGTAGATAACATTTATATTGGTAATGGCGTAAGCGAACTTATTCAGATGATCACCCAAGCGCTATTAAATAATGGCGACGAAGTGCTTATTCCTGCTCCAGATTATCCACTTTGGACTGCTTCGGTCACGTTATCGGGTGGTAATCCCGTGCATTATTTATGTGATGAAGAGCAAGATTGGTTTCCGGACATTGCAGATATAAAAAGTAAAATCACGTCTAAAACTAAAGCTCTGGTATTAATTAATCCTAATAATCCTACTGGTGCGGTTTACAGTGATGATTTGTTAATGCAATTAATTGATATAGCGCGTGAACATAAACTGCTGTTATTGAGCGATGAGATTTACGAAAAGATTTTATACGATGGTATAACGCATACTTCAATCGGCTCACTTTGCGACGATGTGCCTATTATTACTTTTAATGGTTTAGCAAAAACATACCGTGCAGCGGGGCTGAGAATGGGGTGGATGGTTCTAAGCGGTCGTACCTCGGTAATGGATGATTTACGCAAAGGCCTAGAAATACTTTCATCTATGCGTTTGTGCGCCAATGTACCTGCGCAGTATGCGATTCAACAAGCACTTGGCGGCGTGCAATCAATTGATAGTCTAATAAACCCGGGTGGGCGCTTATATGAGCAGCGTGATATTGCATGGCGTGGATTAAATGATATTGAAGGCATTAGTTGTAAAAAACCTAAAGGCGCACTCTATGCGTTTGCCAAAGTAGATACAGCACTTTTTAACGTCAAAGATGATGAAAAGATGATGTACGATTTGCTAAAAGCCGAAAAAATATTACTTGTGCATGGCAGGGCGTTTAATTGGCCAGATCCTGATCATTTTAGGTTGGTCTTTTTACCAAGCAAAGATGATTTATCGGATGCGATGTTAAAAATGAAGCGCTTTTTTAAAGATTATCGCCAAGTATAGTTATTAAAAAATAATAAAAAAACGAGCCAAATTTGGCTCGTTTTTTACTTTAGTCATGAATATATTAACAGGGCGTGTTGATCTTTGTGGATTGAAATTTGTTCAATCTAGGGGCGATTAAATCGCGACGCGAGGTTTGTAACCTAGTGGGCTAAGTAAAAACCGAGCAAAGCTTCCGCGTCCTGCTCACGCCCCTTACCTACATCCATGTAGGCAACAAAGAGTTAATTGCCGCTAGGCAGAACCCTTCGGGCAGCGCATGTTTGGCATTTATGCTGCGTTATCGCCTATTTATAGGGAAAAACCACATTTCATAGGCTCTGCCTTGTCTAAATACCAAACATTCTGCTGCAAATTCAACCACCAAAGTTCAGCACGGCCTAGTACGCTTTATCTACACGCACTGTGTTGTCGTTCAAGTACACTAATCTTACGTTATCGCCTTTGCTAAAACGCATTGATTGGTCCTGATCTTGAACAACCATAAACTGGTCGCCATTTTCAACTTGTATTAATAACTCTACAAAGTGATTTTGCTGATAATGACTTTGCTGCTGCCTATTATGTGCAACACTGCCGCCAATTACCGAACCTAATATTGTTGCTACTGTACGGCCGCTACCACCACCAAACTGGTTGCCTACTACGCCGCCGAGTAATGCACCACCAAAGGTTTGCCAGCCGTTGTTTTTGTCTTGAATGATTTCTTGCTCGGTAATATTGCGTACCGATTTTACGTCACCAAATAAAACTTGCTGCACAGGGACTGCTTTATTGCGCTCGTATTTAGCAAACGTAGGCGCGCTTATTGTAAGTAAAGCGCACATAATTACTGTAATTGCTTTCATAACTTGCTCCTTTTATACCAACCTGCATAAATCTTTGATCAATTTAACGAATTAAATTGCGCTATAACGTCGTTAAAAATTTTTTATTTAGAACAACTAGATACAAAAATTTTTGCCTAGTACTAGCGTAATTTTTTTAACGTTAAATAGACCTCATATATAAGCAGATTGGTATTAGCTACCAGCCAAAGGTTGATTTTTCTTTCGTTTTACGAATTTCAGTTTCGTCTGCCCACTCAACTAGGCCGCTTTCCATATCCATTAAACGCATTGTAAATTTGTAGTATACGTCTGATTTATCGGCATTTGATTTAACGATGCTTGATAAGTTTCCGTATAACATATATTGCGCACCAATTTGTTTACCAAATGCAACGGCTGTTGCAGGGTTAACAAGAGCATCTTCATTTTGAAACGTTAATTGCTCACGTACTGACTCAACACGGGTCATATCTACAAAACGGAACTTACCGCTGCGTAGCATTTGTGTTGAGATTGAATCGGTGATTGATTCTGTATCAATGTGCTCGCTGGTTTTATTTTTAATACGCTCAACAAATACTACAGGGCGTTTATTAGCGGTCATTGTGCCAACAACAGGTGAGCTGAGTAATGAGTCGGTCATTTGGCTCGCTACTTTTTGTAAGTCGGTAGAACCAAAATTAATATCTGTTGTTTCTACTGCTTGTGCATCGCCATAACTTACTACGGCTTTATTAGCACAGCCACTTAATACTAAAGCGCTCAAGCCAACTAAAGCGTAAGTTGATGCTGTTTTAAATTTGTTACTGATGATCATGGTTGTTTCCTTTAATCTTTAAATTCTTGTGATTCGGTAGACACTTCTCTTACTGCTAAAGAAAAGGTAACCGCATCAGAGCTAGGTGCTAAGCCCGGTAATTGTGTTTTTGCAAAACCAAATAAGGTGAGTGCTTGCCAAGGTGAATGATTGCCTTTAATAACAAAGCCGTCTTTATCAAACCAATTAAATTGATACTGCAAATACTGTGATTTTTTATACTGGCTCGAAAGTGTCACTACTACATCGGTTAACTGGTTGGTTTGACGTGTTTTAACATCAGTAATGGCCAGCTTTTTACCGAGCTCTGGATTATCTACACGTAATTGCTCATTAAACTGATTTTTATTTTGTTCAACGGAAATACCCGATGTAACCGGTTTACTGGAACATGCACTGAGCATTAAGACTGCTAATAATGGCGCTATGTATTTCATGATGGCTCCTAAAGTTGAACTACGTGGTAATTAAAGTAGTTATTAACGGAGGTTAAGTAAATTAACGTTAACCCTTGCTTACTAACGGTAAAATTTATAGGTGCTTGTGTGCCTATATGCAGAGAATGCTCACCTGTATTTAGGCTTTGCCTTGCAACACTTATTTGATTTGGAAGTGTAAGCCAGCTACGTGTATCAGCTTGCTCAGACGCCAAATTATAAATATTAGCAAGTATGTTACCTACATCACCGGCACTGCGAGCAAGTTCTGCACGCACTTTCTCTTTAGCTACTAATCTGAGTACTTGGCGAGCTACTTTTGCAGGTATTTGATCTTCTAATGTTTTTGCTGCAAGTGCTTCAATGTGTACTAATGGGCTCAGCTCTATGCTTTGTGCATCTATGTTTATATTATTAAGGCGGCGCACATAGGCATTATCTTTATACACTGGCATTGCAAGGCTGTAAAAGCGTGCATCGCCGCGTGATGAATAAATTGGTAAGCGCAGTTTAAATTCATCTTGTTTTGGTACTAAGCCTTGTTCAAATAAAACAATTACTTCGCCTTGCGTTGCAGAAATTGTGGGTGCATCACTAAAACGTTTTTTAAATTCACTTAGGTCTTGGTCAAACCCTTGTTTTTTAGCAAGGCGCATTACGTCCTGCTGTAAATAAATATTGTTAGGTTGTATAGCCAGTGCTTTTTTATAATCAATATAAGCATCGTCATACTGTTTAGCACTTTGATAAAGCAAAGCAGATAAATAAAATGTGTAGGCATTTTGAAAGCCATTTTTTACATCTCTGGTTACATTGCCCATGCTAGGGTAGTGCTGCTGCGCTTCTTTAACTGTTGAGTCGCCATCTGTTTTATTTTCGCTTAGTGCATCAACTTGTACTTTATTAGCGCGGCGAATTTCGACCAAAGCGCCTTCTACATCATTTTTATACACGTAGTTAAGTGCTTTATAACTATGAAGCATACTCATTTCGTAAGCCGGTGGCACATAAGTTATGGCTGAGTCGTTAGTAAATAACGCATTGCTTTGCTCAAGCCCCGCACTTACTTGTATTTTGGCGGCTTCACGTTTTTTTTGCATTTGCGTATACACGTTCTCAAATTTACCTTGTGCCTCTTGTGGCATATTGGCTAAGTCGTTTAAGCGAGCTTGCTCAAGTTGGTTGAGTAAGTAGCTGCTGTGCATGGTGCTATTATCGGCAATAAGGGATTGCGCTTCTTCGATATTGTTTTTCTCGATCGCATTTCTTATTGGTGTCATTTGCGTGGCATAGTCATTAAATAGGTCATTAAAGCCCATTGTGCTACACCCACTTAAAATACAACAAAAGCTTAAAATTATACTTAGGCGCACTGCGCACTCCTCTAAATTCACCTGTATACATTAACATATTATTTTTAGCTAAATGTGTGAAATATTGTAAAAAATCGTAGAGTAAAACTGCCTGCTAATAAAGAAATATAAAATGACATTGGTGAACAAAGTGTGAATTTTCTTGTTGGGTAACAATATTGAAATACTTAAGGTACTTTATTGGTCTTATTGAATACAATGATCCCTAAAGCGTAATGATAAATGAATTTTTTAAATGAAGTAATTGATATTCACTAAGTCGTATACGAAAAATACTAAAAGGATATCTTGTGTTGTAGACACCGTATTTTGCAAATGCGGCTAAGATTTTAGTATAAATAATCTAATTTATTAAAACTAAATACTCCCTTTGCACAGTTATACCAATCCTGTTTAAATGTGCTGCTCAGTAAGCGGTTTTATAGGCGCTTATGACAATGTTTTTAGCTTAGTAGGTTAATTAATTAATTGAAATAACGCTGTAATTTGTTTTTATTGCTAAGGAATTTTTTTGAAAGCTACGTTGTACACAATAATTGCTTTAATTGCGTTTGCTGCAAACTCTCTTTTTTGCAGAATGGCTTTAGCCGAGGGCTATATAGATGCTTGGAACTTTACAGTTATTCGCTTACTCAGTGGTGCTGCGTGTTTGGGCATTATAATGGCTATTTATACTCATAATTTAAAACGAAAAGGCACTTTTAACCCCGCTATTTTAAGCGATAAAGGAAGCTGGCGAAGCAGTATAAGCCTATTAGTTTATGCACTTTGTTTTTCGATTGCATACGTAGAGCTGGATACAGGCACCGGTGCACTGATTTTGTTTTCAGCCGTGCAACTCACTATGATTGGCTGGGGTATATATCAAAAAGAGCAGTTGAGTGTGCTTCAGTGGTGCGCGTTTATAGTGGCGCTAGGTGGGTTTGTATATTTAATGCTGCCATCTGCTGCTGTACCTTCATTATTAGGTGCATCACTTATGGCACTCAGTGGTGTGGCATGGGGTATTTACAGTATTCGCGGTAAAGTGTGCGTATCGCCACTGCGTACTACGGGGTTTAACTTTATAAGAAGCTTAGTGGCTATCCCTGTTTTATTACTTGTTGGTATGAGTTATTTAAAAAATATGAGTATTGAAGGGGTTTTGCTTGCATGTGCCTCGGGTGCGATAGCGTCTGGAATTGGTTACAGTGTTTGGTATGTGGCTATGCCACTGCTTAAAAGTACCCAAGCTGCTGTTGTGCAGCTTTGTGTACCTGTACTTGCAGCCTTGGCCGGGGTCTTGTTTTTATCAGAGCAGGTCACAATGGAATTTATTGTAGCAAGCTCATTAATATTAGGCGCTGTGCTGGTATTTATCTTAAATAAAAAGAAGGTGTGATACCACTTAAACAAGTTCTTTATGGCGGACTAACGTTCGTTACAAAGCGTGTATAAATAGCGGGTAAGTTATCAAGTATTGCCTGCTTACCCTGTAGTTCACTGTTTTTTATGCATTCAAAAAGTACTTGTTCACTAAGCTTATTCACTAATAATTGCGATTGCTTAATATGGCTTATATGCCAAAGCTCAGGTGCGACACCACCTAAATCATGCTGGTAAGGGCGATAAAAGCCAAATTTATCTAAGTTAGTATCAAGCCAATTACTTAAAGGCGCAAACGGCCCACCTTGCAGATATTCATCGGGTGTTAGCTGTAGTTTATAATCATCACTTACCGCAGCTTTATCAAACACGTCTAAATCGGTGCCTAAATGGTGCCTGCTTGCCCCAGGTAATGCAGAGTAGAGCATTATTGCTATGCATTTATCTACATCATTTAATTTAGTTAAATCTACAACCTTTTGCTGGTTATTGAAAACAGGTCTAATACCTAAAAACTTATTATTCCAAATAATTGATTGACGATTAAAGTCGCGAAAACTTGAGGCAATAGTAAGCTCAAATCCTGCTTTTTGTGCTGCACTTTGCAGCGCTAAAAAGTCGCTGATAATAGCGCTGTGCAAGCGATGATTTTGTATATCAGTTAAATGTGTATCACTTTGCCCTGTGATACACATTATTGGTGTTGGTTTAGTTACATCCATTATGCTAAAAGTTGCTCTAATATTTGCTCGTAAATGTCGGTAAGGGCTATTAAATCATCGGTACTTACGCATTCATCTACTTTATGGATAGTGGCGTTACGTGGTCCAAGTTCAATTACTTTAGCCCCTGTTTGTGCAATAAAACGACCATCTGATGTACCACCCGTGGTTTCTAGATTAGTGGTTAAACCGGTTACTGATTTAATAGCTGTAACAGTGGCATCAACAAGCGGCCCGTGCTCGGTAATAAAAGGTAAGCCATTTACTATCCAACTTAATTCATAATTTAAGTTATGCTTTTGTAGAATGTCATTTACACGCTGTTGGAGTTGCTCATGTGTTACTTGCGTGCTAAATCTAAAGTTAAACTGTACTTCTAGATCACCCGGGATCACGTTACCAGCACCTGTGCCGCCATTAATATTCGAAATTTGAAAGCTGGTAGCAGGGAAGTATTCATTTCCGTTATCCCACACAGTTTGGCTAAGCTCAGTAAGGGCAGGCGTTGCTAGATGAATTGGGTTTTGTGCTAAATGTGGGTAGGCGACATGACCTTGTACGCCTTTAACCGTTAGGTAAGCGGTAAGTGAACCTCTTCGGCCATTTTTAACAACATCACCTAATACATCTCGTGATGAGGGTTCGCCTACTAGGCACATATCAATTTTTTCACCGCGTGCCTCTAGCGTATCTATTACACGTGTTGTGCCGTTTATAAACGGTCCTTCTTCGTCAGAAGTGATTAAAAAAGAAATCGAGCCTTTATGATCTGGATGTTTAGTAACAAAACGCTCTGTTGCTACAAGCATTGCGGCTAATGAGCCTTTCATATCGGCAGCGCCACGCCCATGTAATAGGCCATCTTTTATTAATCCTGAAAACGGCGGGTGTTGCCAATTTTTTTCAGGGCCTGTTGGTACAACGTCGGTGTGACCAGCAAAACAAAAGTGCGGCGATTGTGTGCCTTTTCGAGCCCAAGTATTAAGTGTGTCGGTAAAAAATAATGATTCTATATTAAAACCAACCGCAGCAAGGCGATCGTTTATCATTTGTTGGCAGCCAGCATCTTCGGGCGTTACCGATTCACGTTGGATTAGCGCTTGGGCGAGTTGAGTTACGTCATTAGTCATTATTTAAAAATCTCGTCGTATTGGGCTGCTTTAAAACCTAAATGGTAACTGCCATTGTTTACCAGTACTGGACGTTTGATCATGGCAGGTTGTTCAACCAACAATGGGATAGCACTTTCTTTAGTTAGACTCTGTTTTTGCTCATCAGTTAATGCGCGATAAGTTGTTCCACGTTTATTAACGATTTGTTCCCAATCGAGCTTGTCTGCAAATTCACTCACCATTTGCTCATTTACACCATCTTTGCGGTAGTCATGAAACGTAAATTCGATGTTGTTATCAGTTAAATGTTTTTTAGCTTTTTTTATCGTATCGCAGTTGCTAATGCCGTATAGAGTGATCATAAATCTAGTTCTTCTTAATAATAGTTAATAGTGTGTCTTCACCCGCATTTACATGCGAGTGCGAGTAATGAAATGTGCCAAGGTTATGGCCGTTTAGTAAAATTAAACTAGCAAGCATTGGAGTATCAAGTTCTCGTAAATCAAAATAAGCAAGGCGTTGACCTTTGCATATTTTGCTACCATTGAGTTGCGCAATATGGGTATGCGTAATTGATTGCGAATCAAAAATAGTTAAGTTAATCAAGACTTTTAGACCATTATTAGCTTGTAGAATAAACTCAGTACCTGCATTTTTTACTTGTAATAAAGTTCCATCAAACGGTGATAAAATTTTATGACTTGTTAGTTGCACCATAATACCAGGGCCCAGAGTGCCAAAACGAAAAAAAGGTTCTGGATGCTCTTTCAGTTCAATTACTTTACCTGTAAATGGGCTGGTAATATTTATTGCATTAAGAGGCGTTTTATTTTGAGCTAAATAGTCAATTTTTTGAGCTTTCATAAGTTAGTTTACCACCACGTTATAACCCTCTTTTTTTAAAGCGGAAATAGCATTTTCTGCAGTGTGTTTTTTTATGAGAATATAATCAGTATCGTAGGTTGAGATTGAAAAGATAGAAATTTTAGCGCGCGCTAATACCCCTGAAATATTAGCCATAATTCCGGTTAACGAAAAGCCAAGTGGACCTACAACCTCTAAAGCTTGCCAGTCGGGTTCGGTATCCAGGCTTTTTACTTCAAAATCGCTTGGGCATACAATTGAAAGTTCATCATGGGTTTTAGAAATAAAAAACAAAGATTGCTTTAAAAGTGCCGCAGGTATGTCGGCATCTACATCTAAACTGTGTATAGATAAAATGGTGCTGTGTAATTGTAATGTTTGTTTTGACATTAAAAGCCTGCGAACAGCAATATTGATAGCTTTATAGTATAGATTATTGGCTTTAAATTAAAGGTGTAACAACGACTAACTCAGCAGTAAATAAGTAGATAAAAGAAGGGAGTAAAAACTTACCCACAATTTCTGTGGATAAGTATGGGGGTTGCAGGGTATAAATAACCTAACTAGTTAATTATTAAATAAATAATAGCTAGGCTATAAAAAGCACACGTTACGTTTAATGAGTAATTAGCGCTTCTGTTTGAGCTGCCTGAATGGCAGTTAAGGCGATTGTATACACAATATCATCAACTAATGCACCACGGCTTAAATCGTTTACAGGTTTACGCATACCTTGCAGCATAGGGCCAATACTTATCAAGTCGGCACTACGTTGTACTGCTTTATACGTGGTATTACCCGTATTTAAATCTGGGAATATAAATACGGTCGCTTTACCGGCTACAGGGCTGTTAGGTGCTTTTTTAAGTGCTACGTTTTCCATTATAGCTGCATCGTATTGTAGTGGGCCGTCGATAATTAGATCAGGACGTTTTTGTTTTGCTATTTTTGTGGCTTCACGTACTTTTTCAACATCGGCACCTGTACCAGAAGTGCCCGTGCTGTAGCTGATCATGGCAACACGCGGCTCTATGCCAAATGCAGCTGCAGAGTCGGCAGATTGAATCGCTATGTCTGCAAGTTGTTCAGCATTAGGGTCTGGGTTAATCGCACAGTCACCGTAAACTAACACTTGGTCAGGCAGTAGCATAAAAAATACAGATGATACTAGTGATGACCCTGGTGCTGTTTTAATCAATTGCAGTGGTGGGCGAATTGTATTTGCCGTAGTGTTTACTGCACCCGATACTAAACCGTCTACTTTACCTTGCTCAAGCATCATTGTACCCAGTACGACGTTATCTTGTAGTTGCTCTTGTGCTACTACGGCAGTTAGGCCTTTGCTTTTACGAATTTCGACCATAGGCGCAATATAATCATTAATAATGCTTTGAGGCTCGATAATACTTACATGTTCGTTTAGCTCAATACCTTGCTGCTGTGCAATGCGCATTATTTCTTCGCGATCGCCTAGTAATATAGTTTTAGCAATTCCGCGTTGACCACAAATAGCAGCCGCTTTAATTGTACGAGGTTCATTACCTTCTGGTAGAACCACGGTTTTACCTGCTTTACGCGCTTTAGTGGTAAGTAAGTAACGAAATGCGGGTGGTGATAACTTACGAGTTTTACCTACACTTTTAGCTAGAGTATCTAGCCAGCTTGAATTGATATGCTCTGCGTTGTGATCTTTTACTTTTTCAATACGCTGGTCATCATCATTTGGTACTTCCATATTAAAGTTATGCAGTAGTAATGATGTACGCCACGTGTCTGCATCGGTTGCGAGTATTGGTAAGCCGGTTTGCATGGCTTGCTCACACAAGGCCATAATACGTGGCTCTGGCTCAAAACCACCGGTGAGTAATATAGCACCAAGTTTAGTGCCGTTCATAGCAGATAAGCACGCAGCAACAAGTATGTCAGAGCGATCGCCCGGTGTTACTAATAAAGCGCCTGGCGTAAAATAATTTAAAATATTTGAAACCGTACGAGCACAAAAAGTAATACGGCGCAGACGACGATGAAGCATATCGCCTTCGTTAATAATCGTGGCTTTTAAGTATGCGCTTAAGTCTTTTACGCGCGGCGCTACTAAGTCAAAATCCCACGGGATTGCACCAAGTAACATAAACGGATTTTTTTTAAAAATAGGCAGGGAGGCTAAACGATTTAACTCGTTTTCAAGCTCTTCAGGTTTATAGGCATCGACTAAATCGGCGCGTGCACGACCTTCTTCATCAAGTGGCGCATTTACTTTATTAAAAATACAGCCCAGTACGCGAGGATGATCGATACCACCGTAGTTACCTGCTGCAATTTCAAGGCGGTCTTCTATTTGAGTAATGGTGTAATTACCTGGGGTAAGTACAAATACAATTTCGGCGCCGAGTGTTTGCGCAATTTCGCGGTTTACACGCCCAGCATAAGGTTGGCGACGAGTAGGTACCATACCTTCAATAATAGCGACTTCGTTATCGTTTATTTTACTTTCAAAGCGTTCAACAATTTCCTCTAGGAGGTCATCACCTTTACCGTCGCCAATCATTTGCTCAGCATAATCAAGTGCAAAAGGCATTGGTGGGTTGATAGGTGAGCCTTGAGTAACTATTTGCGTTGATTTTTCAGGGCCTGTTTCACCAGAACGTGGCTGAGCTATTGGTTTAAAAAAGTTAACTTTAACTGTTTTTTGTTCAAGTGCACGCACTAAACCAACTGATACCGACGTCAAACCCACACCGGTAGAAACAGGAATTAACATAATACGACGTGCCATATTAAAGCTCCTTTACAATATTTGCAGCATCAAGGGCAATAACCCATTCTTCATTGGTTGGCATTACAACTGCTTTGACGTGTGAATTTTTACAGCTAATAACGCCTTCTTGACCAAAGCGCGCATTGAGGTTGGCTTGCGGATTACAATTAATGCCTAAAAAGGCAAGTTGTGTAATTACTTTTTCACGAATAATATCTGAGTTTTCACCAATACCACCAGTAAATATAACAGCATCAAGGCGCTGTAATGGCACCATATACGCCGCGATTTGTTTTGAAAGTCGGTAGCAAAACATTTCAATTGCGAGTATCGCTTTTTTATCACCGGCTATAGCGGCTTCTTCAATGGTACGGCAATCGTTAGAAAGCTCGCTAATACCTAACAAGCCACTTTTTTGATTTAGTAGGTTATCTATTTGCTGGGCTGTGTAATCAAGTTGAGTGGTTAAAAAGTTAAATAAACCAGGGTCAATATCGCCGCTACGTGTGCCCATTATCAGCCCCTCTAGAGGCGTTAGTCCCATGCTGGTATCAACACTCTTACCATTTTTAATAGCGCATACAGAACAGCCGTTGCCTAAGTGGGCACTAATAAAATTGCTTTGCTCGATAGGTTGCTCAAGTAACTTTGCTGTTTGCCCTGCAACATAAAAATGACTTGTGCCGTGAAAACCATAACGCCTAACACCAAACTCGGTGTACAACTTATATGGAAGAGCGTAAAGAAAGGCAACTTCATTCATAGTTTGGTGAAATGCAGTATCAAACACCGCGACTTGTGGCAAACCTTCAAACGATGCCTGCGCCGACGATATACCTAGTAAATTAGCGTGCCCATGAAGCGGCGCAAGCGTTGCCGACTGTGTAATGCCTGCAATTACTTTTTCGTCAATCAATACCGATCGCGTAAAGTGCTCGCCGCCATGTACAACACGATGGCCCACTGCGATAAGTTGCTCGTCTAAGTTGTGATCTTTTATTAAGCTTACAAGCGTATTTATAGCCTTAGCATGTGCTTGATTAGCCGCTAAGTCGATAACTGTTTTAGTACCATTAAATTTGTATTTAATAGAGGGTGCTTTAGCGCCTAAGCGTTCAGCAAGGCCTGAAATAATTTCGTGACCATCGTTCGCATCAATAATGGCAAACTTTAAGCTAGAGCTACCACAATTTAAAACTAAAACGTGTTGTGATTCAGGAGAGGTTGTTGGCATAGATTCAATTTCCATAAACAAATTTAGTAAGTAAACGTTAATTCGTAATCGTTACACTTACGGTATTAAGTAAAGCTAAAACAATTGAATGTTCAATTGCAAAGTGGTTAACGCAATGTTAAATACTTTACCTTAATTGAGATGTTTAAGTTAGGATTGTTCGCCATTAAAAGGTAAATTTAAGCTGTTTTACTGAGAAAGTGTAACTCTTTCATTTTGTGTTACACTTTGCGTATAGCTCGTTTTTCCATTGTATTTAAAAGCAGTATCTGTGAGGAGTCATGATGCAAAAAAGTGTGATGTCACAACTACAAACTGGCCGTTTGTATGGTAAAAAATGGCCAATGCGCAAAGAGCTTGCGCCCTTATTTTTAGAGTTTAGAGTAATTAGAGCGACTGAGCTTGCCATTACAGTAATGCCAATCTTAGCCATGCTAACATTGTTTTTTCAGCTAAATTACTTGGGTTCTGATTTTTTACCGCAAGCCATTGCAAGTGCATTATTTTTTATATCGCTACCATTACAAGGTTTATTTTGGTTGGGTAAGCGAGCGCAAACGCCTTTAGAGCCTGCGATGCAAAAATGGTATAACGAGCTGTACACTAAAATGGCAGCTAATGGATATCAAACGCAGTTAAGTGAAAACAAGCCCCGTTATATGGAGCTTGCCAATTTACTTAAAGATATGTTTGATAAAATGGACAGGGCGTTTACTAAAGAGCAGTTTTAGAGAGTTACATCATTATCTATTTTGGTAAACTGAGTAATATAAAACGATAAGGTGACAGTGTGTTCACCTTTTTCTTCGAGTGCTGTCCAGTGCTCGGGTCTAAATTTCCATGCAAATGGCGTCATCATTATTAAGTTTTTAATATCAGTAAAGCTAAGCGCTACATGCTCTGTTAAAAGGATCTGCTCTGATTTTTGAAACCCTTTTGGAGTGGCTATTTCAGTATGTTCGTTTACTTCTGAATATATATACGATTTTAGCTCTTTTAAATGACAGGGTCCTGGGCTTGCAACCACTAATGTTGCGTTTTGATTTGCTAGGCGTTCAAGCTCTTGCTCAAATAGAGGTGCAAATACGCTAACAAGTACATCAGCAAATTGGCTTTTAAAGGGAGCTTGGCTGATTGATGCCACACTAAAATGGCAATTAGGGTAGCGCTTTGCTGCATATTTAACCGCTGATTTTGAAATATCGACACCGTATACAACAGCATTTGTTTTATTCGCTATTGCTTGGGTATAAAACCCTTCACCGCATCCTAAATCAATAATAGTTTTTGCACTTATATTACTGATTATATCACTAAGGCTTTGCTGTAAAAAACGATAATACCCACGCTCTAAAAATGCACGTCTGGCTTGTACCATTTCAAGTGAATCACCCGGCTGTTTTGAATTTTTCTGTTGCACAGGCAGTAAATTAACATAGCCTTCTTTAGCAAAATCAAAGCTGTGGTTGTTAGCACAACGAAGTGTTGAATCAGTTTTCAAAAGTGCTAGGTTACACAGGGGGCATTGATATTCAAGACTCATGAGCCTAGGTAGTCCTTATCGTAAAAAGTTTTTACCCAATGCGGGCGATAGGTGATCATAATTGTTATAGCCATGCCGTTGAGCATTGCTTCAGGAAACCAAATTATGGCACTTAAATAAACGTAGTTATCTGCAAGTTCTTGCCAATTGTATTGCCCTATAGCTAAGTAAAATAAAGCACCTAGGCTTATTTTTATACAGGCTATAAATCCTGCGGTTATAAACGCACAAACAAATATATAGACAAAAAAATGACGAGGTAAATATTGGTAACTAATTATAAAGCCAAGATAGCTCAATAAAATAGGAATAAACGCACCAATAAGCAGTTGTACTGGTAACAGCTCAAGTTCAATTTGACCAAAGGCAGCGAGTAGGGCTGTGGCAAGTAGGCTACTTAAAATAGTCAACCGCCAGCCTAAAATTAATGTAGCAGCCGTAACACCTAGTATGTGTAAATCAAGGCCAGTTAAAATGCCAGCCTTTATTCGCCAAAGCACTGCAAACACTAACGCACACGCAAGTACGCCAGTTTGACGGACTGGCGTATTAAGCAATGTTTTATATGTTTTTTTATCAAAGCTTAATAGAGCAATAATAATTACAAGAGCCAAAAGTAGCCCCTGCATTGTTAGGCTGAGCATAATAATTACTTAAATGTTGACCATATAGGGGCATGATCTGACGGTTTTTCAATACCGCGAAGTTCGTAATCAATACCTGTATCTATGCAGCGTGCTGCAAGCTCATTGGTTGCAAGCACTACATCTATACGAAGTCCTCGATTATCTACAAACCCTTTAGAGCGATAGTCAAACCATGAGTATTGATCGTCTGTTTCGGGGTTTTGCTCTCTAAAGGTGTCTTTAAAACCCCAATTAAGTAATGTTGCAAGCCATTCACGCTCTACCGGTTGAAAAGAACATTTACCCGTTTTTAACCAACGTTTAGCATTTACTTCGCCAATACCAATATCTAAATCGGTAGGTGATATGTTGATATCACCCATAACGATGACGTCTTGATCGGGTGTGTGATTGGTTTCAAGGTGTGTCATTAAATCTTTATAAAATTGACGTTTATAAGGGAATTTAGTTTCGTGATTAATATTATCACCTTGTGGGAAATAGCCATTCATGACAGTAAGGTCGCGACCGTTTTCTTGTTCAACAGTGACGCTTATCATGCGTTTTTGCGATTCATCTGTATCGGTGGCAAAACCTTTTAAGACCGATTTAGGCTCTTTTTTGCATAACATAGCTACGCCATAATGCGCTTTTTGACCATGAAAGTAGACGTGATATCCCATTTTTTGAACATCTTCTAATGGGAATGCTTCGTCGTGAACTTTAATCTCTTGCAAGCCAATAACGTCTGGTTGATGTTTGTCGATAATTGCTTGTAATTGGTGAAGACGAGCACGCAGACCATTGATATTGAAAGAAATCACTTTCATAAAATTTACCTTAAAATTGGTTCTATTTAATAGATTAAATTGTATCAGTAAATACGCGCACATAACATGACTGAATTGAGATAATAGCTGCGCAAATGTTGATCAAATGATGGGTAAAGTTTAAACATTGTGAATACAATATTAATTATTTAAATAAATAAAAAATTCAATTGAACTTAACTTTATTGAATATATAATGCGCGAAATTCACTTGTTTAGCTCGTTCAAATAGGATCTCTCATGAAAACTCAACTACTTTTAGCCACTGCTTTACTAGCATCTGCAACTGCGTCAGCTCAAAGCAATACTTACTTTAGCCAAGATAACAAAATTGAGTCTAAGTTATGTGTACTAAGTGCAAACGAAGGCTTTAGCGTTGCTCGTAAAGAAGCTGCCCAGCACGGTGTTTACCTATCTCGTTTTTCTAAAAGCATTTTATGTAATGGTGAAGATATTCGTGATATTGCTAAAAAAACGACATTAAGCAACGCATCAGTTGAGAAAGTAGAAGTATTTGCAAAAGACGCTCAACAAGAAACTCAATTATGTATGACGGCTTTAAAACAAGGTTTAGCACCTGTTCGTCAAAAAATTGGTAACCTAAACTCATTAAAATGTAATGGTCAAAACGTTACTGAGTTTGTTAAACGCTACCAAAACGCAGCAATCTAATTATTAGCTTAACTATAATAAGTAAATTTGAAATGCCTGGTTTTTACCGGGTATTTTTTTGCAAAAATTACAAGGTTGTTTGCAAAGCTTGCAAGCTTAACTTATTGAAACTGTTTAATAAATATACCGATCGAGATTAAGTTATTGATTATTATAAGTTAACTATTATTGGCATTGGATTTGTATTAGTTAAAGTGACATTTAATTAATTACGAAGGATACGTCTTATGAAAAAGTTAACATTAGCAGCCACTATTTTAGCATCATTAAGCTTAGCGGCTTGTTCATCTAATCAAGGTCTTGAAAGAATAGACAGTGACTTTGCAAGTTTAGATAATGATAGCGATGGCTACATCTCAAAAGTTGAAGCTGATGACGATAGCATTTGGGGCCATTTTTCAAATATTGATACCAATATGGATAACGAAATTAGCCGCAAAGAATTTAACACTTATATGAAGCTTAATAATGGCAAAGTAGCCACTGATTCTGAAGTAAGTGAGTCGGCATTTAAAGCTGAAATTGCTAAATTCGATAAAATTGAAAGCAGCTTTGCAAGTCTAGATAACGACAGCAATGGCTATATCTCGGTAGTTGAAGGTAACGATGATGATATTTCAAATCATTTTGGTTACATGGATAAAAACCAAGATAAGCGCATCAGTAAAAGCGAGTTTATGGGTTACATTAAAAAATACGGTAACGCAGTAGCTGAAGATGATGCATTAGAAGCTTTTAAAAGTAACTAATAGTTACCATTTTAGTAAGTAAGATTAAAGCCAGTGCTAGGCACTGGCTTTTTTGTGTTTTAAATTTAGTTATTTGATAGATATATTTTCCTAGTTTGGTGTTGTTCTGTCATAATAGATGGCTGTGTATTTTTATTTGTTAAGAGTGTGTATGGCGGGTCGGCGAATTAGTGATGAACAACTAGTTGAGATCATTGAAGCAGCTATTTTTGTTGCAGATAAGCCTGTTAGTAAACGCCACCTTAAAGACATCGTATTAATAGATTTAGCTATTTCTATGGCACGAATAAATGACGCAATAGATACAATACAAGAGCATTTTCAAACTCGTGGTATTCGCTTAGTTGAAGTTGGTAGTGGGTATCGGTTTCAGGCATGCAGTAGTTTAAGCCCTTGGTTAAATAACTTGTGGCAAGAACGCGCACCAAAATACTCGCGTGCTTTACTGGAAACATTATCACTTATTGCATACAGGCAGCCCATTACACGCGGCGAAATTGAGCAAGTAAGGGGTGTTACTACGGGTTCGAATATTATTAAAACCTTACTCGAAAGAGAGTGGGTTAAAGTGGTAGGGCATAAAGAGGTTCCGGGAAAGCCGGCTTTATATGCAACTACTAAGCAATTTTTAGATTATTTTTCGTTAACTGGACTTGAAAATTTACCTGCGTTGCCAACAGAGCAGCAAAGTAAAATTAACCAGTTATTGAGCGATCCTTCTGTGAGAGAACCATCCGAATGAGTATTATACAAGGTGAAAAGTTACAAAAAGTCTTAGCCCGTGCAGGCGTAGGCTCACGCCGTGAAATGGAAAAATACATTGACGCAAACCGCGTTAGTGTAAACGGTAAAGTGGCAAAGTTAGGTGACCGTGTTGAAGAAACCGATTTGATTCGTGTTGACGGACACAGTGTAAAAATCGAAGAAAAAGCAGACCGAATCTGTCGTGTGATTATGTATAACAAACCAGAAGGTGAGTTAAGCACACGTAAAGATCCTGAAGGGCGTCGTACTGTATTTGACCGACTTCCTCGTATTGATGGCGATCGCTGGATTGCGGTTGGTCGACTAGACGTTAATACATCGGGTTTAATGCTTTTTACAAACGATGGTGAACTGGCAAACCGTTTAATGCACCCAAGCTATGAAGTAGAGCGTGAATACTCTGCACGTGTATTTGGTGAAGTAACCAACGAGACGGTTAAAAACTTACTACGTGGTGTTGAGCTTGAAGATGGTCCAGCCAAATTCACGACTGTAACCCCTATGGGTGGCGAAGGCGTTAACCGTTGGTTTAACGTAACGTTAAATGAAGGGCGTAACCGTGAAGTTCGTCGTTTATGGCAGTCTCAAGATGCGGAAGTATCTCGTCTTATTCGTATTCGTTACGGTAAACTAGAGCTTGATAAGCGCGTGCCACAAGGTGGTTGGATGGAGTATGATTTAGAAACAGTAAACTACTTGCGTAAAACCGTTAAATTAGGCCGCGAAACACAAACTAAGCTTTCTGTTATGCCTGAAAAACGCAAAGATAAACGCGCTAAAATCAACCAAATTCGTAAAGCAGTTAAAAAACACAATCAGCGTGTTAAGCCGACTAAACGTAAATAATCAATTAGTTATTTATTGAACACAAAAAAGCCGCTAATTGCGGCTTTTTTAATGTGAGTTGTTTAAACTATTTAAACTCCAAACTACTTTTTTACTTGAGCATCTAACGATTTGCCATTCACTTCACTAGAATCATCGCTCATCAAGTATAAGTAGGTTGGCATTAAATCCTCTGGTGTAGCAAGGGTATCTCTATCTTCGCCAGGATATGCAGCTGCACGCATAGATGTACGCGTTGCACCTGGATTAATACAGTTTATACGAATATTCGTTTTACCTACTTCACATGCCCATGTTTGCATCATACCTTCTACTGCAAATTTTGAGATGGCATAAGGCCCCCAAAATTCACGACCTTTGCGGCCTACACCTGATGACGTGAATACTATCGATGCATTATCAGATTTACGAAGAACGGGAAAAAGTGCTTTAGTGATCATAGCTTGTGCAGTGACGTTTACTTTCATTATGTTTTCGAACGTAGATGAGCAAAAATGTTCAAGTGGACCAAGCGACCCTAAAATACCTGCATTATTAAGCAACCCATCAAGGCGTCCAAACTGATATTCGATTGTTGCAGCAAGGTCACGGTAGTTTTGCTTCGTTGCGCCTTTAAAATCCATAGGGACTATTGCAGGTTTAGGGTAGCCAGCATTAACAATTTCATCGTAAACACATTCAAGTTTATTAGTTGTTTTTCCTAATAAGATAACTGTAGCGCCGTATTTTGCATACGTAATTGCTGCAACTCGGCCAATACCATCACCGGCGCCTGTTATTAAAATAACTTTATCTTTAAGTGCGTTTTCAGCTGCTTGATATGTGTGCATAAAAGTACCAATTCATATAATTTTTTTGATTTTAACATAGCGAAACGTGAAGTAATCGAATTTATTGTAAAATTAGGTGGCGAAAATAGAAACTTTACGTTAAGTTTAACTGGTCTAATGTCTCATTAATAACCTGATTACATTGTTTTAACTTAATACACTGATTAAACACACTATAAAAATAAAATACGTGCGGAGCCAACAATATGAAAAAAATGCTACTTTCACTCTCGGTTACAGCTGCTTTAGCAGGTTGTGGCGGTGGAGAAACGTTAACAGATGTCAAGAACGACACAGCACCAGTTATCCCAACAGCAACAGTTACATTTGATCCAGCAGCAGGTATCTTATCGGTACCTAATGATTTATTAATGAGTGGAACTCAAGACGGTACACTTAATATTCCTGGTGAATTAGATGACAACAATGTGTCTATTTCGCGCGCAGCTTATGCAAACCCTCAACTTGCACTAGGTGCACTTGATGGTTGGTCTTCGCAGGTTCCTTATAAAATCGATTTAACATTCCCACCAAATGTGAGTTTAGATGAAGCGTCTGCTGGGACCCCTGGTACAGTAAGAATTTTTGAAGTTGTAATGGGTGCAAGTTTAACTGATGCAGAATGTTCAGTTGTAGCTGCCGGTACTGCTTGTAAATTGGTCGGTGAGCTTACTTTTGGTGTTGACTTTGTTACTCAAGCTTCAGGTGATGGCGTTGCAATTATTCCTTTAAAACCATTTACGGCAGGTAGCTCATACATCAATGTATTAACTACTGGTCTTAAAGATTCATTAGGGCGTTCTATTGAGCCTTCTTCTACTTATGGGCTGGTTAAACAAGAAGCGCCATTAATTACAGAAGCTCAACTTGGTTTGCAGGGTGCTGTTAACAGTTACGAAAATGTAGTTGTAAGTTCAGGAGATATCGCAAAAGAAGATATTATTTTTTCTAGTGCGATGACTATTCAATCAGCAGGCCCGGTACTCGGGACAATTAAAAAATTGCTAGCTGCAAGCTTGCAACAGCCTGCGTTACCAACTCCTGCGCTTCAAGTTCCTGAACAGCCTATGGTAAATGTACAACAAGTATTTGCTTCTCAGGGTGTAGAAGTCTCTGCTGCTTTCTCTGGTGTGCAATATCAAAAAGGTAGCATTATGTTACCGATGTATTTAGGTACGCCAACGGGTACTGATATTAGTGATTTAAGTGATACATATTGGCAAGGTATGTGTGATAACGCGGTGGCAATAATTGGTTATAAGGCCGTTGCAGGCGATGCATTTCCGACAGATCCTATTAGTGAAAATGATGGTTTATGTTCTGCATTAAGTGACGGACAATTACGTGACTTAGGACTAGACAGCACACGTCATTTAACAAAATACAACTCAATTCCAAAAGTACAAAGCATGGCAAATGTGCCAGTGCAAGTTACTAAACCTATTTTACCGATAATTAATGGTGTCCGTGCACAGTTACAATTAGATCCTATCGCTATGCCTGAAGGTGGATGGCCTGTTGTGATTATGCAGCACGGTATTACAACACAAAAAGAAAGTATGCTTGCTTTAACTGCGCAGCTTTCTATTCAAGGCTTTGCAACGGTTGCTATTGACCATCCAAGACATGGTGAGCGCGGAATAGATGTTGATGGTGATGGAACAGACGACTTTAATGCAACAACGGGTTCTGTGCTTAGTTACATGAACTTAAGTTCATTACTTGTTGCACGTGATAGCTTACGTCAATCGGCTGCTGATTTATTAGGCCTTCGTTTAGGCTTAAACTTTATTAACGATACAACTATTAATAGTAAAGACGTTACCTACATTGGGCATTCGCTAGGTTCTATTGTTGCTCCAGCATTTATTGCTCAAGCTAATACGCCAATGGCAGAAACGCTTGATCCGCTATTTAATGTAAACACGGTAGCTCTTGCAAGTGGTGGTGGCGGTATAGCAAGCTTCTTACTTGAATCTGCTGCGTTTGGTCCATTTATTCAAGGTTCAGTACTTTCACAAGCGGGTACAACAGAAGCTGATGAATTTACTGCATACTTACAAGGAGATGCAGTTTCTAACTGTGGCTCATTAATACCAGACATGGAAGCTTACTTGACATGTGGTTATAACGAATATATTGCATCACTTATCACTGCGGGTGAAACGACTAAACTTACTAACATTCAAGGTGTATTTACACAGTTTGCTTTTGCGGCGCAAACTGCGCTAGATAGTGGTGATCCAACTAACTACGCAGCCACTGTGAAAGCATTAGGTACTCCTGTTTATACTAATGTTGTTGTGGGTGATGGTGTTGATAACAAGCCTGACCAAGTGATACCACCAATGGCAGCTAATAATCCTATTTCTGGCACAATTCCATTAGCTAACTTGATGGGTCTTGAGACAGTAAGTTCTTCGCAAGCATTGAGTGAAACACCAGCAAGCTACTTAGTTAAATTTACTAAAGGGCATCATGGTTCTATATTAACACCAGCTCAAGATGCTGCACAGGCTGCAACTGTTGAAGGCAGTGCTGCCGCTAATGCAGAAATGCAGTTGCAAGTAGCTACTTACTTAGCTGCTCGCGGACGGATGTTATTAGTTTCCAACCCTGAGGTTGTGACTGATTAATAACCAGTAAAATAATTAACCTTTAAAAGCCACTGAAAAGTTAACACCATTCAGTTAAGCATGTTTTGACTTAATGGTGTACCGAGTTTTTGAAATTCGAACGGTCCTACTTTTGGGCCGTTTTCTTTTTTCTGGAAGAATATAACGTTTCACTCGTTCTCG
>NZ_JADYXC010000016.1:0-103990 GCF_015864505.1 Pseudoalteromonas sp. SWYJ118 | reverse complement strand
ACGAAACAGCGCCGATGATAGTGTAGCATTTGCTATGTGAAAGTAGGACATTACCAGGCTTCAAATTGTAGAAAGCCCGAATCTAACGATTCGGGCTTTTTTACGTCTGCAGAAAAGTGAAGTGTGCGCAATTAATGTACACTCGTCAACACCTAGCATGTAGGTCGAGCGTAGCGACTCCCGACGCTAGAATCACAACAAAAACCCTCAATACCCCATTCGGCCAATAAATTAGCATTTGCTACGTGACTTTCTACTGCGTAGCGCACCGACTTCACATTGTAGCGAGCCCGGATCTAACGATTCGGGCTTTTTTACGTTTGCAGAAAAGTGAAATATGAGTAACTAACATTACGCACTCGATTTCTCTCCAATTTATCTAAATGTACAAGTCGAGTAGAATAGCTCCTTACTTCAGTACTAAAGTTTATAACCAAATCTAACAACTATTTAAAATAGTCCGTAAGCTTGAGTTTCTTCACTTTCAGATTCTTCTAGTTGTGTTGGTTTAAATATTACGCTTGGATCAATTAATACACTGTGCTTTTGTGTAAGCTTGATTAATCCTCGCATCATATTTTTAGTTTGTGGGTCTAGATCAAAACCAACCTCAGTGAGCTTATCTAGTGGTTTAATGTCTTCTTTTTTATAGTCGATATTATCTTCGACTTTATCTACCAATAACCCTACGTGTGGGTTTAAGC
Source organism: Pseudoalteromonas sp. SWYJ118 (assembly GCF_015864505.1). Classification (NCBI taxonomy): domain Bacteria; kingdom Pseudomonadati; phylum Pseudomonadota; class Gammaproteobacteria; order Alteromonadales; family Pseudoalteromonadaceae; genus Pseudoalteromonas; species Pseudoalteromonas sp. SWYJ118. The sequence continues at coordinate 103,286 of NZ_JADYXC010000016.1, read as the reverse complement.
CGTCTTTAGTGGTAAAAACAATAATAGGTTTATAGTCTAAGGTTATTTGCTCTTTAGCTGATTCGAATAAACGCTCTAGCTGAATTAGGTTACTACGCTTAATTTTTTCGAGCAGAGCTGATACTTGTTTATAATCGCTTTGATTATGAGCTGATATAGCTTCTTTTACCGTTTCTAGCAATGATTGGAAAGGTTCGTTAAGTCGAGACATTGTTAGTTTTAAGTCTTCATTATCGGTGTTGAACTCTTTGTAAAACAGAACAAAATCTTGTAGTTCTGCATCATTGCTTGAAATAGAAGCCGAGCTATTTAGCAAGTTACTTTGAAGGGTATTGAACCAGTTTAATAGTTTTTCTTGCCATGTTCTTAGTTGTTTTAGTACATGCGCATTACTTTGTTCGGTTGAGATATTATTTAAAATAATACCTAAATCAAACACAGGCGTTGGTATATCCATATAATCTTTAACACCAATAAAGCTTTTATTATTGTTGGGTAAAGTTGTTAGATTATTGTCAAAGCGCTCTGTTAATAAAATATCGAGTATTTTAAGTGAAATTGTTTTGCAGCCCACTTTAAAGTTTATTAATTCCATGCCTTTATCTTAATTTACCTGTTAATGCTTTAAGGATAGAACAAATTAAATAAATAGCTTAAAGATGGATAAGATTTAATAGAGATAGGTAACTAGGAGTTATTAGATGGCACTAGTGAGGTTTTTTATGGCACGTTTAAATTGATTCTCAAGCTGCTTTTTTCCTAATAAACCTAAGTGTTGAATCACTTTTTCATTACATTCATTTTGCAGCACTAACTTTATTAAAAGTTGTTTATCAGACTCTGTTAATTGAGACATACAAGAAGGAGACTGATTCACTACCTGCCAGAGAGTCGCAGAGATATTAAATTGAGTGAAGTTACTGTTTACGAGTAAGGCTAATCGTTCGCGAGTCTCGGGGCTTACTAACTCATCGCTAAATCCTTCAATTAAAATACTTACAAGTTGCCAATCTAGTGTTTTAAAATGTGTTAAAAGAGCATAAAAAAAGTCGTTTTTAAACTGCTTTTTCAAAGGTTGGATAATTGCACTTTTATTGCTTAAGCATTTAACCACAAGCGCTGAATGTTCAGCTGTGCTTTTATCGCGTTGATAACCCAGTTTTACGGTATCAAACCCTTGTTTTTGCCAAAAGTTAAGTAGCTGCGCTGTTGCGCCAAAGCTTGCACCAAACCAACTACATTGGCTTTTTACTTGCGACTCGCAATAGCTAAGTAGCTTTTTACCAAAACCCATATTGTGAGAACTCGGATCAATCGCTATTCGTACAACGCGAGCGCTCAACTGTGTTAAGTAGTCATTATTAAAACTAAGTTGTGAGAGGGTTTGAGCCATTAAATGACCCTGTGGGCGGCGCTCTCCGCTTATAACCTGTAGAGCAAGTTCTTCACTTAAACCACCTTCTATTGCGATTAAACATACACCAACTAATCGATTGTTAATTTTGCTGATGAATATTCGTTGCGATGGTGCGTCTAGTAGTTGGCGTAAATCGTTTACACTACTTTGATAGTGAGCCAATGCAAGCAGGGCAATAACTTGTTGCAGTAAAGGCTCATTGTTTACAAGGGATTGCTGAGTTATTTCGCTGTGAACTGGCTGCTCTAATTGCTCACTACTTAACTCTTTATATTGTGCATCGAGTGCAAGCAAGGTGCGAATGTGCTTCTCGAGGGGATCGTGTTTAGCAAAACGCAGTGGCTCATCAAGCGTTACAACTTTAGAGGCTTTATAGTGCGCTTTTATATAGTTACTAAAGCGAATGGTATAACCCCTACCATTGCCCTCATACCCAACCAGTGTACTTGCAAAGACTATACGAGGGTAATGAGCTAGCATTTTTAGCAATAACGGTACAGGGATCGCGGCAGCTTCATCAATGAGTAATAAATCGCACTCAGGTAATGCATTTAATAACGCGTCAGGTGCAACGTAGTGCAAGTTGGCGAGCTGTTTATGTTGAGCGTTGTATTGCAGGTCTAACTCGTTGGCTAAATGTTTAAAGCTACTATGGGTCGCTTTAAACTGAGTGCTGCAAATAATTACTTTTTTATCAGTCAATTTTGCGGCAGCTAAGCCAAGTGCTGCCGATTTGCCTCTACCTCTATCAGCATTAATGAGTAAAGGCCTGTTGGCACGACCATTAGCTATTTTTACTATTTGTTCAACGCAGTTTTGCTGTGGTACATAATCAATTTTATTATGCGTAACAGAGCTGACGAGATTACTAATACAGCCATTTTTTTCACTAAAATGAAAAGCGGGTAATTGCTTAATAATAGCCGCGAAACGTTGATTAAATAAACTGTATTCAATACTCTGACCGTGTGATTGCACTGTACTTAATGAGGGGTCTTGCCAAGAGGCTAAATCATTTAATTCGGGCAGTAATAAAAACAGTATACCGCCTGCTTTAACGGTGCCGGTAAGTGCTGCAAGTTTATCAGGGTGTAAACCACTAAAACCATCGTAAACAGCATGAGCAAATTCTTGCCCTAAAATTTGGTGAGTGCGAGTAGGCCAGTACGAATTTTTAATCGCGCACTGCTTTGATACAACAAGTGTATTGTTTTCATCTATTAATGAGTTAAGTAATTCATAACACCAAGCAGGGCTGCCCGTAATCAACACTAGCTGACGATGATACGCGCCAGCTAGTTGTTGTTCTAACTCATTTAGGTGAGCTTTATACAGCTTGTAATCGTGCATAGGCCGTTACTAACCATTTACTGCCAAGGTCATCAAAGTTAACTTGTACGCGAGATTGCGCGCCACTGCCTTCGTAATTAAGTACGGTACCAACACCAAACTTAGCATGCAAAACTCGTTGCCCTAAGTTAAAGCCACTGTCTTCAAATGCGGCATGGCTAACTGATGCGCTAAAACGCCCGGCGGCAGGCGGGCGAGAAACCTGTGTTTTAATACGAATTTCTTCAACGCAGTCCTCAGGTATTTCGCGTAAAAAGCGTGATGGGCTATGGTATTTTTCTTGCCCGTATAAACGGCGACTCTCAGCATGGCTAATGTATAACTTATCCATTGCTCGTGTCATGCCTACATAACAAAGGCGGCGCTCTTCTTCCAAACGACCAGACTCTTCGTTACTTTGCTGAGAAGGGAACATGCCTTCTTCTACGCCCACCATAAACACTAACGGAAACTCTAAGCCTTTAGCTGAGTGAAGTGTCATCATTTGAACGGCGTCTTCGTGCTCTTCTGCTTGTCCTTCACCCGACTCAAGTGACGTATGTGCTAAAAAGCCTTGTAAAGGCGAGCTGTATTCTTCGTCTTCAGGAAGTTCGTACTGGTCACATGCGCTAATTAGCTCTTCTAAGTTTTCTACGCGAGCACGGCCTTTTTCACCTTTTTCAGCTTGGTACATTGCCATCAAGCCTGAGGTTTGAATTGTGTACTTGGCTTGCTCATGCAAAGTTAGATCGCTAATTTTATCTTCTATTTGTTCGACTAGTTCTACAAACTTACTTACTGCACCAGAGGCACGACCAGATAAGTGCTGTTGTTCTACAATTGCTTTTGCGGCATACCAAAGCGGTAACGATTCTGCTCGTGCACAATCTCGTATATGGCTCAATGTTTTATCACCAATACCGCGTGCTGGCGTATTAATTACACGCTCAAACGCGGCATCGTCTTGACGATTACCTACTAGGCGTAAATACGAAAGCGCATCTTTAATTTCTTGTCGTTCGAAGAATCGCATACCACCATAAATACGGTATTTTAAGCCTTCTTGCAGCATGGCCTCCTCAAGTACACGAGATTGCGCGTTACTACGGTATAAAATTGCGGCATCTTGTAGGGCATTACCTGCATTTAACCAGCTTCGTAGTTTGCTACTTACAAAGCGTGCTTCGTCTAACTCATTAAATGCTGCATAAATAGAGATTGGCTCGCCGTCGTTACCGTCGGTCCACAAGCTTTTACCCATACGTTCTGAGTTATTTTGAATTAATGCGTTAGACGCTTTCAAAATAGTCGCTGTTGAGCGGTAGTTTTGTTCAAGACGAATGGTTTCTGCGCTAAAGTCAGTTAAAAAACGTTTAATGTTTTCGATTTTAGCACCACGCCAACCATAAATGCTTTGGTCATCGTCGCCTACAATCATAATGCTGTTAGTATCGCCAGCAAGTAATTTTAACCAAGCATATTGAATGGTATTTGTATCTTGGAACTCGTCTACGAGCATATGCGCAAAGCGTTGCTGATAATGACGCAGTAACGTAGGGTTATTTTTTAACACTTCGTAGCTGCGTAGTAATATTTCAGCAAAATCAACTAGGCCCGCTCTATCACAGGCCTCTTGATAGGCGGCATAAACACGCAGCATCATTTGCTCATTAATATCGTATGCTTGAATATCTTTAGGGCGAAGTGCTTCATCTTTTTTGGCGCTTATGTACCAGCCAAATTGCTTAGCGGGCCATTTTTTATCATCAATATTCATCGATTTTAATAAGCGCTTGATCATCCGAAGCTGATCGTCAGAGTCTAAAATTTGAAAGGCTTCTGGTAAATTAGCTTCACGGTGATGAGCACGTAAAATACGATGCGATAAACCATGGAAAGTACCAATCCACATACCACCTACAGGCGCTTTTAGTGTTTCTTCAACGCGGCCACGCATTTCTTTAGCGGCTTTATTAGTAAATGTAACTGCAAAAATACTGTAAGCGGAGGCTTGCTCAACTTGCATAAGCCACGCAATACGATGAACTAACACTCGTGTTTTACCAGACCCAGCACCTGCTAATACCAGCATGTTTTGTAGTGGGGCTGCAACGGCATCGCGTTGTTTGTCATTTAAGCCATCGAGTAATTGTGAAACGTCCATCGTTACGCCTTTTTAATCAATATTGTGGGCAGTATAACAGGTGTTTTTGTTAGGCTAAATAAAATACTGTTTTTATAAACAGCTATTTATAAAATAGTGTTCAAAACGAGTAACTTGCTAATTAATTAAGCGAATAAAAAAGTGTAAACGGATAACAATAATTGCTAATTTGACCTAATTTTAGCAAAATCTACCAACTCTCTAAATCTAGACTAATTTAACTATTTGATTTGTAAGCTTTAATAAATTGGCATAGAGTGTGTAGGTAAATAATTATAAAATCAAATAAATACAGAGGTTAGTATGGCAGATCAAGGTTCTGGCGGTAACGTAATTGCAGCATTATGTAATATATTTTTTCCTGGTTTAGGGCAGTTAGTGCAAGGGCGTATTTTAGCGGCTATATTTTTTGCACTCGCTATTATAATAAGTTACGCACTAATTTATGTGCTTGTAGGCTTTGTACTTGTGCCTATTATTTACTTATGGTCGATCATTGACGCAGCGCGTTATAGATCGCGAAGTTAACGGTTTTAAAGTTGAGTAAAATAGCGCCCATGTGGCGCTATTTTACTTTATATGTCCTGTGGTTTACGGGCGTTTACGTATATAATTACGCAATTAAAGATTTACAGGCAAACCCTATGGAATATCAATTTATTCGCGACCCTATTAGTGGGCTACGTATTAAAATAAGCAGTGAACACGCTATTATTGGTCGCTGGCTAAACGAAGAAATAGGCAAAGACAAAGTAGCCATGGTGCAAGCGCTTATTGCATCGGTAAGTTCAAGCTATGAGCCGCTAACGCTAAAAGGCCAAGAAATAGATTTAATATTAACGAAAGACGAAGCATTATTTGAAGCCCATGCACTTCATCAAGACAGCGAAGACCTAATAGCGTATCAAGATGACGATTTAGCGCTTGAAGAAAATGGTTTAAGTAGTGGTTGTGGCTTTGAAGATTTCATTGATTTAATTGATTCATGGCATGAGTTTACGACGTCACGATAAACATAACTAGCACACTAATAAAAATATACAGCAATGCACAATCAGCATTTTATCTGTATTATTACACCAACGAAAATTACGCCAACCAAAACGACAGGAATTGATATGTCTGCCAATTTAAACAAGCTAGTAGTGATGCTAGAAATGCAAAACGCCATGAATACTAAAGTACATGAGCAATGGTTTACTCAAGGGTTTGAATGGTACCGCGCTATTTGGGTTGAGTGTGCTGAAATGCTAGATCATCATGGTTGGAAATGGTGGAAAAAACAAACACCAGATACTGAACAAGTTATTTTAGAGTTGGTTGATATTTTTCATTTTGGTCTATCGCTTAGAATTGACGGCGAAACTAGCTACGAAGACTTAGCAAAGCAACTTGAAACTGAGCTTAGTAATGCTCAACAAGCTGATGACTTTAAACAAACACTAGAGATATTAGCGGCGTCTGCTGTTGCTGATAAAACGTTTAATGCAGGTGCTTTTGCCGGCTGTATGGCGCAAATAGGTATGGATATTGATGATTTATATCGCGGCTACGTAGGTAAAAATACGTTAAACTTTTTCCGCCAAGATCACGGTTACAAAGATGGTAGCTATATTAAAGAATGGAATGGGCAAGAAGATAACGAGCATTTAGTTGAAGTAGTTAAAAGCCTTGATACAGAACATGCAGATTTTGCAAAGTTAGTATATCAAGGGCTAGAAGCGCGTTACCCAAAAATTTAAGTCACGTAAGTTGAGTTAGATAATCTTACGATAGTCGGTAACACTTAGGTAATCGGCTATTTCGTTATGTGGTTGTTGGCTATCTGGGTTAGCAACTGCAAGTAAGTGCTCAATGCCGTATTCTCGTGCGGCATTCAAAACCGGCACACTGTCATCTACAAACAAAGTGCGCTGCTTATTAAACCCTAAGTCTTTTTGTACTTGGTGCCACAAACTTTGTTGCTCTTTACTTACTCCATATTCATGAGTAGACACTACGCCATCTAGGTAGTTATCAATCGCTGTATGCTCAAATTTAAGCATGACACTCTCAGGGTGGGCGTTGGTAAGTAAAATTAACTCTTTGCCTGCTTTTTTAAGCTCAGTTAAAAAATGAGGTACGTCTTCGCGCATTTTAATTAAATGCTGAGACTCTCGTTTAAGCTCCATTATAGGCAAGCTTAATTGCTGCTCCCAATAATCTAAACAATACCACTGTATTTGACCGCTCACAGCTTGATAGCGTTTTAAAATATCTGCTTTAGCTGCATCTAGGCTAATGCCCCTTGCTAATGCGTGTTGCGCAGGAATAACGTTAAGCCAAAAATGACTGTCGTAATGTAAATCGAGTAATGTTCCATCCATGTCGAGCAAAACGGTATCGATTTTTGACCAATTTAACATAGGAATTTCAACTTATAAGGTTTATTATTGAACTAACTGCCATGATAGCAAATTAACGCCAATGACACAGAAAAAGCACCCAACACCACCACAAATCCTCAGTAACAATGTTGTCGCTAAAAGCCGCCTGTTTACTGTGGAGTCTTTAGAGCTAAAGTTTTCTAATAACGAAGAGCGTCAGTATGAGCGAATTCGCGGCGGTGGCCGGGGAGCAGTGATGATTGTTCCGTTAAGTGCAGACAACGAATTACTACTTGTACGTGAATACTGTGCGGGCACAAACGATTACCAGTTAGGTTTTCCTAAAGGCTTAATCGATCCGGGCGAAACGCCAGAGCAAGCTGCTAACAGAGAGCTTAAAGAAGAAATTGGCTTTGGTGCTGAGTATTTTAAACCATTAAGAACAGTAACAATGGCGCCGAGTTACTTTAATGCCACTATGCATATTTTATTTGCTAAGCAATTATACCCACAAACCCTTATTGGCGACGAACCAGAGCCGCTTGTTGTTGTTAAGTGGCCATTAACTCAGTGGCAGTCATTATTAGACCAAGAAGATTTTACCGAAGCACGCAGTGTTGCAGCTTTGCTATTATTAGATAAGTATTTAGCGTCTGGAGCTGCCGATGAATAAATTAATCGAACCGTGTATTGAATTAGCTGAGCGTGCTGGCGATGCAATTATGGCCATTTATAAAAAAGGCGATATTGGCCAACAAGAGAAATCAGATAATACGCCTGTTACCAAAGCTGACTTAGCAGCAAATGACGTACTGGTTGCTGGATTAAAAGTCTTAGCGCCCGATATCCCAATTATGTCGGAAGAAACACCTATACCTGCACTTGCCGACAGACAGGACTGGCAGCGTTATTGGTTACTCGATCCGATGGATGGTACAGGCGAATTTATTTTAGAAAGTGGCGACTTTGCAGTAAACATTGCATTGATTGAAAATAATCATCCTGTGCTTGGCGTTATTCATTGGCCTGCAAAAGGTGTGACTTATTTTGCTACAGCTAAAAATGGTGCCTTTAAACGTGAAAACTCAATTGATAAGCAAATATCTGTAGCGCCGCCAGAGAACTTGACGCTTGCAGTGAGCCGCCGCCAAAAAATAGAAGCGGTGAGTCAGTATTTAAATAGTCAGTTTACAACTATTGCTATTGGCTCGTGCTCATTAAAAGCTTGTACTGTTGCAGAAGGTAAAGCAGATTGTTTTTTAAGAATTGGTCCAACGGGAGAGTGGGATACAGGTGCTTCACAAGTTATTGTTGAAGAAGCCGGTGGTTGTATTACCGATGCAGAATTTAACCCGCTAACGTACAACCAACGCGAGAGTACTGAGAACCCTGACTTTATAGTGATGGGGCATCCAGACTGGGAATGGCAAAAAATGATTAATCCGCATCAAAGGTTGAGCGCAGAATAGCAATTTGATTGCTTTTTGTTCGGTTGAACAACTTTAATTAGTTTAGGCCTTGCATTAAATGTTTATTCCTATATAGTAGCGCTCTCTTCAAGGCAGGCTCGTAAATATTACGAAAATGTTTTAAAGAAATTACAGGCGCGGGATGGAGCAGTCTGGTAGCTCGTCGGGCTCATAACCCGAAGGTCGTCGGTTCAAATCCGGCTCCCGCAACCAATTTTTTATAAGATTTGGTTACTGTAAACTCTAGCTTAAGAGATAAAATAAAGTAGTCGATAGACTTAAAATACACAGGCGCGGGATGGAGCAGTCTGGTAGCTCGTCGGGCTCATAACCCGAAGGTCGTCGGTTCAAATCCGGCTCCCGCAACCAATTCTTTAATTGGAAGCCAAGTTGTAATGTAAGCAACTTTAAACAAGTCTACAAATTTCAGGCGCGGGATGGAGCAGTCTGGTAGCTCGTCGGGCTCATAACCCGAAGGTCGTCGGTTCAAATCCGGCTCCCGCAACCAATTTTTTATAAGATTTGGTTACTGTAAACTCTAGCTTAAGAGATAAAATAAAGTAGTCGATAGACTTAAAATACACAGGCGCGGGATGGAGCAGTCTGGTAGCTCGTCGGGCTCATAACCCGAAGGTCGTCGGTTCAAATCCGGCTCCCGCAACCAATTCTTTAATTGGAAGCCAAGTTGTAATGTAAGCAACTTTAAACAAGTCTACAAATTACAGGCGCGGGATGGAGCAGTCTGGTAGCTCGTCGGGCTCATAACCCGAAGGTCGTCGGTTCAAATCCGGCTCCCGCAACCACTGAAATTAAATACATAAAAAGCTAAAACAAAATCGCACTCTTTATCGAGTGATTTTTTGCGTCTGCAGTTTAATTAATTCCTATAATTATAAAACTCACCGTTACTACGCAAAATACTCTGCATAAGTAAGCGAAGGTCGTCGGTTCGCTTTTTACAAACTCATGCTCCCGCAACCACTGAAATTAAATACCTAAAAAGCTAAAATAAAATAGCACTCTTTATCGAGTGATTTTTTACGTCTGCAGTTTAATAAATTCTTATAAATTTAAACCCACTGTTACTGCGCAAAATACTCTGCATAAGTAAGCGAAGGTCGTCGGTTCGCTTTTTATAAACTCAAGCTCCCGCAACCACTGAAATTAAATATCTAAAAATTTAAAACAAAATCGCACTCTTTATCGAGTGATTTTTTGTGTCAGCAGTTTGATAAAATACCTTATATTCTGCTTTATTTAATGACTTTACTCTAATATCTGTGACGTTTAACAAATAACTTATTTTTTAAAAAAGAGTATTTTATGTTAAAACGGTTAAAAGATTTTAAGTAACAATACACATCACATGACAGAACTTTATCACTGGTTTGATTTAATAGGCATTGCGGTGTTTGCTGTGTCGGGCACTTTGCTAGCGTACGAAAAAAAAATGGATGGCTTTGGAGTCGTAGTTTTAGCGACGGTAACTGCTATTGGTGGTGGTACAGTGCGAGATCTAATTTTAGATGTTCCTGTGTTTTGGTTACACGATCAAAGTTACTTTTTTGCCATACTAGCTTCAGTATTTGTTACAACACGCCTTATAAATAAACAAAAGCCGATACCTCATTATATTTTACAAACAGCGGATGCGTTTGGTTTAGCTTTTTTTGCAGTAATGGGGGCGCAAAAAGCGCAGCTTGTTGGTATGCCCGATATGACAGCGGTAATTATGGCTGTAATTACAGGCTGCTTTGGTGGATTAATTCGAGATGTGCTTGCACGCGAGATCCCTATGCTATTAAAAGGTGAGCTTTACGCTATTACCTGTATAGCGGGTGGCACTGTTTATACGCTTGGCATTAGTTTTTCGTTAGTAACCGAAATGGCGATGGTATTAGGTATGTTAATGACCTTATTACTTCGTTTAGCTGCTATAAAATGGCAAATCACATTACACGTTTTTAAATATCCTGACTAAACTGGTGTAATCACACCATTTACTAGGATAAGGAATGTCGTTAGCTCGTATATTTTCTCGTGCTCAAGTGGGTATAAATGCCCCTGAAGTTATTGTAGAAGTTCACCTAGGAAATGGTTTACCCGCTTTTCATATAGTAGGCCTGCCCGAAGCGTCCGTTAAAGAATCAAAAGATAGAGTACGTAGCGCACTCGAAAACTCACAATTTGGTTTTCCCGATCAACGAATAACTGTAAATTTAGCCCCTGCCGATTTGCCAAAAGATGGCGGACGGTTTGATCTTGCTATTGCGGTGGGTATTTTAGTCGCCTCTGGGCAAATAGTGTGTCCTGATATTCACAAGTACGAGTTTTATGGTGAGCTTGCTCTTAATGGTGAGGTGCGTGGTGTAAACGCTATTTTACCTTCGGTACTTGCTGCAAAAGAGCAAGATCGTTGCTGCTTTTTACCTATTGCAAACGACAGCCTAGCAAGCCTAGTTAATGGCGTTAAACGCAAAGCCGTAAGCTCTATTCAAGAAGTGTGGGGGGATTTACTTAATCAACAACCCTTACCATTAAATATAGAGTATCCCGACTGCACACAAGCCCCTGACTTTTTACTTGATTTAAGCGATGTGAAAGGTCAGCCCGGTGCAAAGCGAGTACTCGAAATTGCTGCAGCTGGCGGGCATAATTTATTATTTTTAGGTCCACCAGGCACTGGTAAATCAATGCTTGCTCAGCGAATGGCAACTATAATGCCTACTATGTCGGACGATGAAGCTATTTCGACTGCCGCGCTTTACTCCATTATTGGGCAATCCATAGATTTAACTAATTGGCGACAGCGGCCATTTCGTAATCCGCATCATACATGCTCAGCTGTTGCTTTAGTGGGTGGCTCTTCAAACCCGAAGCCCGGTGAAATTTCATTGGCGCATAATGGCGTACTTTTTTTGGACGAATTACCGGAGTTCGAGCGTAAGGTGCTTGATTCACTGCGTGAGCCAATGGAGACCGGCACGGTTACTATTTCACGTGCAGCAAGGCAAATGGAGTTTCCGGCGCAGTTTCAGCTTATTACAGCATTAAATCCAAGCCCAACAGGGAGCCATACTGATAAGCGGGCAACTCCCGATCAAGTTATGCGTTATTTATCGCGAGTATCAGGACCTTTTATTGACCGTATTGATTTGCAAATAGAACTGCCTCGTCTAACGAGCGTTGAACTACAAAGTACTCAGCCAGAGGAAAGTAGTGCTGAGGTTAGAGCAAGAGTTGAAGCGGCTTATTACCTACAGCTAAAACGCCAAGGTAAGGTTAATGCGAGGCTTAATAATAAAGAAATGAGTGTGCACTGTGTACTGGCGCCAGCAGAGTTGCAGTTTTTAGCTAGAGCAAGCGAGAAGTTATCTTTATCGCCACGCTCTTACCATAGAGTAATTAAGGTGGCGCGTACAATTAGTGATTTAAAAGGCGCTGAAAACATTAGTTTAAATGAGCTTAAAGAAGCACTTAATTACCGCGCATTTGAGCGCCTTATTGCGCAATTAACTAAGTATTAAATAGAAAGCATATAGCCTTTACCGCGAACGGTAACAATACGTTTTTGATCTTTTTCGTCATTTAATTTTTTACGTAAACGACCAATAAGCACATCAACAGTACGATCGTTTGGGCTCCAATCGGGCTGGCCTATTTCTTCTGATATTTTTTCACGGGATGTGGCTTTACCTGCATTACTAATTAAGCAAATAAGCACTTTATGTTCGGCTTCAGTTAAGCGTGACTCAACGCCCGCAGCAGTAATTAGTGTGCGGTTATCGGGGTGAAGCTTAAAGTCAGCATATTCTATAAATTCTTCGCTTTCGTCGTCTTCTAGGTTAACGGCAACACGCTTATAGAGCGCGCGCATGCGAAGTTCTAACTCAAGTAAATCGACAGGCTTACAAATATAGTCATCAGCACCTTGTGCAAGGCCTGCAATACGATCGGCTTGGGAGTCACGACTCGATAATACAATAACGCCAATATCGGTAAGTGTGTTTAATTCTTTTGCCAGCTGAAGCCCATCACGCTTTGGCAAAACAATGTCAATTATGGCTAATGATATAGCACCGCGCAGGTTTACCCGCTGCCTTACAATGTTAAGTGCATCAGCGCCAGTTGGGTCTACCTCTATTGTAAATTCGGTATCTGCAAAGTGATTTTGGATGCGTTTAACGAGTAGTTCATCGTCTTCAACCAATAAAACATTAATAGCCATAGTACTTTATTTTGAATGCTTATAGCTCTGTATGGTAGCACCATTAGGTAAATGCTGAGAAGGGGGTTTATTAGTTTTAAGTAACTTAATATTTCAAAGGTGTATAAGACGTTATTAGAGGATGAGGTTAGCACCTTTAAACTAATTAAAAGGTGCTAAATAATTAATACTACTATTAATAAATCTGTATTAAGTCGTTATTTTAAAGGTTCAGGCTCAGTCATTTTTATACATTGAGTCCCACCATTGAGGTTCATCTTTTAGCTTTTTATCAAAGTATGCGAGCATGGTGTTCCACCAATCAAATCGTTTATCGCGTGCAAAAATTTGGTGGTCGGCGCCTTTGTATTCGATTAACTCTACGTCCTTATTAAGCAGTTTAAGCGCAGTGTACATTGTTAAGCTTTCGCCAACAGGTACATTGGTATCACTATCACCATGAAGAAGTAGCATAGGTGTTGTTACTTTGTCGGCATGAAACACAGGGCTGTGCTTGCTGTAAAGCTCAGGGTTATTCCACGGAAAGCTATTTTTTGATGCTTCGCCAGAATATAAGTAGCCCCACCAACCTTCACCCCAATACGAGGTAATATTAGAAATACCCGCATGAGCTATTGAAGCACTAAATATATCGGTTTTAGTTGCCAATAACATGGTCATGAAGCCACCGTATGATGCCCCTAAATTTCCTACCTTTTCACTATCAACATAGTTGTATTTCTTTAAAAAGGCTTGCGTGCCTTCGATAATATCGTCTGCAGTGTAGTCGCCCCAGGCATTAACATGCTGCGCTGAAAACTTTTGTCCAAACCCTGTTGCGCCAGTAGGCTGTACTACATAAACAACGTAGCCATTTTCTGCCCATAAGTTAAACGGATAACGACCTGTAAAACCACGCGTAACTGGTGAAGTGCCGCCGTAGTAATACACGAGCGCCGGGTGCTTTTTAGTTTTATCTAAGTTGCTAGGAATATAAACGCGGCCAGTGATTTCGACACCATGTTTATTTTTAAAATTAAACTCTTCTAATGTAGGGAGTCGTGTATTTGCATAGCTACTTGGTTTTGAATCCCATATTAAATCTGTTTTATTTTTACTTACGTTAAGGCGCTTTAGCTGTTGTGGCGCTAAAGCGTTAGTGCCACTTAATAAAATTTCGGTATTACGGTCGTGTGAGTAACTAAATTGTTCAACAATATCCAATCCTGTATTTAACTTTTTAAAGCGCTGTTTACTTAAATCAAATAGGTAAAGCGGTTGAGTGTCTTGCTCTGTTACTTTAATGAGCGCATCGCCGTTTTCTAAAACTTGCAGTTGGCCAATAGCAGAATCGAACTGCTTACTGAAAGCTTTTACATTTTTACCGTTTTCGGTAAGTAAATACAGTTGCCCGTCGTAGTTATTGGCAAGCATTGCTTTTGGCAATGCTCTGCCTGCGCCATTTTTAAAATCGGGGCCTGCAATTACATAAATATCTTTATTTGCGTATTTGGCTAAATTAAATGTTTTGAATTTACCAAGCGATGAAAGCTTGTTTGATTTTAAATCGAGTTCGGCTAACTCTGTTTCAGGGTGGGTTGATGCTTGCATTGCCATTACTGGGCGGCTCATTAATATTTTGCCACGGTTACTATTTGAATCTTCAAGGCTGTAAGAAAGAGGACCTTGGCTAAGTGCTTTTGTTAAACCACTTTTAGTATCAAGCATGTAAATTTGGCTGGTGGTACGTGCATACGACCAACGATCTTGTAGACCTTTATAGTGCTTGGTTAAGCTGTTAGTGCTCTCAGGTGATTTAGACCAGCTAAACAAAAGACTGGTGTCGTTATAAAAGGTAAAGCCATTGGCTCCTTCTAAATCGTTTGCTAATGTTTTTATTGAGAAGTTTTTACGGCTAAGTTGTTTAAGTTCACCATTTAACAAATACACTAAAAATTGGTTATCTGGACTCCAAATAATGTTACTTGGTTGGCCTGCTTCGAAGCGATAAAGCGTTTGATTATCTGAATCTTTAAGTACAGTAACTGTATTTGCTTGGTTTTGTGTTTTATCGCTATAAGTGCGAGTAGTAGTAACGTACTGCTTAGCATTAGGTGCGAGTGATAATTGGCTGATTGTAGGGGCATCAAACAATTGTTTTGCAGATAAGCGTTTTGTTTTTGAGGCGCTAAGCGTAATTTTATCAACGTCGCTTTTAGGTGCAAAATCAAGCATTACATCGTGCCAATTAGCTACTTGTTGGGCTACTATTAAAATAGAGTGAGTACTGTTATTTAAAGCTAACTTATAGCTATTTTTATCGCCTGTTTGTAGTTCGCCATTAATAAATAACTGACCTTGCTCAATCCCTTTTAAGGTAAGCGTACCTTGTGTAAAGCGGGTAGTTTCAATATTAAATTTTAGTGCCTGTAACCCACCTAAAGTGAGCGCATTGATTTTATTAAACGGCTGCCAGTTTTGTTTTTTCCCAAATACAGAAAAACTATCTGAGTCTGCTTGTAGTTGCGGCAATAGGTTGTTAATAATCGCACTGCCATGAGGTGTCTGAAAAGGCTTTAACTGCATATCTTCGGCAAGTGGGCCGATAAACTGAATTTTTGATTTATCCAATGGTGCAGCTATTGCAGCAAAGCTTAAGCTGCTAAGCGTTAAAAGAGTCGCTGCGTACTTAAATAGCTTATTTTGATGACACCATGGTGCGCTAAATTTCATTATTATGCCTATTATTATTGGAAGTTTGGCCAAATATAGCATGTATTGATACCATGCTCACATATCCAATATAGAGGAGAGAAAGTGACTTTACTGATAGTTTATATGGTAGTGGCGATTGTTATTTCGTTTTTATGTTCTGTGATGGAGGCTGTGTTATTAAGTATTTCGCCCAGCTATGTTGCATCACTTAGGAAAGATCATCCTGAGCTTGCTAAACAGCTCGAAAAACTTAAAAACAATATAGATCAGCCTTTAGCTGCTATTTTAACTTTAAATACGGTTGCCCATACTGCGGGTGCTGCTGGGGTAGGCGCACAGGCAGCTGTCGTGTTTTCCGATGCGGCTGTAGGTATTGCATCAGCCATTATGACATTCCTCGTATTAATTCTTTCTGAAATTATTCCTAAAACCTTGGGGGCTAATTACTGGCGAGCTCTAACGCCAAGTGTTACTTACGCTTTGAGGTTTTTAGTTATATTGCTAAAGCCTTTTGTATGGTTTGCACAAAAGCTAACAAATTTAATGGGTCCAAAGCACGATGAGGCATACTATATTCGTCAAGAGATAGAGGCAATGGCTGATATAGGTACGGAGTCGGGTGCATTACATCAGGATGAGTCCGAAATAATTCGTAATTTATTGCATTTTAGACATGCAAAATTATGCGACTTAATGACGCCTCGAACTGTAATTTTTAAAATCCACAAAGACTTAACAGTAAATCAGTATTTAAACGATCACGGCTCGTCGTCATTTTCTCGTATATTGGTATTTGATAAAGACAGCGACGATATTGTTGGGTTTGTGCATAAAAACGATATTATGCTGGCATTTCACCGTTTAGGTACCGATTACAAAATTAGCAAATTGATTAAGCCTATTTATACGGTGCCGAGTTCTCAAAATGTATCGTCGTTACTGCAAACTCTTTTAACAAAGCGCACGCATATATGCCTAGTTGTAGATGAGTACGGTGACGTGCAAGGTATTGTAACGCTAGAGGATATGATTGAAGCTTTAATGGGGCTAGAGATTGTAGATGAGCGTGACCAATCTACTAATATGCGCGCAGTAGCAAGGCAGCGTTGGCACAAACGTTTAGCAAGCAGTGCGCATATAGTCAGTGAAGAAGATAAACACACTCGGGGTGATAATTAGTTAACCAGCCCCGATTAAATATTAATACCGCTTTAAGCGGGGCTGCCATCAGTTTTCAGCCAATCTTTAGCCCAAGATATAAATTCGTTTTGTGGTTTAGGGCGGCTAAATAAAAAACCTTGTATGGCTAGTTTTCTTCTATAATGCCTTAAATAAACGAGCTCTTCTGGTCGTTCAACACCTTCTGCTACTAAGTCTAAATTATCTTTACTCGTAATATTAAATAACGAACTTACGACCACTTGAGAAAATAAATCTGTTTCTATATGGCTAATAAGTGAACGGTCTATTTTAATTTCAGTAAAAGGAAGATTTCGAAGCTGATTCATATTAGTAAAACCAACACCAAAGTCGTCTAGCGATATACCAAAGCCATGCATTCTTAATCTGTTTAGTGTTTCTAATTGCATGAGGCTTGAGAGTGCATGTTGTTCTGTTATTTCTATAATTATATTACTAGGCGTGAGTTGGTTTAATTCTAAAATGAGCAGTAATTTATTAGGGCAGTTTAAGTCGTCGAGCTGAGTTGGCGATAAATTAAATGCCATTTTAAAATCATGACCTAGTTGCGCTTTCATATTTTTGAATTCGCTGGTGGCCTTTTCAAAAAGAGAAAATGTAATTTGATTAATTAAGTTGTGTTGTTCGGCAGTGTTTATAAAACGGTTAGGTAAAATAATATTGCCGTCTTTACTTGATAAAATACGTGCTAAGACTTCAACGCTTTCAATTTTATTGTTATCAGCGTTTATTTTTGGTTGGTAAAAAGGCGTTATTTCATCGTTTTTTAATGCATCAATAAGCTCATCTTTTGAAATGGCCGACTCTTTTAATAAAGTGTGGCTGTTTAATTGCGCCACTTTAATAAGTAACCTACTAACCTGAGACAGTTGCACTGGCTTTGAAATATTACCAATGAGGTGAGCGTTATGTTGTTTCGCGAGATTGGCAGCTAAGCTAATAACTTTATGGTCCATTTCAGAAACAATTATAATACCGCCTTGATAATGTAACTCTCCTAAGTGGCGGATTAGTTCCATGCCGTCCATTTCGGGCATATTGAGATCAGTAAAAATAGCATCAAAGTAGTTAACATCTTCTTTTACTTTTTCAAGAGCTTCTTTTGCATTCAGGCACGTAGTTATAGTGTTAGACATACCCAATTCGTTAAGTATAGCTTCCATAACGATCAAAATTGCTTTTGAATCGTCAACAACTAAAATATTAGACACTATTTTGTCCACTGTTATCCCTTTCAATGTATCGCTTGGAGTTACTATAAAAGTAGTAGTGTTTTTTTATTTTGTCAGTATCAAATACTTTTATTTTGAAAATAGTTACCTAGCACCTTCACTCGTGTTTTTAAGCTGATTAGGTATACTAGCGCCATTATTTTAAACGGTCTTAATTATGATAAGAATAGATCTTACCTTAGCCGAGCAACCATTTTCGCTTATGGTGTCTGGGCAAAAAATTGTGCAAGTGTTTCATGGACAACAAGCCATTACCTTTGATAACCCTCGTGAAAACTATTATCAGTTTACTTACGACAACAAAGTAATTGGTATTGATACTGGAGCGGCGGAAGAGCAAAGTATTTCGCTTTTTGTGGATGAGCAATTTGCAACACAGCTTGCGCTACCAGCACCTACAAATGGCTCACCTAAAAAAGGCTTTTTAGGCCTGGCTGCATTAGGCTTTAAGCTTTTTAAAAGTGCTAAGGTCATTAAAGTAGTGCTTGCGGGGGCTTCTGTTGCAGGCTATGCGTGGTTATTTAGTATTGAATTTGCACTGATGCTAATTGGTTGCTTAGTCGTACACGAGTACGGCCATGTGCGAGCAATGAAATACTTTGGCATAAAAACCAAAGGTATTTACTTAATCCCATTTGTAGGTGGGCTCGCTGTAAGTGACGACAAAATAACAACTCGTTGGCAAGATGTCGTTATATCATTAATGGGACCCGCATTTGGTTTAATTACCTCGGTACTGGGTGTCGTTTTATATTACGCCACCGAGATGGAAATATTTGCAGGTGTGGCAGTTCTTAGTGCGTTATTAAATTTATTTAACTTGTTACCTATTTTACCGCTTGATGGCGGGCATGTATTAAAAAGTATTAGCTTTTCAATGCGTTCATGGATTGGTTTAAGTGTATGTTTACTCGGTGTACTGTTTGGTTTATGGCTGAGCTACACATTTGGCTTAATGTTACTGGTATTCTTTTTGTTTGTAGGTGCGCTGGAAATTGTATTTGAATGGCGAGGCCGTCACTATTCACATTTAATGCCACTAGATAAATATGGCCAAGGTTTTTCAGCGGTTATGTATGCAATTGTAGTAGCTGGGCATGTAGCTGTAATGATGCACTTTGCCGATTCGGAAAATCCAATATTGAGCCTGCCGATGACTATTTTATCGAGCTAGTATTTTTATTTTTTCTAACTAAATAAGTTAGTTTTTTGCATTAATATTTTATTTTTCGACTTTTATGTTGATTTATTGTTAATTGAATTCTAGTGTAATATAAATTAGAACAATCTTAGCGGATCAACTGGATGTTATTTAGAAAGGAAGCTGTCGCTCAGCAAAGTGAGCGTTTAACTGGTGTGATTACGCTAGCACAACCACTATCAATAAAACTTATCGTATTTGTTTTGGTATGTATTGCGATTGTAGTGATAAGCTTTTTATTTACAGCAGAGTATTCCCGCAAGGAAACAGTACGGGGGTTTTTAATACCCAATAAAGGGATAATCCAAACCTTTGCTAGTCAAGGTGGTATGATTGAGCTGCTATTTGTACAAGAGGGTGATGCCGTTACTAAAGGTCAGCCGTTGGCGACCATTATTGTGCAGCAAAATAACAGCCAAGGCATAGCCTTGAGTACCCAGCTTGTTGAGCAGCTAAGTATGCAAATACAGTTGCTCAATGATGAGATAACACAAAACCTTACCCTACAAAAGCAAGAGTCACTTAACTTGCACGCGCAAAAACGTGCACTTACTAATGAGCAAGCTGCATTACAAAGTCAACTTGCTCTAGCTGATGAAAAATTAGGGCTACTTAACCGCCAACAAAGCAACCTTAATCAACTTAATAAAAATGGCTTTTTATCAAACATCGAGCGAGAGCAACAGCAGCAAGCCCTCTTAGATGCTAAGCAAGAAAAACAAAACCTAGCGCGCTTGCTTATGCAGCAAGAAAATCAATTAAGTCAACTTAGTTTTAATATTGCTAACGTGCCCCAGCAGTATACTTTGCGTATAAATAGTCTTAAGCGCCAACAAGCGGATATTCAAAACCAGCTCACACAAATTAAAAGTAACTATCAATATACCATAACAGCCAGTAACAGCGGTGTTGTTACTGGCATTCAAGTGGTTGAAGGCGAAACACTTACCCAAGCCAAACCACTGTTGCATATTATTCCCGAAGGCTCAGAGCTAGTAGCAGAGTTGCTGCTACCAACACGTTCAGCAGGCTTTATACAACTAGGTAACGATACGCGCCTGCGTTTTGATGCTTTCCCTTACCAACGCTTTGGTTTTATTAACAGCAAAATTATCCGCATCGACAAGGCGCTCATTACTCCAAATGAAATACGCCTGCCTATTACCCTGCAAGAGCCAGTGTACCGTTTGCGAGCGACACTCAGCCAACAACAAATGCAGGCCTATGGTAAGGCGTTTGAGTTGAAAAGTGGCATGTTGTTTGAGGCAGATATTATGTTGGAGCAGCGCACATTAATCGAGTGGTTACTAGAGCCACTGTACAGCCTAAAAGGGCGCGTAAGTTAAGTGTAGCGTTTTATAAAATAAAGAAAAATTTGAAAGTTTTGGTGGTTTGCTAAATGCAAACAACCGAAAAAGACGGCCAGCTTTAGTTAACTTTAGCGAGCAGCTAAAGCTAGCCTATTAATCGCTCACCTTTATTGAAGGGGAGCATATTAACAACCCGATGACTTAACTAAAAAGCATCGGATTTATGGAGTATAACATTATGCGTGAATTAAATGTAAATGAACTTAAAGAAGTAAGTGGTGGTCCATTCCCCCTGTTTGTAGCAATAGCAGTCTATGGAGAAGTTGCAAGCTTTGCTGCAATCATTAGTGGTATAGCAACTTATAATGCAATTAGAAAATAGGAGGGTCTTGCAATGAGAGAATTAACAAGTAATGAAATACAAGAAATAAATGGTGGCCCACTACCTTTTATTATTGCTGGTCTATATGCTAGCTCGTCGATTACTGCAGGCGGTTTGGCTACTGCAATTGGGATTGGAGCTGGTTTTGGTGCAATTGTAGGTGGTATAGCTGCAGTATATCATAACGCCGCTGAGTAATTATAATAGAGGAGATAGAAGGGGATTTATTCCCTTCTTTATTTAAAATGAAGCTATCCGCGATCGTATCAATTTTTGCAATGTGTTCTTTGATAGTCCTAGGGTCTGTATATGTAATTATAAAAGACGTAAATTTGCTGCTTAGTGATAATGTAATTTCATACGGTGAGCTAGCTTTCTTTACTGTAACTCTTGGGTTTTCTTTAGCTATTCTAACGGGTATATATAAAAATAAAAAATGGGCGTTATATATTTTTATCTCTATGGTTTTCTTTATGGGAGGTAATTTTATTATTTTAAGATTAAGCCTCAATGGTGCCTTAGAGCTAGTTGATTTTTGGATTATTACTTGTACTTTAGGTGTCTCCGCGATAGTAATACGAGTTATGCTGAAGTTAGATTCAATAGCTATTTTCTCAAAAAATGAGCTTGATTAATAAAATGTTGTTTGACTAAGGTAATTATGAACTCTGCAAATGGACTTATAACTTTTTCATTCTCAAAACCAGTCCCAGTGATTCTCCAATCCGAAATAGCCGAATGCGGCCTTGCCTCAATGGCTATGGTGGCATGTTATCGCGGTCATAAGCTGGATATGCCTGCCATGCGAAAACGCTTTTCGGCTAATCTAAAGGGTATGAACTTACAGCAGTTGATTGAGCTAGGTGATAATTTAGGGCTAGCTAGCCGTGCGCTACAATGCCCGCTTGATGAAGTTCATAAACTGCAAACGCCGTGTATATTGCACTGGGATATGAATCACTTTGTGGTATTGACCAAAGTCTCTGGTAAAGGATCTTCAGCTAAGTTTGCTATAAACGACCCAGCTGTTGGTAAACGCAGTTTAAATAGTAATGAGTTTAGTAAACACTTTACCGGTATTTGTTTAGAGCTGACTCCAACCAGTCAGTTTGAAGCCAAACAAGAACAAGCACAGATGAAGTTTACCCAACTTTGGAGCTCAATGAAGGGCTTAAAAGCAGGGCTAATAAAACTGATTGCGTTGTCACTGGTATTGCAATTATTTGCTTTGATGACCCCTTATTATATGCAGTGGGTGGTGGATGAAGTACTCATTAGTTTTGATGAATCGTTATTAACGGTACTTGCCATGGGTTTTGCTCTGATTGCGATAATTTCAGTGGTGACTAATGCGGTACGAAGTTGGCTAATTTTACGGCTTTCGAGTTTGCTCAATATGCAAATGGGCGTGAATTTGCTCAGGCACTTATTGCGCTTGCCAATGAACTATTTTGAGTCCCGCCATATTGGCGATATTGTCTCGCGCTTTGGCTCATTAGCGCAAATACGGGAGCGCATAACTACAGGGTTTGTAGAAACACTGGTCGATGGCGTAATGGGCATTACCGTATTGATTATGATGCTAATTTATTCGCTAAAACTCACTGCGGTAGTTGTTGGTGCAATTGTACTGTATACCTTGGTACGTTTAGCGCTGTATCGTCCACTACATCAAGCCACCGAAGAAATGATTCAATCATCTGCCAAAGAGCAATCGAACTTTTTAGAAAATATTCGGGGTATGCAAACTATAAAATTGTTTGGTAATGAATCGCAGCGCCAAGGAATTTGGCAAAACCGTTATGCAGAGGTAATAAACAGTGAAATTCGTTTAGGGCGTTTAAACATTAGCTTTGATTCATTTAACAAGCTGTTATTTGGCCTTGAAAATGTATTAGTGATTTACTTTGCTGCATTACTAGTTATGAGCAATAGCTTGTCTATTGGTATGGTACTGGCGTTTATTGCTTATAAAAACCAGTTAACCAGCCGCTTTGCCAACTTAATTGAACAAATCATTCAATTCAAAATGATGCGCTTACACTTAGACCGTATTGCAGATATAGCACTCATGAAACAAGAAGCTAATCGTGACGGTGAAATGGCCTATACAGGTGATGACGAAGGTAAAGTGAGAGGTCAGCTTACGCTCGAAAATATTTGCTTTAGTTACAGTGAAGAGCAAGTGCCGATTTTAAACAATGTTAATTTAACGCTGAATTCCGGTGACTCGATTGCGATTACGGGTCCGTCAGGTGCGGGTAAAACTACGTTGATGAAAATAATGCTAGGGTTATTACAGGCAACCTCAGGGACTGTGTTGCTTGATGGCAAAGATATTACTCAGCTTGGCCTTAAAAACTACCGCAAACAAATAGCTGCAGTAATGCAGGATGACACACTGCTAGCTGGCTCAATCGCTGATAACATCAGTTTTTTTGACCCACAGCCGAATTATTTAAAAATAGAGACGTGTGCTCGTCATGCGGCTATTCATGATGATATTACCAAAATGACTATGGGCTATAACTCATTAGTTGGGGACATGGGATCAAACTTATCGGGCGGGCAGGTACAGCGTTTACTTCTTGCTCGCTCATTGTATCAATCGCCCTGCGTGTTGTTTATGGATGAAGCAACTAGTCATTTAGATAAAGACAACGAAGCGAAAATAAGTGAACAAATTCAGCACTTACCCATCACGCGGATTATGATTGCTCATCGCCAAGAAACCATTAACATGGCCAGCAAAGTCTATCAACTGAAAGAGGGTAGGTTGGTGGAGCTACAACAGCAGAACGAGAGTGCATAAAATGACCAGTGCTTGTGTTTTACACGCCTTTTTATTATGTTTACATTTAATAAAAGCTCAATACCAGCGATATAAAAACCCCAGTTACAAATAACTGCACAACACAAAATCCCATAATATCTTTTGCTTTTAAGCCTGCGATAGCAAGGACGGGTAATGCCCAAAAAGGTTGAATTAAATTAGTCCACGCATCACCCCATGCAACGGCCATTGCAACGCGAGATATATCGGCGCCTAGCTCTTGCGCTGCGGGTATTACAATGGGTGCTTGTACAGCCCATTGGCCACCGCCAGAGGGAACAAACATATTAACGAGTCCTGCACTTATAAAACTAAAAAATGGCAAGCTATCAGCATCTGCAACGGCAATAAAGCCACGTGATATCTGTTGTGCTAATCCGCTATCAACCATTACCGCCATGATGCCGGCATAAAAAGGAAATTGAATAACAATGCCAGCCCCGCTTGGAATTGCTTGTTGCAAACTGTTAAGTAAATTATGGGGTGTTTGATGCAGCGTAATAGCTAAAAACAAAAATACGGCAATAACGCTATTAAGGTTTAAGTTTCCGCCAGCAATAAAAAAGTAATAACCTAAATATGCCAAACCTAATAAGCCAATTGTCATACCGAGTAGTTTACTTTGTTCTAAATGTTGGGCGGGTCTGGTTATTGTTGTGGGCTTAGGTGTTGTCTCTTGTAAAAGAGCTGGGTCGATATATACGCTTTCTTGCTCGCTTGGCAGCATATAGCGATTAACGAGCGGCATAATAATGAATAAACCAACTAATATGGCTATATTAAAGCCCGCAAATAAAGTGTGCTCTGTACTAATAATACCAATGCTGGCCTCTGAAAAGTGACTATCGGTTGCGATAGTTAAAGGAATCGAACCGGCTAATCCGCCATGCCATACAACAAAACCTGAGTAAGCGCTGGCTACTAATAATCGATAATCTACACGAGTATGTTTAGCAATTGCTTTGGCAAAAAGAGCACCAATAACTAAGCCAAATCCCCAATTTATCCAGCTCGCTAAAAGCGAAATAAGCGTTACCAATATAATTGCTTTAGGTGCTGTATTTGCGAGTGTTGCTAGTTTTTCTAATAACTTACTTATAGGTGGCGTACTTGCCAACATGTAGCCTGTAATTAACACTAGTAGCATTTGCATAGCAAAACTTAATAAGTTCCAAAATCCACCTCCCCACGCTTGTAATACTTCAATGTTGGTTGCGGTTGTAAATAAGCTCGCACTAATAAGAGTAATTATTGTAAGTAAAATTACAAATATAAAAGGGTCGGGAAGATAGCGCTCTACAATTTTAGTAAAAGGGCGGGCTATTTTATTAAGCATAAGCACAACTGTTTTGGTTATTATTTTAACGCTAATTAATCATGAAAAATCACCATTGGCAAACAGCATTTAGTCTTATATTTGTGGTTAAAAGCTTAAACATTGCTTAAAAGCATCGCTTACAGTAACGTACTGTTTATAGATAATTTACTAACGAAGACTTTGTATTATGCCGGTGATATTTAAAAGGCTAGCGTTACTTGTTCGCGCTCATATAGATCAGTTGAGTTGGCAAGCAGTGGCATTAGCTATTTTGACTCATATGCTATTAACATGGAGCTTACTATTTATAGCGAATGAGAAAGCGTTAACCTCGCTTACTACCTTTTTTTACTATTACACAGTAACAACATCAACAGTGGGATATGGTGACTTTAGTCCAACTACTGATCTTGGTCGTTGGGTGGTAGCATTAATACAAATTCCATTTGGTTTAGCTTTATTTGGTGTTTTGCTAGGAAAAGCAGGACAAACTGTTACTTACTTAATTAGGCGCGCTATGACTGGTGATAAAAACTTTGCCCACAGTAACCACCATATTATTATTTTTGGTTGGCACGACACTCGTACAAAAAAGATGATTGATTACATTTTGGCAGATACGAAACGAACCGATCGTCGTATTTTACTTGCGGTAACCGAGCAAATGGATCATCCTTTTTTAGCTAACGAAAGCGTCGATTTTGCACGTTTAACCAGTTTTACAAACTTAGGAGAGTTAGAGCGTGTTGCTATTCGCCGTGCCGATAAAGTGATTATTGATGGGCAAGATGATGACCAAACATTTACCACAGCACTGCGCATAAGTCGCTTAGTAAAAGATGATTGTCATATAAGTGCTCACTTTTTAGATGAAACTAAAGTTGAGATGATGTTAGAGCATTGCCAAAATGTAGAATGTAGTAGTGCAAAATCAGCTGAGATATTAGTACGCTCAATGCAAGATCCAGGTTCGAGCCGTGTGCAAGAGGAGCTGCTATCTACTTTGCACGGCGATACACAATTTAGCTTGAAAGTACCAAGTGGCTGCAAAGATATGGAGTTTGGTACTTTGTTTCATCATTTTAAGCTTGAGCATGATGCAATACTGTTAGGTGTTGCCCATAATTTAAGTGCGCAAAATATGGATTTAAACCCACCATTAGATTACAAAGTAAGTGAAGGCGATATTTTGCACTATATATCGGTAGATCGAGTATTAAGTAGTGAAGTAGACTGGTCGAGCCTAGAAAAATAATGAATGAAGTTGTATTTTTAATTGTTGTTTTAAGTGCTTACATATTACCTGTCGTTATTGTACTCAACAGTAAGCGTACACAGGGTCATGAAAAGAATGGCTGGCTAATGGGAATCATTATATTTTCTTGGTTAGGTTTAATGATGTACTTTACCATTGTGCCCAAGCATAGGCACAAAAAGAAAAAGGCTAAATAGAGTAGTTAGCCTTTATAGCCGTTTTAGTTGGAATAATTACTCTTCCAACTGTTTGAGTTTATGCTCAATTAGAGGGTCGTCAGGTAGAAGTTGCTGGGCGACTTCTAATAGCTGAATAGCATCATTAGGGTGCTCATCTTGGTGCTTAAGTGCCACATCTATTAATGGCTGAATATCAATTTTTGCTTGATGCTCTTGTACATACACTTCTTTTTCATCAGCTAAAATTTTATGCGCTGTACTCAATAATGCTAAACGATGGGGGGAGTCTGCATTAGCCGTATTGAGACTTTGATAATAATCTTCTTTTAAGCGTAAGGTTTTGGTTTGCAGGCGAAACTGTGCAATATCGATTTGCTGATGTTGAATGAAATCAACGGCTACTTGCTTATAAAACCCAAACTTATTCAAATATGTAGCGTGTGTGCCATGTCCCATACCAAATACTCGCAAGTGAGTTAACTGCTTATAGCGCTTGGCGTGCATTCGGTCTATACGATTAGTAGGATCGTAAATAATATAGCCTTGGGCATCTCCTAAATCTAGATCGTGATAATCTTGTTGCCAGTCAAACTGCTGAGCTATATCGGTACTAGAGCGGTCATCCCAGGGTACTAATTCTTTATTTTTAGTACTTACCGGGTGAAAGAACAGTACTTGGTTTAGCTTTAATAGTTTAGCAAAAGCGCCAACAGCAAATCCGCCACGGCTTAAGCCATAGCCTAATCGACAATTAAACGGCGTAAGTAATGTTGATAATTGCTCGAGAAAAAAGATTAAATTACGATTACGAAACCAATTACTTTTACCTAAATGCTGAAAAGCGATTACGTTTACGTTTTGTTTTTGAGCCAAGTGATAACCCCATGGTGCAAAATCAGGGTGAAGATCTTGCTCTTGCACGTTAGTGCCTGCGGGTGAAAAGGTAAAAAGCAGGGGCTTATTAACGTCAACAAAATCATACTTAACAAATACATCGCCGAGTAAATCACTACCCGTCATGGGTAATCGAGTTTGTTGCTCATTGCGCGGGAGAGTTAACCATTCATCTAACCAATACAGTAATTTCATTAATCCTCCAGCTATAAGTCAGCATAGATCATATCAAACTCAATGAAATTAGGTCAAACCGAGAGGGTGTTACTGCGCCATTTTGATTATTTCATCCCAGTCATTTTTAGTAACAGGCATTATTGATAGTCGTCCGCCTTTTTTAAGTGCGATTTCAGTAATGTTATTATTGGCTTTAATATCTTTAAGGCTAATTAATTTTTTTAAATGGCTTTGATAAGTAACTTCAACAACAACCCAGCGTGGTTTGTCGCTGGTGGCTTTTGCATCGTAATAGTCGCTACTTAAATCAAATTGAGTGGGGTCTGGGTAGGCTTCTTTTGTAACCTCGGCAATACCCGCTACACCTACGTGTTTACAGCTTGAATGGTAAATCATCACTGAATCACCGACCTTAACGCCATCACGCATGAAGTTTCGCGCTTGGTAATTACGCACGCCTTCCCAAAGAGTCGTTTGTTTTGGTGCGTTTTTTAAATCATCTAATGAAAACGCATCGGGTTCAGTTTTAAATAGCCAGTAAGCCATAACAGTATTCCTAACAAATATTTACTTCCCACTATTGTATAGTATCATTTGGATACTAGGGTAATGAGGAAGAAGTAATGAGCCAAGTATTAGATGATTTATTGTCGTTGTTAACACTTGAAGAAATTGAGAAAGGTTTATACCGAGGGCAAAGCCAAGACTTAGGCTTTGGTGCTGTATTTGGCGGTCAAGTTATGGGGCAGGCACTTTCTGCAGCTAAAGAAACTCTACCCGAAGGGCGTATAGTTCACTCATTGCATTCTTACTTTTTACGCCCAGGCGATCCTGCTAAACCGATTGTTTATGATGTCGAAACTATTCGTGATGGGAAGAGCTTTAGTACTCGCCGAGTAAAAGCGATTCAGTACGGTAAGCCAATTTTTTATATGACAGCGTCGTTTCAGGGTGAGGAAAATGGCTTATCGCATCAAGCAACAATGCCTGATGTCCCCGCACCTGAAGACCTGCGTTCATCGCTTGAGTTTTATCAAGAAAATGCTGCGCATATTCCAGAGGTGATCCGTAATAAGTTTACGCGTGAAATGCCGATTGAAATGCGACCAGTTACTTTTCATAATCCATTTAAACCAGAAGCTATGGAGCCGGTAAAGCATATTTGGTTTAAAGCTAATGGTGAAATGCCAGACGATCAACGCATTCATAATTATTTACTTGCTTATGCGTCTGACTTTGAGTTTTTGCCAACTGCATTACAGCCACATGGTGTATCGTTTATGCAGCCAAATATGCAAGTAGCGACTATTGATCATGCAATGTGGTTTCATCGCCCATTTAGAATGGATGATTGGATTTTGTATTCAATTGATAGTCCAAGTGCGAGTAATGGGTGTGGTTTGGTACGCGGGCAGTTTTTTGATCGCCAAGGCAACTTGGTTGCCTCAACAATGCAAGAAGGGGTTATGCGTCAGCGCTAACCCCCTTTTATAGATATAGTGCTAGTTACACTGATCTTGTACTATATCGCTGATTGACTGCCAGACGCGTGCTGGCAGTAATGTTTTAAGGTGTGCATAGGTTTCACAAAGTTGTGTACTACCTACTAAGCCCTTATCACCTTCTGTTATTAATGATTCACCACGCAAGTTTTCAATAAAACTAACAAGTACTTTTTTGTCAAAAAATTCGGGTGTTTTAATACCATGCAGTGTGCCTAAACGTTGCGCTAACACTTGGCTTTCTCGCTCTAACTCAGCTTTTTCAATGCCATCACTTGTTTGAATAAAACCAATCACAATAGCGTATCGTTGCAGAGTAAAGCTAAGTGCTCGCCCAAGCATCTCTAGCTTAGCTAAGCAGTCATTACCGTTTGTTATATGAATATTGTCACCATCAAACTCAATTAAGTTTTGATCTGCAAAGTTCGCTAAAATACGTGTAATGTAGTTTTCATCAAGAGGCTGTAAATACCATTCTTTAGCAAATAACGGATAAAACGTTTTTACAAGTTGCTGGCATTGCTCAATAGTTGTGCTGTGTTGTTTAAATAGATGTAGTGCAATTAAGCTTGGTACTGCAAACAAGTGTAAAATGTTGTTTCGGTAGTAATTAAACAGTACTTTTTCTTTATCGCTAATAGTAATAATTTCGCCAAATTCATCACTGATAACTTCAAACTTATTCAGCTTTAATGCATGCGTTAGTAATTGCTCTGGTGTTTCGTCTGGCGCGGTTACTTTATCGCTATAGCTTGCATCGCGTTGTAAACGCAGGTAAAAATCAAGTTGTGCTAATAGCTTTGGTTTGCTCAATGCTTGTTTATCGTTAACCAGCAATATCATCGCTAGTAAGTTAACCGCATTAAGCGCCGCCGCATTATTAATTTTAACCATCACTTGGTCGGCAAGCTTAGTTACTTGTGGCGCTAACCATTGCGGCTTTTGCACGTCGGTTGGGTGTATTGAATCACGCCAATCTGGTTGGTTATCGTTTAAATATTGGTTTATAGAGATTGGGTCACCAAAGTTTAAATTACCACGACCGTAGTTTTTAAGGTTTTTGATTGCCTTAAAAATTCCAAAAATAGATTCGCCTTTTTTATCTTTACCATCTAGTTCTTTAAGATAAGTATTAATTTCCATTACATGCTCATAGCCAATATACACAGGAACAATAGATATAGGTCTGTCTATTCCGCGTAGCATGGCTTGTAAGGTCATTGAGAGCATGCCGGTTTTAGGCGGTAGCAAACGCCCAGTGCGGCTTCGTCCGCCTTCTGTATAAAACTTAACAGAGTAGCCTTTAATAAATAGCTGGCTTAAATACTCTTTAAATATGGCTGAGTAAAGCTTATTACCGGCAAACGAGCGACGAATAAAAAATGCACCTGAGCGTCTAAATATACCGCCAGCAGGGAAAAAATTAAGATTTACACCCGCAGCAATATGCGGTGGTACTAAACCTAAATGATAAATAGAGTAGGTAAGCAGTAAGTAGTCCATGTGGCTACGATGACAAGGCATATAAATAATTTCATGACCTTTATCGGTTAGCTCATGAATTTGTTCAGCATGTTTAATGTCTATACCGTTATAAAGCTTATTCCACAACCAGGTTAAAAACCTTTCAGCTACACGTATCATCGCCTCAGAGTAATTAGCCGCTATTTCATCAAGTAGCTTAAGTGCATTTTGGCGCGCTTCGGTTTGACTGATATTTTTAGCTTTAGCTTCATCTTGAATTGCTTTTTTTATTGTAGGTGATGCTAATAATGAATTAAATAATTGCTCGCGAGAGGGCATTTTAGGGCCCGTAGCTGCAAGTTTTTGACGCTTAAAATGTACACGTGCAACACGTAACAACTTATGTGGTAATTCACTTACGTCTGCTTTCTCATTCACTAACAGCGATAAGTCGAGAGGCTGACTAAAGCGAATAAAGTTATCGCGACCTGAAAACAACACGACAAAAATCTTTCTAAACCAGCTAGGAGTTAGGGAGTGCGTGATTAAAGTGCGCAATCCTGGCTTTTCTTTGCCTGGGTCGCGTCCCCATAAAATAGTTACCGGAACAACTTGTACATTTTGCTGTCCGCTTTGTATGAGGTACTCAATAATTTGCTTACCTTGAGCTAAAGCATTGGTTGGCTTAGCTTCATCACCAAACAGTGGCGGCGGGTTTTTAATGCCAATAAAGCGGTCTAAATTTTGGTTGCCTAATACTTGCTCTTCGGTTGGACTAGGTAGGCCATTTTTTTTACAAGCATGTGCAAGGGCGGCTAAATCAAATCGCGAATTTAGGCGCACTATATAAAATGTAGGATACTCAGGGTTTAGATCATACTGTTTAATAGGATTTTCTGGCAGCACTTTGCTTTTCACAAATAAGCGGCTAAATCCAGCAGACATAACATTTAAACAATAATTAAAAATACGCATCGACTCACCATATTGAGAGTATTAAGGGCAAAATTAGCGCAGTAGGATACCATAATATCTAAAAATCACTTAGTTTGCGTAATTAAGGTGTTAACTTGTTTATTGACTAGCAAGTAGAGCTATTAGTTCAAGTATAGCGAATAAGCATTTATGGGCGCTTATTTAATCAAATTTACAGCCATTGCATTGTTTCTAAATAGTTGTTGCATTTATCACCAATACCTCTATAATACGCAGGCTTTCAAAATTCCTCTGGGAATTAGAAAGGATAAATTAAGCTTGGATTTCAAGCTAATAAACAGGAGTTCCGATTTGGAACTCAACGTAGATATAATCAAACAGCCGGCATCTTAAGTTTTAAGATTGTTTCGGTCGTTTTTTTATGCTCTTTTATATGCTCTTTATATTGAGGTTAAGAATGTCAAATCAACGCATTCGTATTCGCCTAAAAGCTTTTGACCACCGTTTGATTGACCAATCAACGGCAGAAATCGTGGAAACTGCGAAACGCACTGGCGCACAAGTACGTGGACCAATTCCACTACCTACACGCTTTGAACGTTTTACTGTACTAACTTCACCGCACGTTAATAAAGATGCGCGTGATCAGTACGAGATCCGCACCCATAAACGTCTGATTGACATCGTAGAACCAACTGACAAGACTGTAGACGCGCTTATGCGTTTAGATCTTGCTGCTGGTGTTGATGTTCAAATCAGCCTGGGTTAATCGAAAGATTAGAGAGGTTTTAGGAAAATGGCATTAGGTCTAGTCGGTCGTAAAGTGGGTATGACACGAATCTTCACTGAAGATGGTGTATCTATCCCTGTGACAGTTATTGAAGCGACACCTAACCGCATTGCTCAGATCAAATCTGACGCAACAGACGGTTATAACGCGCTTCAAGTAACCGCAGGCACTAAAAAAGCAAGTCGTGTAAACAAAGCTAAAGCGGGTCATTTCGCTAAAGCTGGTGTTGAAGCGGGTCGCGGTCTGTGGGAATTCCGCCTTAACGGTGGTGAAGGCGATTTTGAAGTAGGCGCTGAGCTTACTGTTGAATTATTCAACGAAATCAACAAGGTTGACGTAACCGGTACTTCTAAAGGTAAAGGTTTCCAAGGTGGTGTTAAGCGCTGGAATTTCAGCATGCAAGACGCTACACATGGTAACTCTCTATCTCACCGTGCTCCTGGTTCAATCGGTCAAAACCAATCACCTGGTAAGGTGTTTAAAGGTAAGAAAATGGCCGGTCATATGGGTGCTGAGCGTGTAACGACTCAAAACTTAGAACTAGTTCGCGTTGACGCTGAGCGTAATTTGCTTTTAGTTAAGGGTGCAGTACCTGGAGCTATTGGCGGTGACGTTATCGTTAAACCAGCTGTTAAAGCATAAGTCCTGGAGATTTAGTGATGGAATTAGCAATTAAAGACGCTTCTGGCGGTCTTGAAGTTTCTGAAGCTACTTTTGGACGTGAGTTTAACGAAGCATTAGTACATCAAGTAGTTGTTGCATACGCAGCAGGCGCTCGTCAAGGTACTCGTGCTCAGAAGACACGTTCTGAAGTAAGCGGTGGTGGTAAAAAACCATGGGCTCAAAAAGGTACTGGCCGTGCACGTGCCGGTACAATCCGTAGCCCAATTTGGCGTTCAGGTGGCGTTAGCTTTGCAGCTAAACCACAAGACCACAGCCAAAAAGTAAACCGTAAAATGTACCGTGGTGCGATTAAAAGCATCTTATCTGAATTAGTTCGTCAAGAGCGTTTAATCGTTGTTGAAAGTTTTGCTCTAGCAGCACCAAAAACTAAAGAACTAGTTGCTAAGCTTAAAGAACTTGAGCTTAAAGATGTTCTTATCGTGACTGAAGAAGTAGATGAAAATCTTTTCTTATCGGCACGTAACCTTTATAAGGTTGACACACGTGATGTAGCTGGTATCGATCCTGTAAGCTTAATTGCTTTCGATAAGGTACTTATTACAGCCGCTGCTGTTAAGCAACTTGAGGAGGCGCTAGCATGATTCGCGAAGAACGTCTTTTAAAAGTGATCCTTGCTCCACATATCTCTGAAAAAAGCACAATTGCTGCTGAAGAAAACAATACTATTGTTTTTAAAGTAGTAAATGACGCAACTAAAGCTGAAATTAAAGTAGCAGTTGAGAAGCTTTTTGAAGTAGAAGTAACTGGTGTTCGCACACTTAACGTTAAGGGTAAAACAAAACGTACTGGCGCACGTTTCGGTCGTCGTAGCGACTGGAAGAAAGCTTACGTTACTCTTAAAGAAGGCAGCGAGCTAGACTTTGTCGGCGGCGCCGAGTAATAAGGGGATAGAATTATGGCACTTCAAAAGTGTAAGCCTACTTCTGCGGGCCGTCGTCACCTAGTTAAAGTGGTTAACTCTGATCTACATAAGGGTAAGCCATACGCACCACTTTTAGAGAAAAACTCTAAATCAGGTGGTCGTAATAACAATGGTCGTATTACGGTTCGTCATATCGGTGGTGGTCATAAACAACACTACCGTTTAATCGATTTTAAACGTACTAAAGATGGCATTCCAGCTACTGTTGAACGTTTAGAATACGATCCAAATCGTAGCGCAAACATCGCTCTTGTATTATATGCAGACGGTGAGCGTCGTTACATTATCGCACCTAAAGGCTTAAAAGCTGGCGATGCAATCCAGTCTGGTGTTGATGCACCAATCAAACCTGGTAATGCATTACCAATGCGTAATATGCCTGTAGGTTCGACTGTTCACAACGTAGAATTAAAACCAGGTAAAGGTGCTCAAATAGCACGTTCTGCTGGTGCATACGTTCAAATCCTTGCTCGTGATGGTCAATATGTAACATTACGTCTTCGTTCAGGCGAAGTTCGTAAAGTTGAATCTGATTGTCGTGCGACTCTAGGTGAAGTAGGCAATGCTGAGCATATGCTTCGTTCACTTGGTAAAGCAGGTGCAAATCGCTGGCGTGGTATTCGTCCGACAGTTCGTGGTGTTGCCATGAACCCGGTAGATCACCCACACGGTGGTGGTGAAGGTCGTACATCTGGTGGTCGTCATCCTGTGTCTCCATGGGGTAAACCGACTAAAGGTGCGAAGACGCGTAAGAACAAGCGTACGGATAAATTTATAGTACGTCGTCGTACTAAGTAATATTGAGGAATAGCCATGCCACGCTCTCTCAAGAAGGGTCCTTTTATAGACCTACACTTGCTGAAGAAGGTAGAGAAAGCTTTGGAAAGCGGTGAGAAAAAGCCAATTAAAACTTGGAGCCGTCGTTCAATGATCATACCTAACATGATCGGATTGACCATTGCTGTCCATAATGGTCGCCAGCACGTACCAGTTTTCGTTTCTGACGAAATGATCGGTCACAAACTAGGTGAATTTGCACCAACTCGCACTTACCGTGGCCATGCTGCGGATAAGAAAGCGAAGAAACGATAAGAGGGGAAGATAAATGCAAGCATTAGCTAAACATAAATTCGCCTCTGGTTCGGCGCAAAAAGCACGTCTAGTTGCAGATCAGATCCGCGGGTTACCTGTAGATCGCGCACTAGAAATCCTGGCGTACAGCCCTAAGAAAGCCGCTGTATTAGTTAAGAAAGTACTTGAGTCTGCTATTGCTAACGCAGAGCATAACGAAGGTGCTGACATTGATGAGCTTCGTATAACAACGATCTTTGTGGACGATGGTCCTACAATGAAACGTATTATGCCTCGTGCTAAAGGACGCGCAGACCGCATCCTTAAGCGTACAAGCCATATCACTGTTATGGTTTCAGATAGCTAGGAGTATAAGTAATGGGACAAAAAGTTCATCCTACTGGTATTCGCCTAGGTATATCTAAACCTTGGGTTTCTACCTGGTACGCGAGTTCAAAAGATTTCTCTGCACAGCTTTTTGGCGATCACAAAGTTCGTACATTCCTTACAAAGGAATTGAAAACGGCTTCTGTGTCTAAAATCGTTATTGAGCGTCCAGCAAAATCAATCCGAGTAACAATCCACACGGCTCGTCCGGGTGTTGTTATCGGTAAAAAAGGCGAAGACGTAGAAAAATTACGTCAAGCGGTAACTAAAATCGCTGGTGTACCTGCTCAGATTAATATCTCTGAAGTACGTAAACCAGAACTAGATGCACAACTAGTAGCAGACGGCATTGCCTCTCAACTAGAACGTCGTGTTATGTTCCGTCGCGCTATGAAGCGTTCGGTACAAAATGCAATGCGCATCGGTTCTAAAGGGATTAAAGTTGAAGTTAGCGGTCGTCTTGGCGGCGCTGAAATCGCACGTTCAGAATGGTATCGTGAAGGTCGTGTACCTCTACATACTCTTCGTGCTGATATCGATTACGCAACTTCTGAAGCCTTAACCACTTATGGTATCATTGGTGTTAAAGTTTGGATCTTCAAAGGCGAAGTTATTGGTGGTTTACCACTAGTACAAGAGCAAGAGAAGCCAGCTAAACGCGCACCAAAGAAAGCCAAGAAAAGTGCTAAGTAGAGGTAGCGACTAATGTTACAGCCAAAACGTACAAAATTCCGTAAAATGCACAAAGGCCGCAACCGCGGTTTAGCGCAAAACGGTAACAAAGTAAGCTTCGGTACTTTCGGATTGAAAGCAACTGGCCGTGGCCGTATGACTGCTCGTCAAATCGAAGCAGCTCGTCGTGCTATGACGCGTCACGTGAAACGTCAAGGTAAAATCTGGATTCGTGTCTTCCCTGACAAACCGATTACAGAAAAACCTCTTGAAGTTCGTATGGGTAAAGGTAAAGGTTCTGTTGAATATTGGGTTGCTGAAATTCAGCCTGGTAAAGTACTTTACGAAATGGAAGGTGTTTCAGAAGAGCTTGCTCGTGAAGCATTCGACCTTGCTGCTCGTAAATTGCCATTCAAAACAACTTTCGTAACTCGGACGGTAATGTGATGAAAGCTAGCGAACTAAAAGACAAAAGCGTAGAAGAGCTTAATGCTGAACTTCTAGGACTACTTCGTGAGCAATTTAATATGCGCATGCAAGCTAGCACTGGTCAGTTAGCTCAGACACACACGCTAAGAACAGTACGCCGCGATATCGCGCGTGTAAAAACAGTTATTAACCAGAAGGCAGGTCAATAATGAGCGATAAAATTCGTACTCTTCAAGGCCGTGTAATCAGCGACAAGATGGAAAAATCTTTCACTATCGCTATCGCACGTTATGTGAAGCACCCAATCTATGGGAAATTCATTAAACGTACGACTAAGTTACACGTACATGACGAAAATAACACAGCAAAAGCGGGTGACGTAGTTACTATCCGTGAATGCGCACCAATTTCTAAGAATAAATCTTGGACTTTAGTAGACGTTATTTCTAGTCCAAAACAAGCTTAATTTTTTAATTAAGTTAGTTTTGTAAAAAAGCCCCGGCATTAGCTGGGGCTTTTTGTTTTTAAAGCACCTGCAAACAGTAAACTAGGATGAGCGGGTCACCTGGATTAGTCTTCTATCTGAAAATACAAAGTTATCTTGGGGAGTAGTGAGAGTTTCATTTACCAGTTACTTTTTTGCTAGCAGAACCATCTGCTGAATCAGAAGAAGTTAGATAATAAACTTACATATCTCAGTTAATTTAATGCCAATATGGGGTCATCTAATTCGTGGTGTTACTTTTCTTTTACAGTCTTTTAGTCTGAGAACTCACTTACCTTATTTTATTACAATAATACAGTTTCAAAGTATCGAAAATAGACATCCATACACAACTTTCATTATCAGCTTATCTGTTTTTTATGTCTAAAACCTCAATTTATCGCCTTAAATTAATATTCTGGTATGATTAGCAAATATGCGCTTTTGAATGAATTTTTGAGGTAGTAATGACGCGTAGTTTTGAATTTCATTTGACTGATGAAGTAGCCACGGTCGCAATGGGTAATTGCGTTGCTGATATTATAGAGCAAGGTGCGGTTATTTATTTACATGGTGATTTAGGCGCTGGTAAAACAACGTTTACTCGAGGTGTAGTGCAAGGCTTTGGACATACAGGCAAAGTTAAAAGCCCAACGTATACACTTGTTGAACCTTATGAACTCGAGCGCGCAAATGTTTATCATTTTGATTTATACCGCTTAGGTGACCCTGAAGAACTAGAATACATGGGAATACGCGATTATTTTTCACCAGATGCAATTTGCGTTGTTGAGTGGCCAGAAAAAGGTGGTGAATTTATTCCTGTGCCTGATTTAGATATTACTCTAAGCTATATGGGTAACGAACGTAAAATTGTTATTAATAGCGCCAGTGAGCGTGGTGTAGCAATTGTCGAAAAACTAAATAACAAATAATAATATAGTTAAGGCAGTAATTATCAAATGAGCCGAGGTGTAGTTAAACTCTTTATTTACCTTATGGTTATTACCATAAGCTTGCCGCTGTGGGCCAAAAATACAATTAATAGTGTACGCGTATGGCCGTCCCCTGATAGTACGCGTGTGGTATTTGATTTAAATGATAAGCCTGACTTTAGCTATTTCATGCTTAAAAACCCAAGCCGCTTAGTAATTGATTTAGAAAACACTAGTGAATTAAAAATACTACCAGGTGTACCACCAAAACATCAAATAGTGAGCAAGCTACGCTACTCAAAACCTAAAAATAAGCACAGTGTTCGGTTAGTGTTTGAATTAAACGCACCAGTAAAGCCAGTTGTATTTGCTTTAGCGCCTACAGGCCCTTATAAAAACAGGCTCGTTGTTGATTTATACAATAAAAGCCAAGCTGCCACAGTTGTTTCTCCTGCTCAAACAGCAGCTAAAAACCGCCAGTTAAGCCAAGAGCGCAATATTGTGATTGCAATTGATGCGGGTCATGGCGGCGAAGATCCAGGTTCAATTGGTCCATCTGGCACGTACGAAAAAACAGTAACACTGCAAATTGCAAAACGTTTAGAGCGCATGATTGATGGCGAACGTGGGATGATTTCGCGCATGGTACGAAGCGGTGACTACTTTGTAAAACTTAATACGCGTACCAATCGTGCTCGTGAAAAAAAGGCCGACTTTTTTGTCTCTATTCATGCTGATGCATTTACGAGCCCGGGACCAAATGGTGCCTCTGTTTGGGTGTTGTCGTTAAGGCGTGCTAATTCAGAGATAGGTAAATGGATAGAAGATAAAGAAAAGCACTCTGAGCTTTTAGGTGGCGCTGCGGATGTAATGAAAGATGCCGCTAACGAAAAATACTTAGCGCAAGCATTACTTGATATGTCGATGGATCACTCTATGAAAACCGGCTTAAACGTAGCTGACGAAGTGGTTAAAGAGCTACGTAAAGTTGCTAAGCTGCATAAAAAAGATCCCCAACATGCGAGTCTTGCTGTACTTAAATCACCAGATATCCCATCAATTTTAGTAGAAACAGGGTTTATATCTAACCCACGAGAAGAAAAGCTGCTTAAAAGTGCTAACCATCAAGAGCGTTTGGCTAAAGCTATATTTACTTCAATTAAAAATTATTATTTAAAAAATCCACCCGATGATTCTTTATTTGCCAAATTAAAATCGCAATATCCAACAAAGCATAAAGTCCGCCCGGGTGAGTCTTTAAGTATGTTAGCGAGTCGCTATGGCATTACGGTCACTAAATTAAAACAAGTTAATAAGCTTAGCTCTAATACTTTATTTATTGGGCAAGAGCTCGATATACCGCAAAGCTAAATCATCACTAAAATATATCTGTTAGGAAATTAATGAATATTGAAATATTACCCGCGCGTTTAGCTAACCAAATTGCCGCAGGCGAAGTGGTAGAGCGCCCAGCGTCGGTAGTAAAAGAGTTGGTCGAAAACAGTTTAGATGCTGGCGCTACACGTATTCAAATAGATATAGAGCGTGGTGGTCATAAGCTTATTCGTATTCGCGACAACGGCTCAGGGATAAGCAAAGATGAGCTAACGCTTGCACTTTCTCGTCACGCTACGAGTAAATTAAAATCTCTAGATGACCTTGAAAATATTTGTTCACTTGGTTTTAGGGGCGAAGCGCTTGCGTCAATTAGCTCTGTATCGCGTTTAACGCTGAGCTCAAAACCTAAAGAGCAAGAAGCAGCCTGGCAAGCATTTGCAGAAGGTCGCGATATGGCCGTGCAAGTAAAGCCTGTAGCGCACCCTGATGGCACAACGATTGAAGTAAAAGATTTATTTTTTAATACCCCAGCAAGGCGTAAGTTTTTACGCACCGAAAAGACTGAATTTAGCCACATTGATGAGTTGATAAAGCGTATTGCGCTTAGTCGCTTTGATGTCTCTATTACACTAACTCACAACGAAAAAGTAGTAAGGCAGTATCGTGCGAAGACAGATCCCTCTCAGGCTATTACACGTGTAGCGCAAGTTGCAGGTAAGGCTTTTGCTGAGCAAGGTCTGCATATTCAATCAGGAGAGGGTGGCTTACAGCTGCATGGTTGGGTACTGCCTGTAGGTTCAGCTAATACGACTCAGTATACTTATGTTAATAATCGTATGATGCGCGATAAACTTATTCTGCATGCTATACGCCAAGCATTTGAAGAAGTAAGTGGAACACAAGAATTACCCGGTTTTGTCATTTATATTGATATAGACCCTCGCCAGGTTGATGTAAATGTTCATCCAGCTAAGCATGAAGTGCGCTTT
The DNA here is from genome assembly GCF_015864505.1 of Pseudoalteromonas sp. SWYJ118. Taxonomy (NCBI): domain Bacteria; kingdom Pseudomonadati; phylum Pseudomonadota; class Gammaproteobacteria; order Alteromonadales; family Pseudoalteromonadaceae; genus Pseudoalteromonas; species Pseudoalteromonas sp. SWYJ118. Next base: position 63,035 of record NZ_JADYXC010000016.1, on the reverse strand, counting down.
CATCAAGGGCGCTTAATTCATGATTTTATATTGCAAGCGATTAAGCAGGTAGTAGTACCACTGCAAGGCGAATTTAGTAATGCACCGGTGAACACCGAAACTGAGTCCTCGCCAGCGTCCATGAGAACAACGCATAGCATTGCTAATAATATTCAGAGCGAAGCCGTGTTTGATTACCCTAAATCGCAATTACAGCCCTCTTATTCTGGAAGTGCTGGTAGCTCATCATCAGGCACTAGAACTGGTGGAGGTAATGGGGGATATCGGGCTACACCAAGTACGAGCCATCATGATGTAAACGCGTTTTATCAAGGTGTGAGTGAGCAACACGCTGCGCATTTTGATAATGTAGCAAACATACCCGTAGCACAACACCAGTTAGAGTCTGCGCATAATGTTTTAAAGACAGTTTCAATCATCAGTGTTAATGAAGGTGCGTGTGTATTTAGTGTTGAGCAGCAATTGTATTGCTCACATTTCAAATATGCATTGGTAGATGATTGGCATAATCAAATTAAAGAGTCCGGAAGTTTAGAAGGGAAAGCCCTTTTGCTGCCCGTAAGAGTAAACTTATCAAAAGAAGATTGCTTACTTATAGAAGCTCAGCAATCGTGGTTTACTTTACTTGGTTTTGAACTCGTAATAGAAAAACAGTTTGTAATGGTTAAAAAATTGCCAGCGTGCTTATATTTACTTGATGTAAGTACAGCGATAGGTGAGCTACTTGATGGGTGTAAAGCAGATCTTGAAAATATAGAGAATTGGTTAGAGTGGCAGATAAAATGTGTACCTCCCCGGTTTTATTTAAGCAATGTGTTTTTAGCGCAACAAATGCGCTTACAAAATAATCCGCAAACTATTGAACGCTTACGCGAAAAAGCAGTTAAAATAGAGCTAAATCACTATTTAATGCAATTAGATTAAGGTATCAGTGTTGAGTAATTTACCAGTCATATTTTTAATGGGTCCAACTGCTGCTGGTAAAACAGCATTGGCAATCTCACTGTGCGAGCATTTAAATACAGAAATAATCAGCGTTGATTCAGCGTTAGTGTATAAAGATATGAACATTGGTACTGCAAAACCCGATGCAGAAGAACTTGCTAAAGCTCCGCATCATCTGATCGACTTACTTGACCCGAGTGAAACATATTCAGTTGCTGATTTTAGGCGCGATGCAGTACAAAAAATTGACGAATTTCATAGACAAGGTAAAGTGCCTGTATTGGTTGGAGGTACAATGTTGTACTTTAAATCTTTAATTGATGGTTTATCGCCTTTGCCTGAAGCAGATACAGTAATAAGATCAGAGCTAGAAGCACAAGCTAAAGAATTTGGCTGGCCTCATTTATATAAAGAATTAGTTAAAGTTGACCCAAAAGCAGCCGAAAAAATAAGTGAGAATGACTCACAAAGAATTAATCGAGCTTTAGAGGTTTACAGGTTAACTGGTAAGACCATGACTGAGTTGCAAAAGCAAAAACAGCCGGCTTTACCTTATACTTTTCATCAATTTGCGATTGCACCGCAAGAACGTAGCGAATTACATCGCCGAATTGAAGAAAGGTTTAAAATAATGATTGATCAGGGGTTTGAAAATGAAGTTTCGACCCTATATCTACGTAAGGATTTACACCCCAATATGCCTTCTATTCGTTGTGTTGGTTATAGACAAATGTGGGATTACCTTGCGGGTGAAACAAGCCATGATGAAATGGTTTTTCGTGGCATCGTAGCAACACGTCAATTGGCAAAACGTCAGTTAACGTGGCTTCGTAGCTGGCCTGATGTTACTTGGTTAACAACGGGTGACGAAGAAAACTTGCATCGTGTAGTAAGTTCGCTAAGCTAGTAGTAGTTGAATATTGTTTTTTATCAAATAAGTTCAGCCACTTAATTATAATAACACCTAGAACGAAGGAACAATAACATGGCAAAAGGCCAATCGTTACAAGACCCATTTTTGAATGCACTACGACGTGAGCGCATTCCAGTATCAATCTTTTTGGTAAATGGCATAAAATTACAAGGCAAAATTCAGTCATTTGACCAATTTGTTATTTTACTAGAGAACACCGTAAATCAAATGGTTTATAAGCATGCAATTTCAACAGTTGTCCCTGCTCGCGCAGTTAACTTCCAAGCAGTTCAAGGGAGTGAAGACACTGAAGAACCAGAAGCTGGTAACTTTTAATTAGGAGCATAATGTTTGTTTGACCGCTATGAATCCGGCGAACAGGCAATTTTAGTTCATATCGACTTACCTAAAGAAGGGGATCGTGAAGATCTTCATGAATTAGAAATGTTGGTATCTTCTGCTGGTGTTAGTAGTTTGGCGGTTGTGCAAGGCAGCCGTCAAGCACCACATCCGAAACTATTCGTCGGTACCGGTAAAGCAGAAGAAATAGCTGAGATTGTCAAAATCCACAATGCAGATGTCGTAATTTTCAATCATCAACTCAGGCCGTCACAAGAGCGTAATTTAGAGCGTGTTTGTCAGTGTCGTGTGCTTGATAGAACGACGCTAATTCTTGATATTTTTGCCCAACGTGCACGTACCCATGAGGGTAAGCTGCAGGTTGAATTGGCACAACTTCGCCATATGTCGACTCGATTAATTCGGGGCTGGACCCATCTTGAACGCCAAAAAGGCGGGATTGGTTTACGTGGACCTGGTGAAACCCAACTTGAAACAGATAGACGATTACTTCGTGCCCGAATTCAAAATATCCGTGCGCGTTTAGCTAAAGTAGCAGTGCAACGCGAACAAGGTAGGCGAGCTCGTAATCGTAACGAAATACCTACGGTATCGTTAGTTGGCTATACCAATGCGGGTAAATCTACATTATTTAATCGAATTACGAATTCAGATGTATACGCGGCCGATCAGTTGTTTGCAACGCTTGACCCGACTCTACGTAAGCTTGAATTAGGTGATGTTGGTCCTGTTATCTTGGCTGATACAGTGGGCTTTATTCGTCATTTACCGCACGACTTAGTTGCTGCTTTTAAAGCAACGCTAACTGAAACTCGTGAAGCTGATTTACAGTTACATGTAATTGACGCAGCAGACTCTCGTCTTCAAGAAAATATTGAACAAGTACAATCGGTGCTTAAAGAAATTGAAGCCGATGAAGTACCACAGCTATTAATTTATAATAAAATTGATGCGCTGGATAACGTAAGCCCACGTATTGATCGAGATGACGAAGGCCAACCTATAAGAGTATGGCTTAGCGCTCAGACTGGTGAAGGGTGTGAATTACTTAGTGAGGCTATTAGTGAACTGCTTGCTAAGAAGATGTTTAACGAAACATTATTTCTTACGCCATTGTATGGTCGCCTAAGGGCTGCATTGTTTAGTTTAAATGCAGTACATGAAGAGCGATTTGATGAGCAAGGTAATTGGCTGTTAGATGTTAGAATGCCAATGGTTGAGTGGAATCGTTTAATTAAAGAATTTGGTCCTGAAATTGCTGGTTTTATCAACCGTAATTAAAAATTGACGTTTTAATGTCGGTTTTTGTATGAGAAACGCGGTAGATTTGTTAGATTTAACACAATTTCCTAATTTATTTAGATAACAATGGAGTATAGCTATGGCCTGGAATGAACCGGGTAATAATGGCAATGACAAAGATCCGTGGAATAATAAAGGCGGACGTGATCAAGGCCCACCTGATTTAGACGAGGTGTTCCGCAAGTTTAGTAACAAGTTCGGTGGCTTATTTGGCGGGAAAAAATCCGGCAATGGTAGCGGCGGTGGACTTGGCGGAGCCGGTATTTCATTCATACTTATTATCGCCGTTATTGTATGGGCGTTAAGTGGTATTTATACGGTTAAAGAAGCCGAGCGTGGTGTGGTTCTTCAATTTGGTAAATATGACCGAATTGCTGATCCTGGTCTGCGTTGGAAAATGACGTTTATTGAAACGGTAATCCCAGTAGATATTGAAGCAGTTCGTTCATTATCGGCTTCTGGTTTTATGCTTACTGAAGACGAAAACGTAGTGAGCGTTGAGTTTCAGGTGCAATACCGTGTTATTGACCCATACCTTTATGAATTTAGCGTAACTAACGCTGATAGTAGCTTAGAAGAAGCACTAGATAGTGCACTACGTTACGTTGTGGGCCATGCAAAAATGGACCAAGTATTAACTAATGGCCGTGAGGTTGTTCGTCAAAATACATGGGATGAGCTTAATAAGATTATCGAACCATATAACTTAGGTTTAATAGTTACTGACGTGAACTTTAAAGACTCTCGTCCGCCAACTGAAGTTAAAGATGCATTTGATGATGCGATTGCTGCACAAGAAGATGAAGAACGTTTCATTCGTGAAGCAGAAGCATATGCTCGTGAAATTGAACCGCGTGCTCGTGGTCAAGTAACGCGTATGACTCAAGAAGCGGAAGGTTACCAAGAGCGTATTACATTAGAAGCACAAGGTGAAGTAGCTCGTTTTGAAAAGCTACTACCTGAATATCAAGCAGCTAAAGAAGTTACTCGTGAGCGCTTATACATTGATGCAATGGAAGAAGTGTTAGGGAGTAGTTCTAAAATATTGGTTGATGTTAAAGGCGGTAATAACATGCTTTATTTACCACTTGATAAGATCATGGATAAGCAAGGGACAGCAACACGTGTTGCACTTCCAAGCTCTAGTGATATTCAAGATTTACGCAATAAAGTAAATACGTCGCGCAATAGCTCTGTTAATAGTGGCAATGACCGCTTTAACAACGACCGCTTCAATGATGGGAGATAATCATAATGAAAAACTTTAGTTTAGTAATACTATTAGCTGCCATTGTTATGTCTTTCTCATCGGTATTTGTTGTACCTGAAGGGCAAAAAGCAATTGTAATGTTATTTAGTAAAGTACAAAAAGACAGTGACGATCAAGCGATTGTATATGGCCCAGGCCTACAATTTAAGGTGCCATTTTTTAGCCAAGTACGTCGTATTGATGCACGTATTCAAACGCTAGATGGTGCGCCGGATCGCTTTGTTACTAGTGAGAAAAAAGACTTAATTGTTGATTCGTTTGTAAAATGGCGTGTTAATGACTTTAGCGCTTTTTACTTACGTGCCCGTGGCGATAAGCAATATGCTGAAACGCTACTTAAACAAAAAGTAAATAATGGTCTTCGTACAAACTTTGGTACACGTACAATTCGTGAAATTGTATCAGGTGAGCGTAGCGAGTTGATGGAAGAAGCGTTAGTACAAGCTTCTGAAAGTGCACGTGAGCTAGGTATTGAAGTACTAGACGTACGTGTTAAGCAAATCAACCTACCACAAGAAGTGAGTAGCTCTATTTACCAACGTATGCGCGCTGAGCGTACTGCTGTTGCAAAAGAGCATCGTTCTGAAGGTCAGGAAAAAGCCGAGACTATTCGTGCGGGTGTTGACCGTCGTGTAACAGTAATGCTTGCCGATGCAGAGCGTAATGCGCGTTCTGTACGTGGTCAAGGCGATGCTGATGCCGCAGGCATCTATGCAAGCGCGTATAACAAAGACCCTGAGTTCTTTAGTTTTGTGCGTTCGCTTGAGGCTTACAAAAAGACTTTTAAAAATAAGCAAGACGTTATGGTGCTTTCACCAGATAGCGACTTCTTCCAATATATGAAAGGCGCTAAAGCTCAATAGGCTTTACGTTAATTATTTAAAAGTTAAAAAGCCTCGCATTTGCGGGGCTTTTTGTTAAACACAGTCTAGTGCTTTAAATCACTGTTATTTATGTGGTTATTAGCTAATATTTGGATATAACAAATGCGCGCAGAAAAAATAAGCTGAACAGGGGTGATCTTTACTTTAGTTTTCTGGTAAAATCTCGTCCTAATTTTCTCTAAGTGAATTTACGATGGGTAAAAACGTTGTTGTATTAGGCACCCAATGGGGTGACGAAGGAAAGGGTAAGGTAGTTGATCTCCTTACAGACAAAGCATCTTTAGTAGTTCGTTATCAAGGTGGCCACAATGCGGGTCATACTTTAGTTATCGAAGGTGAAAAGACGGTTCTACACCTTATTCCATCGGGTGTATTACGTGACAATGTTAAATGTGTGATTGGTAATGGTGTAGTTTTATCACCAGAAGCGCTAATGAGAGAAATTGGCATGCTTGAAGAACGCGGCGTACCAGTACGTGAGCGTCTTTTAATAAGTGAAGCATGTCCGCTAATCTTGCCTTTCCATGTTGCATTAGATGTAGCCCGCGAAACTGCTCGTGGCGATAAGCCAATTGGTACAACTGGCCGTGGTATCGGTCCTGCGTACGAAGATAAAGTGGCTCGCCGTGGTTTACGCGTAGGCGATTTATTTAATCCTGAATTATTTGCAGCTAAATTAAAAGAAGTTCTTGAATACCATAACTTCACTTTAGTTAACTACTACAAAGTAGACGCTGTAGATTTCCAAAAAACGTTTGATGATGCAATGGCTGTTGCTGATATCTTAAAAGCAATGGTTGTAGATGTAACTGAGCTTTTAGATCAAACGCGTTTAGCAGGCGAAAACATTTTATTTGAAGGTGCACAAGGTACGTTACTTGATATCGATCACGGTACTTACCCTTATGTAACATCTTCAAATACTACAGCTGGTGGCGTTGCGACTGGTGCAGGTTTTGGTCCATTAAACCTTGATTACGTTTTAGGTATTATTAAAGCGTACACTACACGTGTTGGTTCAGGTCCTTTCCCTACAGAGCTTTACGACGGTCTTGAGAAACAAGATCCAGTTGGTAAGCACTTAGGTGATAAAGGCCATGAGTTTGGCGCTACAACAGGTCGACTTCGTCGTACTGGTTGGTTAGATGCAGTGGCTATGCGCCGTGCGGTTCAAATCAACAGTATTTCAGGTTTTTGTTTAACTAAGCTTGATGTTTTAGACGGCTTAGAAACGCTTAAAATCTGTATTGGTTACAAGCTTGAAGATGGCACAGTTACTAACGTAACACCATTAGCAGCTGAAGGTTACGATAAAGTAACGCCAGTATACGAAGAAATGCCAGGTTGGTCAGAAAACACTGTTGGTGTAACGAGTCTTGACGGTTTACCAAAAGCTGCGATTGACTACATCAAGCGTATTGAAGAAATTACGGGTGTTCCAATTGATATTATTTCTACAGGTCCAGACCGCGTAGAAACTATGGTACTTCGCAACCCGTTTGCGTAATTACTATTAGATAAAAAAAGCTGCCGAGTGCAGCTTTTTTTTGTGTCTAAAATTCACCTTGGAACGATCTTTGTATATCATTTAATAAGTTTATTTTTATAAGTGGTGAGCATGCGTTTATTTTCTCGTAATTGCGTATTAAGGCTTTCGTTAATTTCGTTGTCTTTATTTATATCAACCAATAGCTTAGCTACAGAAAGCCCTGCTGCTGTACCGCTGTATACAGAATCTGAGCTAATTGCGTTAATAAATAAAAATACGCATTTAGCGCGGGTAAAGGCAGATGATTGCCAGTTAGTGCAAGATATAGAAGCACGAGCCAATAAAATGGCATTGCCGTCTTATCAATTTTTATACGGCGATATGCTGGCTTATAACGTGTGCGTGGATCGTAATGTAGAGTTAGGTGTGTATTACATGCGAAAAGCGGCTGAACAAGGCTTAGCGACAGCGCTAGAGCAGTTAGGGCGTTACTACGACATCGGGCGTTTAGTTCAGCAAGATAAAGCAATGGCAATTACGTATTTGCGTGAAGCGTCGTCGCAAGGCAATTTAAAAGCACAACTACGTTTGGTTAAATTATTTAATGATGGCTATGGCAGCCCGCGTGATTTTGAAGATGCATACCGTTGGCTATTTAATTCTATGGTCGCAGATAAAGCGACTCATAAAAAAATTGAGCGAGCGCTGACTAAGTTAGCGCAAAAAATGCCAGATAGTGTGGTTGCGCGAGCTCGCCTTCCTATTTAATGGCTCTTAAAAAACAAAACCCTAACTTTTTAAGTTAGGGTTTTTGAGTTTTTACAGGTAGTAAAAGTGTTTAACTTTCTTCTTTAGCCTTTGTTTGCGGGTCTTTTAAGACCGACATTTTAGGCGGCTGTAATGCAACAACACGCTCGCCTTCTTGCGGCGGTTTTTCCATGTTGATTGTAAACGGTCTTAGCTTAATTGGCGTATCGTCGTCGCTGTCTTTATCACCTTTAAGAATAAACAAAGGGATAGCCTCAGGGTTCATTTCTAGGTATTGCTCCCAGCTAAACTCATCCGAGATACGTGTTGAACTAACCTTACCGCCTTTAGCTATGATACTGCTCAAACGTGCGTATGAGCCTTCGTCGCCAAACAATATTTGTCTAGATAAAAACGTTGCACTGTCTTTATTTGCTTTAGCATGCGACGTTGATGAGCGAAGCGAAAATACATTTTTTTCATTAAGTAAATGCGAAAAGTATTGAACGCCTAGCGCATTATGATGACGGTTTGGCGATAGCGCTAAGACACTGCGAATAGTTGTTAGAGGTAAGTAGCGTTCAGCATGCTCTGATTGCGGGTTACCATAATAACAAGCTAAGCCATCCATACGTGCCATTCTGCAGTTTTCCCATGCAGGATCTGAAAGGTGAACCGGAATATTCTGCTCTTGTAAGCCGCGTCCAATTGCACGCGATACATGGTTTGCACCAATAATTAATATTGTGTTTGGCGATGGTTGGCGTACACCTAATAGCTTGGCAACAGGGATGGCTGTTAAGCTTTGCAGCACAACCGTAATGATGATCACCGTAAATATAAGTGGCACCATCTTTTCAGCATCAGCAACGCCAGCTTCCATCATACTTAGTGCAAATACCGACCCAACGGCTGCGGCAACTATACCGCGTGGAGCAATCCAGGCAAGTACCAAGCGAGACTTCATTGGTAAGTCAGTACCAAAGGTCGAAATAGCAATACACAGTGGGCGTGCAACAAAAAGCACAATAGCTAAAAATATAAATACATCGCTGTCGAGCATCATCAAATCAGAAAGCTGTAAACGTGCTGCAAGTAAAATAAACAGCGTTGATATTAATATCATCGACAAGTCTTCTTTAAACTCAAGTACAGAATCTATTTCTAAATCGTCTTGGTTCGCAAGCCAAATACCAAATACAGTTACTGCTAATAAGCCTGATTCATGGCTTAAATAGTTTGATACAGAAAAACTAATAAGGACTAGTGCTAAAATTCCAAACTTATGTAATTCAAATGGCAGCCACTCGCGACGCATTAATAGGGTTGTTAGCCAACCTGCAGCAACACCAATACTTAAACCAACACCCAGGGTTTTAACTAAAGCAATAATAGTATGACTAAATACTTCGCCTTGGCCTACAAGCATTACAGCTTCAAATACCAATACAGCAAATAATGCGCCAATTGGGTCTATTACAATACCTTCCCAGCGAAGTATGCGGTCTATGTCTTGTGTTGGACGCATTGAGTTTAATAGCGGTGCTATAACGGTAGGGCCAGTAACAACGAGTACTGCGCCTAGTACCGCAGCAACACGCCAATTGAGCTCAAGCAACCAGTAGGCGCTTAAGCTAATAATAATGCAGGTAGTAAGCATACCGATTGAGCAGAGATTCCTTACAACTTTTCCTATCCCTTTTAATTCTCTGAAATGCAGAGTTAAGGAACCTTCAAATAAAATGATGGCAACGCTTAGTGATACTACTGGAAACAGTAAATCACCTAACAATGCATCAGGGTCTAAAACACCACTAAATGGTCCAAGTAAAAGACCAGTAAGCAATAAAAAAAGAATAGCGGGTACTCTAAAAGCCCACGCGACCCATTGGGCAAGCACAGAGCAAAGTGCGATACCGGCTATGTAAATTGCTGACATAGATTAAGAATTCCTTATTTATAACGATATGTTTAGAAAGTATAACTTTTGTTAATTATTAATACAGGGGTATACACCGGAAACTGAAATATTACTAATCAATTTTAGCTGCTTATAAAAGATTAGTAGGCTTAAATTATTTAGCGAGAACTTAGCCACCTTATTTTAAAGTGTATTAATTGTTTAATTTATTGAATTTTAATAACAATATAAAGGGTATGAGTGTTTCGTATTAACTTAGTTCGAATTTTAACCTTGATTTTAAAGGGGTATTTGGTGTATTATACTTCGTGTTCTAATAATTAGTCATCTAACGAAGTTTATTGAAGATAAAACAGGCTTGTTAATCTTAACGTCATTTTTAATCTTTATAATCATGTGTTAGTGATGTTTCTAGTATTTGAGCATTATAAAATATCATTTGCCGAATTCTTGGTATGGTTTTGCCAAACAAGTTTATTTAATTATTTAAGTAAATAAAGGTTTGAGTTGAACTATTACTTTCAATATTTAGCCCCCCATCGTGGCGGTTAAATCTCGGTCCTTTGGTCTTCACCCTATCTGTTGGTGTATCAGACTTTAGAGGCTCTATGTATGTTGTTAATAAAAAAGCCACACACAGCTTTTTACAGCGATGCATAAACAACACTTTTAAATTTTTTGATTAGTGCTGCTCAATATTATTGGGTTGTTGCTACTTTTACTTGACCTCAAATCTAAGCTTCTTGTTTTAGATATGGTTTTTGCGTGTGTGTAAAAAAGTGTTGCCTAAATGAAAAGAAAAATTCGAAGCTATGTTTTAAACCTAGCTACTTAGTTTTAGCTCGTCTAATTAAGATGAGCGCAGATAAAATGGAAAGTTGAGCATTTATGCAAAAGTTAAATTGGCGACGTATCGTACTTAAAGTAGGTAGTGCATTAATTGCACCAGATCAAGATGGCTGCCGTTCGCGTTACATATTAACCATCGCACAGTTCATTGTTCGTTGTCGTGCCCGTGGAATCGAGGTGATTTTAGTATCATCGGGTTCTGTAGCGGCTGGAGCGCATTTATTCCCATCAGACAAACCTCGCTCTGTGGTGATGAAAAAAGCAATGGCAGCAGCAGGCCAAACAGAAATGATCGCCATGTGGGACCGCTTTTTTGACTTTCCATCTGCGCAACTATTATTAACGCACGGCGATTTACGTGACCGCGAGCGTTACCAAAGTATTCGCGAAACAGTGTTTACTTTGCTTGAGCATGGTGTTTTTCCTATCATTAATGAAAATGATGCTGTAACTACCGACGACTTAAGAGTGGGTGATAACGACAACTTATCAGCAATGGTCGCAGCAGCAGCCGATGCCGATGCTTTATTAATATTCTCAGACGTTGATGGGTTATATGATAAAAACCCTAACTTACATGATGATGCGGTGTTACTGCCTGAAATAAAATCAATTGATGAATCTATTTATGCTATGGCAGGATGTGCTACAAGTGCTGTTGGTACTGGTGGCATGAAAACCAAAATAGAAGCGGCAGAAAAAGCAACGTCACATGGTATCGCGACTTATATTATAAACGGCTTTAAAGAAGAAACATTTACGAAACTGCTAGCTGGGGAAAATCCTGGTAGCGTATTTTTACCGTACGAAAAGCCGATGCAAGATTCTGTACATTGGATGACACATACAGCAAATGAGCAAGGTGAAGTTGTTGTTGATGGATCATTTGATGAATCCCTTGAAGGTGAAAGTGGATGTATTCGCGGTGATGAAATCATGGAAGTCCATGGTGAATTTGCTGTTGGTGATACCATTTTAGTACGTAGTGAAGACGGTACGCGTTTAGCTAAAGCGACCGCAAATTATAGTAGCTGTTTGTTAAACTTTATTGCAGACAACGAACAGAGTGAATTCAGCGAAAAAATGCAGGATTCAATTGGACCAGTTATATCTGAAAAACATATCGCATTATTGGAGAAGTCATGAGTTTAATTACGGACATTTCACGCCAGACAGCTAAAGCTGCCCATACACTTGCTTTACTCGATACCGAGACTAAAAATCAAGTACTAGTTGAAATGGCAGCGGCATTAAGAGAGCAAAAAGCATTTATAATCAAAGAAAACGAAAGTGACCTAAGCGCAGCACGCGACAATAACTTAGCAGCCTCAATGATCGACCGCTTAACGCTAAACGATGAGCGTATTGAAGCAATGGCAGAAGGTATTGAAGTAATCGTAAGCCTGGACGATCCTGTTGGTCAGTTACGTGATATTACAGAGCGTCCAAATGGCATTAAAATTCGTAAAATGCGCGTACCTCTTGGCGTTGTATGTATGATTTACGAAGCACGCCCAAATGTAACAGCAGACGCTGGCGCATTATGTTTTAAATCAGGTAATGGCGTAATTTTACGTGGCGGTAAAGAAGCACTTAAAAGTTCGCAAGCTATCGCAAGTGTAATGCACAGCGTACTTGAAAAGCATAACTTACCAGTATCACTTATTTCAGTGATTCCAGATCCAGATCGTGCACTATTAATGGAATTAATGCAGCAACGTGAAAGCATTGACTTAATAATTCCACGTGGCGGTGAAGGCTTAATTAACTTTGTTACTGAAAACAGTACGATCCCAGTAATTCAGCATTACAAAGGCGTTTGTCATCTATATGTAGATAAAGATGCAGACCTAGAAATTGCGCTTAACTTACTACTTAACGGTAAAACGCAGCGTACCGGTGTTTGTAATGCACTTGAGGGCTTAGTAGTTCATCAAGATGTTGCAGATGAGTTTTTAAATCTGTGCGCAGTTGTATTACGCCAAGAAGGTGTAAAAATAAATGCTGACAGCTTTGCAGCTAAATACTTTGATAATGCAACTGTGTTAGCCGATAACGAATTTGGTGAAGAATATCTAGACCTAGAAATCGCTATTCGCGTTGTACCAAACTTTACGGCAGCGGTTGAACACATTGCACAGTTTGGTTCAAACCACACTGAAGTAATTTGTACTAAAAACGCAGCCGCTGCAGAGCTATTCCAGCGTAGTGTTGATGCTTCTGTAGTTATGGTTAATACATCATCTCGCTTTTCTGATGGCTCACAGCTGGGTCTAGGCGCAGAGATTGGTATAGCAACTTCTAAGCTTCATGCATACGGCCCTATGGGACTTGAGTCACTGACTACTGAGAAGTACTTAGTGAATGGTGAAGGCCAAGTTCGCGAGTAACCGCTAAAGCTTAATTTCATTAAAAAGCCGAGTATGGAAATACTCGGCTTTTTTGTTTTTTCAGACTACTCTGTAATTAATTTAGTTTTTCAAGCCAGTCGCTTGCAGGTTCAGGCCTGTGTAAATAATAGCCTTGAAGAATAACTTCTGGATATTCTTGCAATAAATCAAAGTGGGACTGGTTCTCTACACCTTCAGCAACTATCTCGAGTTCAAATAAACGGCCTAAGCTTACAATCATATCAATAATTAGCTTATCGTTATTATCCGTCGGTGCTTCCAATACAAAAGAACGGTCAATTTTTAGTTCTTGTATGGGTAATTGTTTAAGATAAGTTAAACTCGAATATCCAGTACCAAAGTCATCAATTGATACCCTAATACCTAGCTTCTTGAGAAAGTGAACAGCCTCAATAGCCGCTTCCATGTGATTAAGCAATGTACCTTCAATTATCTCAATAGTGAGTTGCTGAGGATTAATGCTATGTTGCTTTATTTGTTGGCTAATAAAGCTTAAAAAGCGCGCTTCATGAAAGTGCCTGCCACTTACATTAATTGATAGGTTTAACTCAGGGTGAGTTTTACTAAGTTGCGTTAATATTTCAAGTGCATTTGAAGTTACCCAGCAATCTAAGTCATAAATTATATCTGACTCTTCGGCTATAGATATAAACTCACCAGGGCTAATGAAGCCTTTTTGAGGATGCTCCCATCTTAATAAAACCTCAGCCCCTTTAAGGGTTTGGCTTCGGTCAAATTGGGATTGTAAATATAGGGATAACTCATTATTTGAGATTGCTTTACGTAAATCTTGCTCTATTTCAAAACGGCGTTTTGCTTGCTCGCCAAACGAAGTATCAAAAAAGGTAACTCTATTGCCGCCTTTTTCTTTTGCTTTGTAACAAGCTGCCTCACAGTTACGGATTGTTTCTATAGCGCTTTCCCACTGATCTTCTCGAGGAAAAATATACGTGCCAATACTTACTGTTAAGCTAACGTCTTGTTCATCAACGACAAAGGGGTGGTTTACACTTATGATCAGTTCTTGGGCTTTATTTTCAGCCATAGCTTGGGCTCTGATCCTGCCAACGCCTTTTTCAACTGTACACAGTACTGCAAATTCATCACTGCCTAAGCGAGCAATAACATCTTTTTTACTCACCTTAGAATGAATTCGTTTAGTTAATTCTTTTAAAATGTTATCGCCAGCGAGTAGGCCTAATCCATCATTTATTGAGTGGAAGCTGTCTATGTCAATAATATAAATATAGGCATAACTATTTTCGGTACTACAAACCTGAAGTTGCTGCTCTAACTGCTTTAAAAAACCATTTCGGTTGGGCAAACCTGTAAGTTCATCATGCCATGTGAGGTAGTGAATTCTTTCTTGCGTTATCTTAACGCTAGAAATATCACTAAATACACCAATATAGTGCACGTTGGTATCTTGCTCGCCTCTTACCATACTAAGAGTTAATAACTCAGGATAAAGCTCGCCATTTTTTCGTCTGGTTACTAGCTCTCCACTCCAATATCCTGCTTGGTTTGCATGATGCCATACTTGATCAAAGCTAATACTAGGGTGGTTATTTTGTTTAATATCGTGCAACTGCATTTGCAGGGAGTCAGATTCAGAGTAACCTGTAATCCGGCAAAATGAAGGGTTTACGGCAATAATTTTTCCGTTACTGTCGGTAATAACAACGCCATCAGCGGTTCCCGTTAGGGCTTGATAAAATAACTTTTGTTTTGAGGAGAGTTCTTTTAATTCTTCTTCACGCTGACTTAACTCTTTCGCCAGTGACTCTATTTCAAGTAGTTTGTCGTGCAGGTCAAAGTTTTTTTCTATAAGCCTATCTAGCATGCCTTGAGCGGTAATGTGAGTGCGAATGCGTGCTCTAACGAGCGCTAGCTTGTAAGGTTTGTGTATGTAGTCAATTGCGCCCATAGCAAAGCCTTTTTCTTCAGACTCTTCCTCGGTAAGCGCAGTTACAAATATGACGGGGATGCCTTTGGTATTTTGTTTCGCTTTGAGTATATTACATACTTCGTAGCCGTCCATGCCGGGCATCATTATGTCTAATAAAATCAAGTCAGGCCTAGTTGACTCAATAAAGATCAAAGCCTGCTCACCACTAGTAGAAATACGTACATCGTAGTCAGTTAAAAGTCCTTCTACTAATACGTGTAAATTACTAGGTTCGTCATCAACAATAAGAATTAAAGGTTTATGCTTTTGTTCTGTGGTTAATCCATTATTGTTTGCGAGGTAATTTGAATGCACTATCTGTCCTTCTCTGCGTTCTTTACAATATTAAATCTAGTTCAGGTTAGTGGTTATGCCTAATTTTTATTATCGTTTCTATACTTATCAATAAGCTCAATTACTAACGCGTAGTTAAAATGATCAATTGCTTCTTTGAGCTTAAATAGAGAGTGGTCTCTCTCATATTGATTCATTTCTAGCTGTCTAATCAAACTGCTAGGTACGGGGCGAGCCGTTAATGCTAATGAGTATATATTATCAATAACTGAGTCTTCGTTTTCTAGTTCATGTTGCTGTATATGTTCTTTTTTAAAGCTGTAAGCTATCAAAAATTGTTTTACAGCAAAAAGTGTAAGTATTAATTGCTCATTAAAATGAGATAAATTAATACTTTTCTTATCTATTAAGCTTTTCTCAACACTTTGCGCACTTTGTTGCAGTAGCTCAAAGCCTAATGTGCCGGCCAAGCCTTTGAGTGTATGTACTAGTCGAATTAAGCTTTCTAACTCTCCATTTTTGATTAATATATCAGCTTTAATCGAAAAGTCATTGTAATCGTTGACAAACTGAGTAAATAATTTAGCTAACAATTCGTCATTGTTTTCTAGGTTTTCTTTTGCTAAAGGCAGGTTTATAGTGCTCAGAGATTCGCTACTTTGCAGATGCTTTTCTATACTTTCGTAAAGCGCATCAAAAATAATCGGTTTTACTAAAAAGTCATCCATACCCGCTCTAAACGCTGCTTTTTTATCATTAGGATCTGCGGCTGCCGTAATTGCAATTATGGGAGTTTTGTAGCCTCGCTCTCTTAATATGCTTGTTGCTTCAAGCCCATCCATAACTGGCATTTGAACATCCATAAAAATAATATCGATGTCATTTATCTCTACTTTATCTAATGCATCATGTCCATTATCAGCAATGATCACGGTCATATCTAATTTTGCTAAAAGGGCGGAGGCTATTTCTTGGTTAATTCTATTATCATCAACAACTAATGCATTAAAACCCGAGAATTTAGGGTGAGGCTTTAATTGCTTTTCTTTGAAATTATTTGGTGAAAGCTTTCTTAAAATTTCAACTTCACTATTTTTATTACCAATAATTATAATGTCTATATTTTCATTTTTTGCAATTGGCTCAGGAGACTCTTCATCGGTAATTAATAAAATCAGTGTCAATTTTTCATTAACGTTTTTATTTTGAGCGTACAGTTGTTGTAAAATAAAGTTATCGTTGAGCTCTTTTTTTTCTATCGACATTATTACAATACTAAATGGGCTACTAGGCTGAGACATTTTTGCAATGGCTCTTAATGGTTCTTGTGTTGTTTCTGTCGTTATATTTATATCACTTAGTAAGTCCATTAATTTTTTAATTTGGTCATTATCAGGGCTAATTAATAAGGCGTGTTTTTTAAGCTTTTGTTGCTCAGATAAAGTAAAGGGTAGAGTAAAGAAAAACTCGCTACCTTGATTAATCGTGCTCCTTACTTGTATATCTCCGCCCAGCAATTTAGTTAATTGTTTGCTTATAGTGAGTCCTAAACCAGTCCCACCATACTTTCTTGTTGTGCTTGAATCACCTTGCGAGAAAGACTGGAATATAATTTTTGATTGCTCTTCAGTCATCCCAATACCCGTGTCTTTTATACTAAAGCGAAGGTTTATTGTTTTTTCGTGTTGAGATGTCGCTTCTATAATTAATGATATTTCACCATGCTCAGTAAACTTAATTGCGTTACCTACACAGTTATTTATTATTTGACTTAAGTGCATTGGATCGCCAATAAGTTCAAGCCCTGCATCAACGTGTAAAGTAAAGTTTAATAACAAGCCTTTTTGCTTAGCATTTGTTGAGAATAAATTTTGAACGTTAGAAACTATAGTATGTAAGGTAAAAGGGATTTGCTCTAACTGAACTTTTTCCGATTCTAGTTTAGAAAAATCCAGAATATTATTTAAAATCTGCAATAAATTTTGAGCACTTGAAAAAGCTTTATCTGCGTAGTGTTTTTGCCTTGAGGGAAGCTCGCTGCTTTGTAAGAGTTGCAACATACCTAATATGCCATTCATTGGGGTGCGAAGTTCATGACTCATATTGGCTACAAAATCTATTTTTGTTTTATTGGCTTTATCAGTTTGCTCCATAGCACTCGTCAGGTCGGCATTCATTGCTTCCATTTGGGAATTTAATACGCGGGTTTCATTGAGTAGCTCTTTGGTTTGCTTATTTTTTAAATATAAAGCGTTGGCTGCTTTTATTACCGACGCTATTTCAGTTTGATTTTGGCTGGTATTTGAAATGGTTACTGGCTTTTCGTTATTCATGTCTTTAAGTAATAAAGTGAGCTGGGTAATCGGTTTTATAACCGATCTAAAAATAAAATAGCTTAATAATAAAATGATTAACATAATTAAAACGGCAAATATATTTGCCTGTTCTGTATTTTTTGTTAAGTGGCTACTTAGTAGCTCTTCTGTTTCGGTTAGTTTATTTTTTTCTATATTTTTAATTTCATTAGTTAAATACAGCAATTCGTTTTCTATGCCTGTAAGCACTACATTTACAGAAAAAGTGTAGCTACGGGTGAGTAATACAAGTTGGTTATAAGCTTGTTTTAAGCTTGTTGTTTTATTGGAGAGGGATTCATTTATTACAGAGGTGCTCGTTAGTTTTTTATGTAAGTGATTTAAGTTTTGTTTTACATTTTGTGCTTCATCAAAATTAGGTTTATAGAGATAGCTTATAATTGCGTGTTTTAAATTACTTATTGTGAGTAAAACATCGTTAAAAATAACTTTATTATCATTGTTTGAAGACCCTTCTAAATCACTAATTGTTACCTGTAGGTCATCAATAGGCTGTTTGAACTGAGTAGTGTAAAGGTGTTCGCGTTTTTGTCTGTTTACGACAACTTGGCCAAATGTATCTTGGTAATTATTTAGATACTCGCCAAGGCGTATTAGTGAGTTTTGATACTCAGGGGTCTGGTTTTGAGTGTTTGTTTTTAGCTGCTCGAGATTTAGATTTGCCTTATTTAAATAAAAATTAAATTTGGTAATCGTATTTTCATTTGCATTGTCAATAAATGAAACTGCATGCCCTTGCAGGGAAATAATATCGTTTTCTAAGTGATTCACAGCTTCACTTTGAATAAGCGCGTTATGCTGCGACTTTTGCAAGTTAAGTAAGGACGTTTGCGAATAGTTAAACAAATAGCTTTGTAAAAGAAGTAATCCAATCAGCGAACACAAAGCTAATATTATTTTTGATTTAATTGAATTTATTATCATTATCGGCTAATCAACTCATACCATTTTTGTAGACTGTAGTCATAGGTTGGCATAACTGTATTCCATACTGCTACATTGCTAAAGCGTTTATAGTAACTACCACCATTACGTTGCGCACCAGCTTTAATAGCTACGTCGCCATTTGTATTTAATAAGTCTATGTTTGTTGCTTTTCCACCGTACCAGTAATCCCATTCGGCCGGCGATAAGAGTAGTTTAGAGCGTTGTGGGTTACTAATGTAATAACCTTGGCGAGCAATAAATGCACCAGGCCAGCCTGAAAGCCACCAATTCATATAATCGTAAGCTGCATCTTTTACGCTACTTTGTGTTTGTGACGATAAACACATAACACCATGCCAGCCTCGGTAGCCTTCTTTTGGCGCGGCAAAACGAATATTAATATTTTGGCTGTTTAACGCAGAGACGGCAGGCGAAAACATACTTTCTATATGGGCTCGCTTACTTTTCATAAATTCAATCGACTCAGGAACCGAGTTCCAATAGCCACTAAAGTGACCTTGGCGTTTAAAGTCGAGTAATATACTAAACAATCTATCAAGTTCTGGGCGAGTCATCGCACCTATATTTTTAAATTTTATAAGCCCTTTACTTTGCGCTGCTAGGGCTAGGTCAAATAGTCCAATGGTAGGCGCATTTACGATAGCTACTTTACCTCTGTTCTCGTCATCAAGCAGCCAACTCCAGCTTTCGGTTTCGTATGCTATACCGGGCTTAATAAAATCGGTGTTGTAACCAAAAGAGTCAACATTATGCACATAAGGTAAAAAGCTAATATGATCGCTTTCTTGTGAGCTTAATGTGCCATCGGGTTGAACATTTAATAATTTATAGGGAGCATCACCTGCACCAATACTTGCAGTTTCGGTTAGTTTTCCCGTTTTAGTAAGTGGATTTATCTCGTTAAAGTAGGTGAGTCGTTTTTTTTCTATTGGCTGTATAGAACCTGCATCCCAAAGCACATTAATGCTGTTTGACCATTGTTCGTATAAATCAAAGGAGCTAGGGTCCATTGATGCCTTTTGCAAAACAGCAGCGCTGCCTGCGGGAGTAAATTCTATATTAATACCCAAGTCACTCATCGCTTGTTTGCGGATAGCCTCTTGGAGTGTTACATGCGTACCAAGTACTCTTAATGTGACTTTTTTTCGGGCAAAAACATAAGGCGCATGTGTTATTGCACCAGCTGTTAAACCTATTGCAGCTAGCTTTTTTAGCGTTGAACGCTTAGGTATGTCCATGTTAAGCCTAAAGTACTAATGTGTGACATTATGTATAGCTAAGAACTTGTAAAGACACAAGTTGAATGGATAAATTTAAAATTATATAAAATGAAAAACTAGAATAGTAGGGTGTCAAAAAATAATAAAAACAATGGAAAAATAGAAGAGTAGAGCGAATTTGAAAAGGAGTAGGAAAGTGGTGGAGCTAAGCAGGATCGAACTGCTGACCTCCTGCGTGCAAGGCAGGCGCTCTCCCAGCTGAGCTATAGCCCCACATTCCTAAATTACATATAATGTAACTGCTTGACTGCTGAGTTCCAAGCGGGACGAACTTTAAGTTTTTTTATAAATTTGGTCAAGTATTTTTTCGTAAATTTTCACTGTTTACGTCAATTTTTGTTAGACTCGGCTTAATTCAAAACTAAAACGATAAAAAACAATGAAAAAATGTGTTCTAGCGCTTATGGTTTTACTCGCTGGCTGTGCCTCAAATGATGAGCCGCCTTTTGAAATAAATAATAAACAGTTTCACGAAAAGCAAGATGAGCAAGGCAATAAGCTTTTTGCTTATGTTGTTTCGGTAAAAGCTAAGCATCGTGAAAACTTTAACCTAGACCGTGGTCCTAACAATAGACCAAGCCGTGGTGAGGTTAAGCAGTATATAGAGAAAGAGCATTTTGAAGAGTCGAGCATTCTGAAGTTGCAGCTAGAAGATCAAGCAGTTGAATTATTAAATCAAGAGCTAAAAGAGCGTGAGTATTGCGATAACAAACATGAAGTTAATGATGTTTTATGGCGAGATTTGAGCGTACAGCTAAGAGGACGTTGCTTGTAATATGTTGGCTGATAAAACTAAGTTAGCAGAGCTTTTAGTGGACCTAAATATTACTTACGATGCAATAGAACATCCGCCGCTACATACTAGCTTAGCGGCTGATGAGTTTATGATTGAGCGCCCAGGTACTCGTCTTAAAAACCTATTTTTACGCGATAACGAAGGCAAGCGACACTTTTTAGTTATTACAGCGCACAATAAGCAACTCGATTTAAAGGCACTATCAAAGCAACAAGGGCTTTCGCGTTTAGGGTTTGCATCGAGTGAACGCTTAGCAACGTATTTAAAAGTGGCTCCTGGGTGTGTATCTATGTTGGCTCTTTTAAATGATAAGCAAAACGAAGTGAGCTTATGGGTTGACCAAGATATTTGGGGTGGTGATTTGTTTCATTGTCATCCGTTTGAAAACACCCAAACATGGTTGCTTAGTAAAGCTGATTTAGAAACATTTTTTAATCACACAAAGCATCAACCGCGCGTTGTATTTTTACCCTCAAAATAAGCCCACATAATTAACGATAAACCGCATAAGCAAACCGCGAGCAGCGTAAACATAAACGCTGTTTGCCCATGATGTTGGTATACCACACCGGGTAATAACGACCCCAATGCCCCACCACTGTAATAAAACGATACATATCCGCCATTGGTTACGCTTGGCGGGGCTTTACTTATTTTATTAACGAGCGGTGCGGCAGTTGAATGAATCACAAACATAGCACCACAAAACAAAGTAAATGCGATTAAAAATAAGCTAAGCTGGTGGCTCATTAATAAAATAATACTCACACTATAAAAACTAAATACCGCAGTTAATAAATGCCAAGGCGAAGGGACTTTTTTAAGTAACCAAGGTGCAGCAATAGAGGCGAGGGCACCAACTAAATAACCACTGTAAACTAAACCTATGTCACGAGTATTGGTAATTAAAAACGTGTTTTGTAATATAAACGGTAAGTAATTAAGTAATGCAGCAAAACAAAAAAACATACAAAAGACGGCACCGTACACTTTAAGGATAGCGCCTTCTTTAAGTTGTTTAATGTAATCCAGAGGAGAGAGCTGCGGCGGTGTAGCTGGGTTTGTAAAGCGAGAATGCTTAATTGTCAAAGCTAAGCAAATAAGCATAAAAGCAATTACGTAATAAAAGCTCTGCCAATTCCATAAGTCGCTAAACAAAGCTGCGAGCACACGACCAAAGTAACCACCAACTATACTGCTACCAATATATAGGGTCATATTTTTTTGAAGTGTATCAGCGCTATAACTCATACCTATATAGCTAGTCATTGCTGTTAAAGCTGCAGGGAGTGTTAAACCTTGTAAAAATCTGACTAATAATAAAAGCTCAAAGCTAGGTACATAAATAAAAAGTAAGCAGCTAAGGCCTAAAAGCACCATTGCAATACGTAATATAAGTAGTGGATTTATTTTTGCTAAAAATAAACCATAAACGAGCGGGGCAATGGCTAAGGGCAGCATAGTTGCAGTCATTAAGCTGCCAGCTACCGCAGGTGCTACATTAAATTCGCTCGCAAAAAGGCTAAGTAGGGGTTGGGGTGCATAAAGCACAAAAAATATAAATACCGAGCAAACGAGTAGATGAGGTAAACGCATTATATGGCTCGTGCATTTGCTGATTGGTTGCGTGGTATTGTATTAAAAATTGCTTTTAATTCATAATTAAAACCATAGTCATTGCGCTATATCATGGTTTGTTTTAACTAGTTTGCTAGATTAATGTCGATAGCGCTGTTATTTGAACTCGTTGGTGATTAAAATAGCGATAATATTAGTTTTTAGTGGAACAAAGCCATGGGTTCATTACAAGACCAATTGCTTCAAGCAGGATTAACAACATCGCATAATGCTAAAGTTGCTAAATCAGAAAAGCGTAAGCAACAAAAAAAGCAAAAGAAAGGGGCTACTAGCAACCCAAGTGATCTGCAAAAGCATATTCAACAAACCAAGCTAGAGCAGCAAAAAAAAGCTGAAGAGCTTAACCAAACACGCCAAGTAAGCTTAAAGCAGCGCGAGCAAGAAGCGCGTGTTAAACAAATTTTAGAGCACCACAACCAAGACGCTATTCGTGGTGAGCGCACATTTAATTTTACTTATCAAAATAAAGTAAAAAATATCGACGTAAACGAGAAAACGCAAAAAGCGTTATCGGGCGGTCGTTTAGCTATTTGTGTACTAGAAGGGCAATTTTACGTATTAGACGACGAACCAGCACGCAAAGTGGCTGAAGTTGACGAAAAGTATATTGTTTTTCATGTAGAGCCAGAAAACAAACCAAAAGATGAAGATGACCCGTACGCAGACTTTGAAGTACCAGATGATATAGTGTGGTAATAGTCCATTAAGGGTAAGCTCATTTTTATTTGCTAAAGTATATAAAAGTGAGACAGAAACGAGTTAGCGGTTTTTGGTTAAGTTGATCGTCTAGCGTCGTTTCGTACGTATGCTTTTTATTTGATTGTTTACTACAATCAATAGAACAGTTTTTCTAACCGTCAAAAAAGAAGAGTAAATACAATGAGCAAGATGAAAACACTACTATTAGGCGCGGGCATTACTTTAGCCGCAAGCTTCTCGTTTAATGCAGCTGCTGCCGATGGCGCTGCACTCTATACCGCTAAAAATTGTCAAACTTGTCATGGCGCTGAAGGTAAAGCACCAATTATGGGTATGTACCCTAAACTAAACGGTCAAAACAAAGACTACTTAGTAGCGCAAATGAAAGACATCAAATCAGGTGCACGTAATAACGGTATGACCATGGCTATGAAAGCAATGGTTGCAACGGTAACTGATGAAGAGTTTGAAGCAATTGCAGATTACCTAGCTAACGTAAAATAATTTACGCAGTTATACCATTTTAATACAATTGGTATTTTAGTTTTACAAACAGCCACACAATAGTGTGGCTGTTTTGTTTGGTGTTTGCTATAAAATAGAGACTGCTTTAGACTTCTAAACATCTGTTCGTACAGGTTAATAATGTACGTTTTTAAAAGGCTTATTATGTTTGATTTACCCCAACTCGATTTAAAAAATAAAGTATCGGCACAAGAGTGGCAACTGCGTATTGATTTAGCTGCGTGTTACAGACTGGTAGAGCACTTTCGTTGGGGGGATTTGATCTATACGCATTTATCAGCACGTTTGCCTGGCACCGATCATTACTTAGTGAATGCCTTTAGTTTAACCTTTGATGAAGTAACTGCGTCTAATTTAGTAAAGGTCGACTTAGCCGGTAACATTATTGACGATACGCCATTTAGTATTAATCCTGCTGGTTTTACTATCCACAGTGCGATTCATGAGGTACGCGAAGACGCTCATTGTGTTATTCACCTTCATACTAAAGAAACAATCGCAGTCGCTACACAAAAAAATGGTTTATTACCGCTTAGCCAGTATTCAATGTTTTCACTGCCATCGCTTTCTTACCATGGCTACGAAGGGCTTGCGGTAAATGACGATGAGAGAAAAGTACTGCAAGACGATTTGGGCAGCACTAACCATATGTTATTGGTAAACCACGGTGGCTTAACAGTAGGCCCAACTGTGGGTGATGCGTTTATGCGTTTTTATGATTTACAACGCGCGTGCGAAATACAATTAGCGCTACAATCAAGCTCGCAAGAGGTTATTGAAGTGCCGCAACCTATAATCGACAATATTTATAATCAAGCAAACGTAGTACACAGTGGTAGCACTGGCGGGCAACTTGCGTGGCCTGCTATGTTACGTAAAGCGTATCGACTTGACCCTAGTTTTGCAAAATAACCCATAGCGGTTAATAAGGAATTTTAATGAAAGTAAATCGCGTTGAAGTATTTGATATTCACTGTCCTGATAGACCTTCTTGGACGCCTGTGTTTGTACGTATTCATACTGATGAAGGCATTAGTGGTGTTGGCGAAGCAGGCCTTGCTTACGATTTAGGCCATAGTGCTGCTGCTGCAATGATTAAAGAAATGGCCGATGCCTTTTTAATTGGTCACGACCCATTTCAAACAGAAAAATTATGGTCACGTATGCTACGTGAGAGCTTTTGGGGCTTAGGCGGCGGACCTGTTGTATACGCAGCCATGAGTGCTATAGATACCGCGCTTTGGGATATTAAAGGTAAAGCGCTTGGTTTGCCTGTATACCAATTACTGGGTGGTAAAGTTAACGATAAATTACGCACCTACGCATCGCAATTACAGTTTGACTGGGATAGCGAATTTAAAGCGCTAGTACAGCCGCAAGAATATGCAGAAGCGGCTTTAAAGGCGATGGCCGAAGGTTACGATGCAGTAAAAGTAGATCCAATTCAGTACGATAAAGACGGCAATACTTATTACGACCGTACAAAAATAATCTCACGTACTGAAATGAAGCTATACCGTGCGCGTATGCAAGCTATTCGCGAAGCAGTAGGCGACGAAGTAGATATTATTTTTGAATGCCACAGTTTACCGGGTGTTACAACCGCCATTCAGTTGGGTGAAATTGCAGAAGAATTTGACTGTATGTACTTTGAAGAGCCAGTTAACTATTTAAACCATTCATTACATGCAAAAGTAGCAGATAAAGTTAATGTGCCAATTGCTGGTGGTGAACGTTTGTATAATCGCTGGGGTGTGCGCCCGTACTTAGAAGATCAAAGTATTGATGTTCTACAACCTGATATTGGTTTATGTGGTGGTTTTACCGAAACCAAAAAAGTGTGTGATTACGCTGATATTTTTGATGTGCGTATTCAAGCTCACGTATGTGGCGGGCCTGTTGCAACGGCAGCATCACTGCACTTAGAAACGGCTATCCCTAACTTTTTGATTCATGAGCACCATACTTATGCGATTAAAAAGTGGAACCGCGAGTTATGTTTACAAGACCCACAGCCTAAAAATGGTTTCTTTGAAGTATCAGAAGAGCCTGGGTTAGGTATTGAATTAAACGATGAGATTGTTATGCGTTCTCAACGCGTAGAAATAAAATAATAGCCTTTTAACCTAACTTTAGGTTATACATTAAAAAGCCGGTAAGTGATTAGTCACTTACCGGCTTTTACTCGTTTGGGGGGAGGTAAAGCTTGTTATAACTCGTTGATTTTACATTCCACGTCTTTAAGTTCAATAGTTGCTTTACTATCAAGGTGGCGTATATAGCATTGCTTGCCTTTAATCATCAATTCAAACTGATCGGGTGTATTGCGACTTTGCGTGTCGATAATATTATTACCATCTACATTGCTAAGGGTTACTGTGCTGCTGGTAGTAAATACATCATCAGCTAATTGAGTCTCTTGCATATGTACAAGTGTTTTAATTGCTTTGCTAACCGCTGTTTTATTTGGCTTTGCCAGTAGAGCATGTTGCAGCTTAGGTGTCGGGTCTGGATTTTGAGATATGCAGCCATTGAGAAAAAGCGCTGAAAATACAACGATTAGTAAAAAGTACATTTTCATAAATTGGCCGTATTATCATAAAAAGAGAGTTTAATATAACTAGTTTTACTTACACTTGGTAGTAGTGCTTAGCGTTTGCATAGCTAAGGTCATGCCATGTCTTATCGTTTGAGCATAGCGCCTTATGGCAGTGCCATAGGTTGTTGTAGCTTGTATTTATTTGGCACACAGGGAAGTTGCTAGCAAACATAATACGCTGCTGGCCAAAGTGATTAAAAAGAAAATTAAAACACGCGGCTTGTTGCTCACTGGTGAGCCTAAGTAATTCAAAACCAGAGAATTTAATTGCTATGTTGTCATGCTGAGCAAGTAACTCAACACCTTGTCGCCAATCATTTAAATTACTTGGCAACCCTGCATGATTAATTATAATTTGAAGCTGCGGTAGCTGCTTAGCGTAGTAAGCCACTCGTTTGGTTATTTCGCTATTTTCAATATCAAACTGAGCTTCAAAATGCAGTTGGGTATCTGATAATATTGTTAGGTTTTTAAAACTATTAGCATCTAATAAACGCTTTGCGTCAGTACCTTCGGTTATATCTCTAATGCCACACAAACTCAGATGGGCTAAAGCTTCTAACGAGTTTATAAACTCATCAGCCGATGAGTCAATTTGGTTGTAGCTAATGGCTTTAAATGGAATACCTTTTAAATGCGAGTCTAGCCAGTTTAGCTCGTTAATAGGGGAGGTGTTATCGAATCCGGCTTCTATATGAACAAGCCCTACTAGCTCAAAGTCAGTACTTTTAACAAGTTGCTGTGCACTTACTGGTTGTTTAATTTTTTCTAGGTTAGGCCACGCTGGTGGGTTAGCACCTTGTAGCCATGAGTATTGACCTTCTACTAAATTAAAAAAGTGTACGTGTGGGTCAATAATTTTTAGGCTCATTGCAGATTACTCATTGGGCAGTATTCATTGCGCTGTGTAACCACCATCAATACTTTGTAGGCTGCCAGTAATAAAGCTGGCATCGTCGCTTGCTAAAAAGCTCACAAGGGCGGCAACCTCGTCGGCTTGACCTAATCGGTTAAGCGGTTGCAGACTTGCTTCCTCGGCAACTATTTCAGCTTTGTTTGCGCCACTTTTTGCGCAGTACGCATCTATCGCGTTATGAAATAGCGGGGTTTCTATTGTGCCAGGGCATACCGCATTTGCTCTAATATTAAAACCCGCGTAATCAAGCGCTGTTGTTTTAGCCATTGAGGCAAGGGCATGTTTTGTTAGGTTATACGCAAAAGAGTTTTGCTTACCTATAATTGCCTGATCGGAAGCGACTAATATAATAGCACCGCCATTTTGCGCTTTCATGCTTGGCAATACGCTTTGTATTGCGGCATAAGCGCCTTTAACATTAAGCGCAAAAAGTGCATCGAGAGTTTGCTCGTCGGTGCTTTCTATATTTGCGCTTAAGTGTTTTCCAGCATTAGAAACAAGTACATCAATACGTTTGCTTTGTTCACAGATAGCGTTGATACAGCTTTTTACCGCCGATACATCACTTACATCACACTGATGAAATATACCGATTTCGCTCAGCTCTATATCAAGGTTATGTACTTCATAGCCATTATTTAGCAAACGCTTTACTACGGCTAAGCCAATACCTTTTGTACCACCTGTAACTACTGCAACTTTAGACATACTTACTTCCTTTATTGCTAACTAGTGAGAGTGACCACAGCCGCCTTCAGCGTGCACGTGTCCGTGAGAAACTTCTTCACTTGTCGCTTCGCGTACTGATATAACTTCAACGTCAAACGTTAGCGTTTTACCAGCAAATGGGTGGTTTAAATCACAATCAGCGTTAAAACGACCAACCTTAACAATAGTAACCTGATGACGACCTTGGTTAGAGCTAACCATTGCTGTCATACCAGGTTTCCATACTTTAACATCACCTTGTAGATGCTTAAGCGGGATACGCTGAATTAAGTCATCAACACGCTCGCCGTATGATTCACTTGGCTCTAGAGTTACACTAAATTTTTCGCCAGCTTCTTTGCCTTCAAGTGCTTTTTTTAAACCAGGAAGCATGCCTTCGCTGCCATGAATGTAAGTAAGTGGCGCTTCGTTTGTGCTACTTTCAATTTGCTCGCCCGCTTCGCTAAGGGTGTAATGAAATTCAACTGCTGAATTTTTGCTAATTTGCATGCTTGTCTCTTCAAATAATAACTATGTTAGGGCGCAATTTTACGCGAAATATACTTGTTTATAAACTTAACGTGGCTGATTTAGTGTTTTTTGTAAATTTAGCAGAAAATCTTTTTTTGTTGGGGCTGCTTTTTGCTTTTCAGCTTGTGGTATAAACAGTACTAATTGAGTGCCAGGCTTTAAAATACTTGATGCAGAGAGTTTGTTCCATTTTGCCAAGTCGCTATGAGGTACATCGTAAAGCTGACTTATACTCCAAAGGCTATCGCCCGACTTAACTTCGTAATCTATTTCAATGGTGGGAATCGCAATCTCTTGGTGTTCTAAATAAGGGCTGATTTTGTAATCAACAGTTAATGTGCTTGGCAGGGTTTTAGGTTGTCCAACTAATAACTTTTCTCCAACGCCTATTAAATTATTATTTTTGTTATTAAGTTGTTTTAAAGCTTTTACCGACATACTAAAACGTCCAGCAATACCGTAAAGCGTGTCGTTTTGTTTAACGATGTACTCTCCAGCAAAGTTTGATTTAAAAAACTGACTTTTTAATAAAGCCTCCTGTCCTATAGGAAGCAGTAAAGTATGCGGCCCGTTAGGTGAGCTTTGATTTTTTAAATATCCCTGATTAATCGCGTGTAACTGCTTTGAACCTATACCAGAGAGCTTAGCTATGACTGAAAAGTCGAACTGCTGGCCTATATTCATCTGTGTTGTAAATGGCTTATATGCAAGCTTTGGGCGTTTAATGCCCTTTTGTGGATGCTTAACTAAATAGCTTAAAGCGAGTAACTTGGGTACGTAGTCGGCGGTTTCTTTTGGCAGACTGAGTGACCAGTAATCGGTGCTTTTACCGCGTTTTTTGTTTTTTTCGATTGCGCGTTTAACGCGGCCCTCACCGCTGTTATAAGCAGCCAAAGCATGTAGCCAATTACCATCAAAGCGTTTATGTAAGTAGCTTAAGTAATCAAGTGCTGCATCGGTTGAAGCAAGTACGTCTTGGCGCCCGTCATACCATTGGTCTGACTTAACTCCAAAGTGATGCGCTGTTGCGCCAACTAACTGCCAAACACCAACAGCTTGCTGTGATGAGGCTATCGTTGGTCTAAAATCGCTTTCTACAAATGGTAGTAAAGCGAGCTCCATAGGTAGTTGCTTTTGCTCAATTTTTTTTACGATATGATACAGGTAAGGCGCTGCGCGTTTACTCACAGTTTGTAAGTAGTTAGGTTGCTTTGCGTACCAGCTGATACGCTTTTTTAACGCGCGATTTTGATAAACCGTAAAGTGTAGATTGTTGGCTATATGCACCCACAGATCGGTGGTTTTTGGTGGGCGCTTTTTTACGATTGTTTTTTTGAATTGAAGTGGCGTAACGTGCTCACTAACTTGGGGCGTTTGAGCTACTTCCTCGTCAATATCATAAGTATAGTCAGGCTCAAAATGAGTAAATATTTGTGGAGCTTCTTGTGGTTCTTGCTCCGTTGATTGACAACCAAATAACAAAATACCCAAACAACATAAAACCAAACTGCGCATAGTGATCACTTTTGTAAATTCCTTTTATTATTTTAACACAATCCGTTGTGTTGAGTTATTCTGCGCTTTTTGCGCGATTTAGGCCAGCTTGTAAAAAGAAGTTACTCGATTTTATATTAAGCGCTTCTTGTTTATAAGGCTCAATAACTGATTCAGGAAACGATAGCATTAACTGCTCAATACTTTGATCTTTATTGTTTTTAACGTGCTCTATTATGGCTGTTAAAAATGATAGAGGCTGTTTTAGCTGCTCTTTTGTTAATGTGCCGCCGTGCCCAGGTAAAATAATAGTGAGCTTTTCGTCGTTAATATATTGCTTAAGCAACGTTTGCCAACTTTTAAGTTCACCGTGTCCAGGGTAAGGAAGCCAGTCAACGATATCGCCACCAATCAGCACACTGCCATTATTAGTAGTAATAGTTAAATCACCGTTAGTATGGGCTTGCTGCGGCTCAATGGTTATCTCAAAACCACCAAGGTCGATAGTTTTATGATTATCGATTATTATTTTTGGTTCGCCAAGTTGATATTCTTGCCAGCGAAAAAGTCGTTTTTTTGCAAGCTCTAACTTATTTCGCCATTTAGCTTGCTCTTCTTTGGGCACATTCGCTAATCGTTGGTAGCTCAGCTCAATGCTCTTTTCATACGTGTCTAGCTTGTCGGTATATGCTGTTTGATAAAGGTTAAAATTTTTATTTACCTGCTGATGAACAATGAGCTTGGCATCAGGATAAAAATTTTGCATAACCGCCATACCTAGCAAGTGATCGTCATGGTAGTGGGTAGCCACTAAATAGCATAAAGGTGTTTTAAGGCGTTTCTTTAAATCTTCAGCAAGTTGTTCAACTGCGGCAAAATTGGCGCTCGTATCAACAAGTAGGGCACATTTTTCGCCTTCAATTAATACTTGGTTAGAGTCGTAAAAGCGAAGCTTGTCTTGTTGCTTTAAAAACTGAATATGAGGGTTTATTGTATTCCAAGTGACGGCAGCATAGGTGCTAGGTACTATTGATAATAAAGTGCATGCTAATAGTAAGTGCTTACATGAAGAGGCTATGTTTGAAAGTTTTAACTTCATTTATTATCTCTACGCTGGTGCTTAATTACTTTAATAATAAACAAAAAGCGCAGTATGCGCTTTTTATTTTTGGTGTTTAGGGTCATTTGCCAAATGCTGACTGAGTTTATCAATCATTTGGTCTTGATGCTGTTGCTCAACTGTAGCCTGTGTTTTTGCTTCTAGCAATTCGTGGCTTAAGTTTAATGCTGCCATTAGTAGGGCTTTTTGATCGTTTCTAACGGTTGAGCGTTGCTTCATTTGCTCAACTAAGTCATTTAGATTTTTAGCTGCTGCTATTAATGCATCTTCCTGCCCTTCAGGGCAAGCAAATTGCTGCTCTTTACCTAGCAACTCAACAGTGACCCGCTGGTTTTGCAGCTCAGACATTAGCTAGCCTGTTGTGCGCTTTGTAACTTATCAAGAAGACCAGATAAAGTAGTGCTGGCATCTTTTTGCTTTTCTTCATTTTCTAAAGCTTCAAGTTGTAGCAATTCGTTGTCATCGCTTAGTTTAGTGTTCTGTTCTTTTAAAGTAACAACATCTGTTTGTAATTGGTTATTACGTTCGATTAAAGAATCGATCAGTTGTTCGAGTTGTTGAAGAGTAGTGTTATTCATAAAGGCGCTCATATAACTGTAATTAATGTCATGCAAATGTAAAGCAAAGTGTGTTGATTTGCCAGCATTTACGGTGGTTTTAGCTGATTTTTCTTTTGCGTTAAGGGATAATTCAGCATATGGGCTTTTTCATTCAGAAATGGTTCACTTAAACACTCTCTTATCTTGGTGTAAGTTGCCAAAGCCTAGTGCTTATGGTTCACTTACGACATTAAATTGCGTATGGCGAAAATAAATAATGCTTAGTTACAGACACTCATTTCATGCGGGTAATCCTGCCGATGTACTTAAACACTTAGTACTGGCACAAGTGCTAAATTATCAAACAATTAAAGATAAACCGCTTGATTATATAGACACACATTCAGGTGCTGGCTTTTTTGAACTTGCAGCTGCCGATGCGCAAAAAACGCAAGAGTATCAAGATGGTATTGAAAAACTTTGGCATCATAAAAGTGAGCATGCTGAGCTTAATGAATACATTGAATTAATTAAGTCATTTAACGACACTGACGAACTTGCGTTTTATCCAGGTTCACCAAAAATTGCAGAGCACTACTTACGCCGCCAAGATAAGGGTTGGTTTTTTGAACTGCACCCGCGCGATTTATTATTACTTGAAGAAAACATGCAAGGTAAGCGATCTATTCGTGTACGTGGAGAGGATGGTTTTGCAGGTTTAGTTGGTTTGTTACCACCAGCATCTCGCAGAGCGTGTGTATTAATTGATCCTCCATACGAAATTAAAGATGACTACGAAACGGTTGTAAAAACCTTAGTTAAAGCTCATCAGCGTTTTGCTACAGGTACTTACATGATTTGGTATCCGGTAGTAGACAGAGAGCGTATTGATAATATGGAGCAGGGCTTAATTGATTCAGGAATGCGCAACATTCAGTTATTTGAATTAGGCACTGAAGCCGATACTGATGTACACGGTATGACAGCATCGGGCATGATTGTAATTAATCCTCCATGGAAGCTAAAGCAAACAATGGATGCAATAATGCCTGAGCTTGTTGGTTTGTTAAGTGAGCCAAGTGGTTTTTACCGAAGTGAACAACTCGTTGATGAGTAATTTTAAATAGCGCTTATAACGAATAATAAAATGCCCAGCTTTGCTGGGCATTTTATTTAAAATCAATACGAATGTGTTAGGTAATATTTATATAAGGGAGCTAAATATTAATTAAAATAAACCGCACTAAAAGTAGCAAGTGTATTACCGCGACTGTTTTTAAGTTTTAGTGATTCACCTGTTATTTCCCACTTTGAAGTTTTGCTAAGTACGTCAGACATAGCTGCTTCTTGGCTCATATTATCCGAGCACATCTTTTTTGTACTTGCTAGCTGACTAAGTGTAATTGTTTGCTGCTCGGTGCTATAGCTTCCGCTAAAATTATTACAGCCTAAAAAGCCATTAACGCGGTGGTCTTTATTGAACTGAATGAATGGTTCTTTAGTTGTAACATTCACAGTTTGAGCATTTATTGTTATTGCTTTCCAGTAAGTATTTGTGAGTGTTACATCGGGTTTTTGAGTCGACACTTTTGAAAGCTCAATTTTATAGGGGGTAGTTAACTGTGATTCTGCAAACGGGTCATGATTTGTTGTACTTGTGTAAAGCACTTTGTCTTTATTTATAATTCTGGCGCTTAGGCTATAGCGATGTTTATCGCTAATTTTGCTGGCATCATAAATTAGCTCAACGGTAAATGGCGGGGCTTGGGTTACATCAATCACTTCTTGTGTGATTATATCGGCTTTTACATCCATTTTAGATACATTGGAAAGCGTAACTATTAATTGCGAGCCAGGGCGAAGCATACTGCGATCTTTGTAGCTAGCTTGGATAGTTAGGCTGGTTATTGCTTCTGCAATTTCTGTGTTTTCAGTCGATTTAGTTTGCTCACCGCAGCCAGTTACTGCAAAAGCGCTAAGCGCCAATAAGCCAATCCCTGCAACTGCCTTTTTACGCGAAGATACTGCTTGATGCTTTTCCATGTTGGTTATCCTTACTCAATATCATGTCCTTAGTGTATTACCTAGTTACTTAATCATTCCTTAACTTATTTTAAACATAAAAAAAGGCGCATTAGCGCCTTTAATAATTAAAAACAAACGATTATTTTTTAACAAACTTAGTTAAAATAACAATGCGCTGGCCGTCAACTCGCCCTTCAATATGTTCAGGGTTGCTGGTTAGGCCAATATTACGAACAGCTGTTCCACGTTTAGCGGTAAGGCTACTGCCTTTAACGTCTAAGTCTTTAATTAGGGTAACAGTATCGCCTGCTTGAAGTACTACACCGTTGCTATCTACATGCTTTAAATCGTCATCTTCGGCAAGTGCTTTTTTAGCCCAGGTTAGCGTGTCTTCTTCAAGGTAAATCATGTCTAGCGCATCTTGTGCCCAGCCATTATCAGGCGCTAAACGCGAAAGCATTCTGTAAGCTACAACTTGTACTGCAGGAGTTTGGCTCCACATGCTATCGTTTAAACAGTGCCAATGTGTAGGCGTTATTTCGCTGTTATTCTCGATTTGATCTTTACATGTTTGACATGTGTAAATACATTTATCTGAGTGGGTTTCAGTTACCGGTGGTACTTCATAAACAGATAAGTTCTCGGTGGCTGCACACAATTCACATTGATTATTACTACGTTCGATTAAGGCTTTTTCAATACTCATGGGGCTCTTTCTGATTCTGGTCGAGTTAACATTTGCTGCTATTATACTCCAAAACACGAGCTCTGCGCCATTAGTCCCTTAATTTTGTGTGGGTATATTACTCATATACTTATCTTCAATACTTTTTATATATCCTTGAGCGTGAAGGTTTTTAATTGCTAGGTTTATTTGGGGCAATAACCCTTTATGTTTGCTCAATAAACGAATTCTCAAAAAACCATGGGAATGCTGTGCGCCAAAGGCAATGTTTATCCCTAACTGCTTTGCCCAATAGAGCGCAGTTAACTTACCTACTAGTGCTGCTTCTACACGGTTTCTTGATAGAGCGGTCATAAGTTCTTTCTCGGATGGAAAGTCAACACGCTCAAAGGTGTTATCGTTAAAGTAATAGTAACCTAGTACTGTTCCTATATATTTGCCCTTTAAGCTATCAGCGCTTTGCCAGTTCCGGGCATTTTGAGGCAAGGTAACAATCATTTCTGTGGCATAAATAAGGGGCTCTGAAAAAACATAACGAGAGTCATTTCTCTCATCCTTTGGAAGCCATTCTAATGAAATAACATCAAAATCGATTATTTCATCTTGTAAATATTTGGTAATACGCTTTGTGGGTAGGTCGATATGAGAAGCTGCAATATTTGCATCATCGAGTGCTTTTTCAATAATT
Organism: Pseudoalteromonas sp. SWYJ118; assembly: GCF_015864505.1. Taxonomy (NCBI): domain Bacteria; kingdom Pseudomonadati; phylum Pseudomonadota; class Gammaproteobacteria; order Alteromonadales; family Pseudoalteromonadaceae; genus Pseudoalteromonas; species Pseudoalteromonas sp. SWYJ118. Next base: position 28,136 of record NZ_JADYXC010000016.1, on the reverse strand, counting down.
TCGGGTAATACACCAGGCTTTTCTGGATCATTTGTATAATATGGATAATGACTACCTGACGCGCTAACATTGTATTTGAGGGGAGTAGGGTTAATGCTGGCATAGCTAAAAAATACAAATAGCAGAGGGCTCAGTACTAATAACCGAATAAAGTTAGCCAAATCTCCACCTTTTATATTAATATTTTTATATTAGTGTTGTGTAATTTTAACATTTTTGCAATGACGACTATGTTTATCTTATGCGAGTTGCATTAAAGTACACATATTATTGGCTGTTTTGCCATCTCTTATTTATAGGTTTAGAGCCAAGTGAAATTAAATAACATACCTGATGAGGTACAAAAAATAACTCAGTTTGTCGCGCGGCAACCTATTTTTGATATAGACCAGAATGTTTTCTCGTACGAACTGCTTTATCGAGACTCAGCCAACAATGCGTTTCCTGTGGGCACTTCTGATGTGCATGCGACAAGCCGCCTGTTTTTTAATGCATTAATGTTGGTAGGTTTAGATAGACTTACCGCGCATCATTTAGCTTTTATAAACTTGTCATCAGAAACTATTCTCGATAACTTTCCCAAACTTTTATTGCCAGAAAATAGTGTTATTGAAATAGTAGAGCGCACGGGTAATATTCCTGCGGTTGCTGAGCGTGTGCAAGAACTTAAAAAAGAAGGGTATGTTTTTGCACTTGATGATTACGATGGCGATCCAAAATGGGAGCCACTATTAGCACATGTTGATTACATAAAAATTGAGATAGATGATCCGGTTATTAAAACCAATATGCGCATTAAAAAAATAAAACGCGCAAATCCACATGCAAAAATAATTGTTGAACGAATAGAGACGCATGAACAATTTAATATATTAAAATTGGCAGGCTGTGATTTATTTCAGGGGTTCTTTTTTTCTCGCCCAGAAATGATTACGTATAAAGGTGTAGAGCCTTCAAAGTTAACTGTTTTTGATCTATTGCGTTTTACAGCAAAACAAAAACTTTGCTTTAAAGAAGTTCACCAACGTGTGGCCAGAGATGTCGCTATAACAGCCAGGGTTTTAAAGCTGGCTAACGCGCGTTCAGGCAAAGCAAATTTAGTTATTACTTCTATTTCACAAGCGGTTATTTATTTAGGTGAAGACACAATAAGACAATTTGTTCGCGTATTAGCAATTAGTGAGTTGGGGGTCGAAAAACCAACCGAATTAACTAAGCTTGCTTTAACTCGGGCACAATTTATGTCGCTTATTTTAGATCAAAATAATAAAGAACTGACTGAGCAAGGCTATCTAGTGGGTTTGTTTTCTGTGCTTGATGCCATTTTAGATGGCGATTTAAAAGACATAGTTAAAGAGTTTACTTTAGATGCTGCAATATCTGATGCGTTACTACTTGAAAAAGGCACTTTAGGTGAGTGTTTATCGCTAATAAAAGAGTTTGAAGTAGATAATATTGATAAGGCGATGGTTCAACTAGCTAAAATAAATCCCGAACAACATGTTGGGCATATATTTAATTTTTTACTGGATGCTGTTTTATACAGTGACGACATTATTGAGGCAATAGCAGAATAAATATGCGTAATTGGTTGTCGGTTATAAGTGTAGTGGTTGCTCTTTGTTTATTGTTTCCTGGTATTACAAAACCAGTATTAACAATAGAGGGCAACATAGATAAATCAAAACTAGCGCAAGCGGGTATTGAAATGCTGGCTGAAGAGGGTGATGGTCGAACTCGCAGTATGCTAATGATGTTCTCGAACATGCTAGGGCTTGATAAGTTAGAAGGTGAGATTAGCGCCTATAACAAAACACAAAGTATTTTAGGCACAGTTAAAGAGCTTGCTAGCAATAATAATTTATTTGTAGCCGCTTTAGTGGGGTTGTTTTCTATTGTTATTCCAAGCTTAAAGCTATTATTACAATTGCTTTATTGTTGCCTACCTTTGAATGGGTTTAAGCAAAAGCTCGGTCTGGTTATTTGTGCATTAAGTAAGTGGAGCATGGTTGATGTATTTGTTATTGCATTAATAGTGACTTACTTAGCAGGTAACGCCCATGGTAAAAGTGGTGAGCTACTTGTTATGAATGCACAATTTGGTGAAGGGTTTTGGTATTTTAGCGCATATTGTATATTTGCAATTATCGCGAGTAACTTAATTAAAACACCTGATAAACCGCAGTCTACATAATTAAAGTATTTGTGGTTGCCGTTAGGTTGCCTTACAATCATTTTAAAGTTTATTAAAAGGCATAATGTTGCAACGTTTTTACTCTAGTTTACTCATGATAACTTTACTGCTCACTTTTGTGGGTCAGGCAGTTGCGTCTGTAGCTATGGTATGCGAAATGCCACATATGCCAACTAAAACAGCAATGCATGCCCAAATGCCAATGACACAAAGTAGTGATGCAACAGCTGTCGATAGCATGTCTGAAAATATGATGCAGATGGATTGTTGCGACGACGAAAGTACGCCACAAAATGACTGTAAATGCCCTATGAGTGGCTGCGCTGCTAACTCAATGCTTAATGTTGATACTTTATTTAGCGTTACTTTACTTGAATCTGAAAAAGTAAATGTACGTGTATTTACTACACAAATTAATATACCTCGTTCACTCTATCGCCCTCCTATGTCTGCTTAATAGCAGGATAGGTGTAATATCAATTTTATTGAAAACATGCTCATTCTAGCGAGTTAAATAACTCTCTAACTGCGTTAAAAATTACTTATATAAAGCAACTATACTGCGTAATTTTTTCCTTTTTATAGAGCTATTTCCCTACCGCAATAATAGATCATTAATTCAATGCAATTGATATAAAAGGTTTTTGTAAAACTCCTAAACACCTTTTTTGCTTCCTAATTTAAGATTTTCTTTTATTTTTAGATGGAGCAGGTGATGAACCACGCTGTAAGTATTAAAGTCGTATTATGTAGTGTTGTGTTATTTAGCACAGCTGTTAATGCGCAAAATAACCTAAATACCGAAATGCTAAAGCAAACTAGTAATGAGCAAACGCTTAGCTTAACGCAAGCGCTTAATTATGCGCTAACGCATGAGCCATGGCTAAAAGCGAGTGGCTACCAAGAAGATGCAGCAATAGCGCAAAGCATTGCCGCAGGCACCTTACCCGATCCTGTTTTAACGGTTGGCTTACTCAACTTACCTACTAACGGTTATGCGTTTGACCAAGAAGGGATGACGCAGCTTAAAGTTGATTTGAGCCAAAAGTTTAGCCGAGGGAATAGTTTAGCGCTTAAACAAAAAGCATTAGCACAGTCTGCTCAACAATACCCTTGGCAGCGTGCCGATCGCTTAGCACAAGTAAAAGCAATTGTGATTGAGTCGTGGTTAAACGCGTATCGTGCTCAGCGAAGTATTGCTTTAATTGAGCAAGATAAAGGGCTATTTACTCAACTTATTGACATTACCGAAGCAAGCTACGCAAGCACCTTAGGTAAAACACGTCAGCAAGATATTATTCGTGCGCAATTAGAGCTCACCCGTCTTGAAGATAAGCTGGTTATGCTTGAGCAGCAATTTGAAAGTGCTAAAAACCGTTTAGCACAGTGGTTACCTATGAATATGCTTATGCAGCCTTTAAATACTGAGTTTACTAAAACCGCAGGGCTGGTTGATTTTGCGAGCCTTGAATTTGATGAGCTAATACAGTTGCTTATGGTGCATCCCGCAATTATTGCGATAGATAAAACCGTAACGGCAAAGCAAACCGAAGTTGCACTCGCTAAGCAAAGCTACAAACCTCAGGTGGGCGTTAATGTGGGTTATGGTTACCGAGATGATACCCCGATGGGTGAGTCGCGAGCTGATTTACTCTCTGTAGGGTTTAGTATTGATTTGCCATTGTTTACTGATAACAGACAAGATCAACAGGTTAAATCGGCTATTGCTAGTGCAGAAGCTACTAAAACACAAAAGCTGGTGGCGCTTCAAAAACTCAAAGGCATGTACTTTAAGGAGTTTAGCCAACTCGCTCGTTTGCAAAAACGCGATGCGCTTTATCAAAATACGTTATTACCGCAAATGTCAGAGCAATCTCAGGCAACACTAAATGCTTATACACGCGACGACGGGGATTTTTCTGACGTGATGCGCGCGCGCATTAGTGAACTTAACGCCAAAATTGATGCGCTTAATATTCAAGTAGATCAACATATTATTACCGCCCGCCTTAATTATTATGCAAGTAGCTTAGACCCCCAAGTAATGAGCGAGCAAACTGGAGAATTACACAATGAATACTAATTTAAAGTTACTTGTTGCCGCCTTAGTTGGCGCAGGCGCCTTTGGGTTAATAGGCGGCTTAGTAATGCAGTTTTTACCTAGCAACTCGGCAATGAATGAACAACAAAGCGCTGACAAACAGCCCTTATATTGGGTAGCCCCGATGGATAGTAATTACAGGCGTGACGCGCCAGGGCTTTCGCCAATGGGAATGGATTTAGTACCTGTGTATGAAAACGCTAGCAACGCTCAGGATGGACCAGGTGCTGTAACTATTTCGCCTGCAGTAGTTAATAACTTTGGTGTAAGAACTGCCAAAGTGCAGCTTAAAACACTTCACAGCGATATAAATACTGTGGGTTATGTGCAATATAACCAAGACCAACTTATTCACATTCATCCGCGTGTAGAAGGCTGGATTGAAAGTTTATATGTTAAAGCACAAGGCGCAGAAGTTAAAGCCGGTGAGCCTTTATATACATTGTATTCACCACAATTGGTGAACGCACAGGAAGAGCTTTTATTGGCAGTTAATCGTAATAATACCGTGTTAATTCGCGCTGCAAAGGCGCGTTTAGAGTCGTTAAATGTGTCTGATGGATTTATCGAGCGCTTACAAAAAAATAAAAAGATAATGCAAAATATTACTTTTTACGCAAAGCAAAGTGGTGTGGTAGATGAGCTAACAGTACGAGAGGGCTTTTACGTTAAACCAGGCACATCAATGATGAGTATTGCCCAGCTTGATGAAATTTGGGTAGAGGCGGAAGTGTTCGAGCGCCAATCAGAACAAGTGAGTGTTGGGTTGCCCGTTACAATGACGCTTGATTACTTAAAAGGTCAAAAGTGGGAAGGTAAGGTTGATTATATTTACCCCGCGCTTGATGCTAAAAACCGGACTCTGCGTGTAAGGCTTAGGTTTGAAAATGTAGATCATCGGTTAAAACCAAATATGTTTGCACAAGTGAGCATTCACGCTAAAGCGAGTAAGGCGCAATTTACAGTCCCTAAAGAAGCGGTAATCCGCACGCAGCATCAAAACCGTGTGGTTATTGCATTAGGTGAGGGGCGTTTTAAATCGGTAGAAGTTGAAGTTGGGCAAATTAATAGTAATGAAGCGGTCATTTTGTCAGGTGTAATGACAGGTGACACGGTAGTTACTTCAGCGCAATTTTTAATAGACTCTGAATCGAGTAAAAGCTCCGACTTTAAACGAATGGAAATGCCTAGTTCTAGTATTAGCTCAGGTATGAGTTCTGTTTCAGGCTCGAATATGAACATGGATATGCAGCCACAAAACGCCACGATTAACGGCACTATTAATGCCATAGATACACAAAATCGCATTATTAATATTAGCCGAGAAGCCATTGAAAAATGGAATCGAGAACCCGCCACAATGGACTTTGTATTAGCGCCAGATATTGATATTAGTCAGTTTGAAAATGCCCAGTATATTAATTTTACTTTTAGCATTATTAACGATGAATTTGTAATTACTAAAGCGCAAAACGCAGAGCCGATTGATCATTCTACTATGCAACATAGTTCTCACTAGGAGCCATTATGATAACTGCCATTATTCGCTGGTCTGTTAGCAATCGCTTTTTTGTGTTGTTGCTTACATTAATTTTACTGGGTGGAGGATTGTTTGCGGTAAAAAATACTCCCGTGGATGCCTTGCCTGACTTATCTGATGTTCAGGTCATTATAAAAACCACTTATCCGGGGCAAGCGCCGCAAGTAGTGCAAGACCAAGTTACATTTCCGCTCACCACAGCAATGCTTTCTGTGCCGGGTGCGCAAACTGTAAGGGGTTTTTCGTTTTTTGGAGACTCGTACGTTTACGTTATTTTTGACGAAAAAACCGATTTGTATTGGGCGCGTAGCCGAGTACAAGAATACCTAAGCCAAGTAGCGAGTAGATTACCCGATAGCGCTACGCCAGAGCTTGGCCCTGATGCAACCGGCGTAGGTTGGATTTATTTATACGCACTCGTTGATAAAACAAATAAACACGATATTAGTCAGCTACGAAGCTTACAAGATTGGTTTTTAAAGTTTGAGCTACAAACTGTGCCCGGTGTATCTGAAGTGGCTGCTGTTGGTGGCATGGTTAAGCAATACCAAGTCAATGTAGAGCCCGATAAATTACGCGCATATGGTATTCCGCTTAGCCTCATTCAAACCGCTATTCAACAAGGCAACCAAGAGATGGGCGCCTCAGTAGTTGAAATGGCTGAAGCAGAATACATGGTAACAAGCACCGGCTACATTAAGAGTGTTGCCGACTTGGAAGCCATTCCGCTTGGCGTAAACGCTAATGGTACTGCGCTGCAATTGCGTGATGTAGCTGATATTCGAGTTGGACCGCAAATGCGCCGTGGTGTAGCAGAGCTAAATGGCGAAGGTGAGGTAACCGGCGGCATTGTTATTATGCGCTATGGCGAAAATGCACAAAAAACCATTGAGCTCGTAAAAGCAAAATTAGAATCGCTTAAAAAGGGATTGCCAGAGGGTGTTGAAATAGTCCCTGTGTACGATCGCTCCAACTTAATAAATAACGCGGTAGATAATTTAACAAGTAAGCTAATTGAAGAGCTTATTGTAGTTGCCTTAGTGTGTGTGGTGTTTTTGTTTCATGTGCGCTCATCGCTGGTGGCGATTATTACGTTACCGCTTGGGATTTTAACGGCATTTATAATTATGTATTGGCAGGGGATTAACGCCAATATTATGTCTTTAGGAGGAATTGCAATAGCCATAGGGGCAATGACTGACGGTGCTATCGTCATGATTGAAAATATGCATAAACATATGGAAAAAACGCCCCTTACCAACGAAAACCGCTGGGAAGTTGTGGCTAAATCGGCGAGTGAAGTGGGTCCTGCATTATTTTTTAGTTTATTAATTATTACCGTCAGCTTTATGCCGGTATTTATTTTAGAAGCGCAAGAAGGACGTATGTTTGCGCCACTGGCTTACACTAAAACCTATGCTATGGCAGCGTCTGCTGGGCTTGCGATTACCTTAGTGCCGGTATTGATGGGTTACTTTATTAGAGGTAAAGTTATTTCGGAGCAAAAAAATCCAGTTAACCGATTACTCGTCGCAGCGTATCGACCACTACTTAACTGGGTGCTTAAATTTCCAAAAATGACATTGGTACTCGCGGTGGTTGTTTCTGTTATTGGCTTTTATCCAGTAAACAAAATAGGCAGTGAATTTATTCCGCCACTTGATGAGGGCGACTTAATGTATATGCCCACAACGTATCCTGGTTTATCGGTAGGTAAAGCGCGCGAAATACTACAGCAAACCGACAAATTAATTGCCACAGTACCCGAGGTTAAAACAGTATTTGGTAAAGTTGGGCGAGCAGAAACTGCAACAGATCCTGCGCCGCTTACAATGATAGAGACGTTTATTCAGTTAAAACCAAAAGACGAATGGCGCGAGGGTATGACTCTTGAAAAACTTAAAAAAGAACTCGACGGTTTGGTTAAGTTTCCGGGGCTAACTAATGCGTGGGTAATGCCAATTAAAACACGCATTGATATGCTCGCAACCGGTATTAAAACTCCCGTGGGCATTAAAGTTGCGGGACCAAAGTTGAGTGAAATTCAAAAAATTGGTCAGCAAATAGAAGTGCTATTAAAAGATGTGCAAGGCACCGCATCGGTTTACTCAGAGCGAGTAGCCGGTGGACGTTATATAAAAGTAGATATAAATCGTGAAAAAGCCGCGCGTTATAGCTTAAACATTAGCGACGTACAGCAAGTTGTATCTACTGCAATAGGTGGTACAAACGTAACACAAACGGTAGAAGGGCAAGAGCGTTATCCTGTTAATTTACGTTATCCGCAAGCATACAGAGACTCGCCAGAAGAGTTAATGCTGTTACCTATTGTAACTCCTACAGGGCAGCGTATAGCACTTGGTGATGTAGCCGATGTATTTATTGAAGATGGACCGCCTGGTATAAAAAGCGAAAATGCACGTTTAAACGGTTGGAGTTTTATTGATATAGATGGCGTTGATATTGGTACTTACGTTGAGCACGCTCAGCAAGTGCTCGATAAAGACCTAATACTACCTGCTGGCTACTCAATTACGTGGGCTGGGCAGTATGAATACATGCAGCGCGCTAAAGAAAAACTGACTTATGTATTACCACTTACATTAGCGATTATTATTGTATTGCTTTACCTTAATTTTAGAAGCTTTGCTGAGGTCACTATTATTATGGCTACGTTGCCACTGGCAATGATTGGTGGCGTATGGCTAATGTATTTAGAGGGCTTTAACTTTTCAGTTGCAGTAGGTGTAGGCTTTATTGCCTTAGCCGGTGTTGCGGTAGAAATAGGGGTCATTATGTTGGTGTATTTAAACCAAGCCTATCAAGAAAAGTGCCTCGAAGCAGAGCAAGCCGGAAAACCGCTTAGCTTAGTGCAATTACAGCAAGCTATCATTGAAGGAGCAGGGCTTCGAGTACGCCCGGTTATGATGACTGTCGCGACAATTATTATCGGTTTATTACCTGTACTTTATGGCACGGGCACCGGAAGCGAAGTAATGAGCCGAATAGCAGCGCCTATGGTTGGCGGTATGGGCAGTGCAATTGTACTCACCTTACTTGTTATTCCTGCGGTTTACCTACTATGGCGCAAACAAGGACTTAAATAATATAAAACAACAAGACTATAGAGCAATGCTGTTACTACCCATGCATTGCTCTATAAAAATTACCTATAATTTGTAAGTTGTTCTATTAAATAGCTAGTTATTACTAATATTTAAATTAACTAACTGTTTTTAAATAGCTTTTTAATTGGCACGCTTTACGCAGTGTATTACCTATACAGTCAACTAAGTAAGGAATGCACATGCAAGTTAAAACAATTAAAGAGGTATACGATTGGACCGTTTTGTTTCATACACAAATGGCGGCTAATTTTTATAGCGTAAAGGATTTACTTGATGAACATAATGCAATGCTGGTGGACTACTACCTAAATTACGAAAAAAAACTCGCCGAAGATTTAGTCGGGTTTAAAGCGATAACCGAAATAAATACGCTCGATACGTACAGTTATGAATACTTTGCTAAAAATCCTGAGCTAATTACTTTTGAAGACATTAGTAAAGATCAGCAATTCGATGAAGAAGTCATTCAAGGGTATTTAGCACAGCAACATCAAAAAGTGATTGAGTTATATGAATACTTACTTGAACGCGCCGAAACCGAAAGTGGGCAAGAAAAGCTTCAACAAATACTAGAGCTTGAAAAGCAAGGTATAAAGCAAATGATGCAAAGTACTAATCGTCATATGGATATGTAGCTTTATAAAAGAGCGGGATTACTGAGTTTATCTCGCTCTTATTAGCTTTAAGGTGATTATTTAAAATAGCTGATGCTTGCATCGGCTTATTTTATGTCTGCGTTAAATAATCTGCAGAGCATTTTGATGGACTAAAATGGTATGCGTGTCAGTTGTATGGCACGCATAAATGGAGGTTAAACTTCTTCCGTATCTACAATCAAATCACTTGTAATTGATTCCAATGCTTCAATAACTTCGTCTTTATCCATACCATTTGGCAGAGTAACGGTAGCAACAGCGCTAAAAATAGGCACTCCCCAATTAGGTGCGCTTTGTTGTCTTGAATTTAAGTGAGTAATATTAGCGCCTTTATGACGTATTACACTTGCCAGTTCTTGAACAATACCAGGACGGTCGTTACCTGTTATAACTAGATTAATTTGCTCTAGTGTTGATGGTTCAATCTCTGTGCTTCCGGTTTCAATACGAACGTCTAATTTAGGTAACTTATTTAAAGCACTTTGTAATGATTGAAAATGCTCCTCAGCAACTTCAAGTTGAATAATACCTGCAAAATGACCTAATAAATGGCTTAAGTTACTACTAAGCCAGTTGCCATGATTTTGTAATACGACTGATGAGATGCTCTCTACTAAACCAGGGCGATCTTTCCCTAAAATAGTTATAACCAACTGCTTCATAAATAATTCTCTTTTTAAGCCCAAAGAAAGTAAATGCATAGGCATTAAGTATGTTGTCTAATTTAAATTGTGTGTTGTTGCACTTTTTATAAATCTTTGATTATAAATTAAAAAAATGAATATAGTTGTGTTGACTATACGCAGTATTAATAGTCATTATTATTTACTAAGTACTCTTTTAGTATTGACCTCGATAAATACTTTGTCCAATTATTTTATAATTTAGTTCACTTATAAATCACCTATTTGAAGCTAATTTAGACTTTTCCCTCGTTAGTTTTATTTAAAGCTGTTTTAGAGTGCTTATTATTACTGCTGTAACATTACTGTCATCTTGATGAAATATAATTTATGCAACGTTAAGATTTAAGGGTGTTTTGATGACTTCAAATCCGAATAAGCCGACTTTTAATACGGATCGAAGCCGTCTATTTAAAGATCGGTTTGCCAAGTTTGGCATAACCGCAGGTGGGATAATGGTATTGGTAGCACTGCTATTAATATTCTTTTACCTTCTTTATGTAGTACAGCCAATTTTTGAATCAGCAAAAGTAGAAAAACGCGATAGCTTTCATGTTGCTAATTCACAGCAAATAGCAGGCTTAGGTGTAGAAGAGCAAACTGAAGTTGCTTATTTACTCAGTCAGCAAGGTCAGGTTGATTTTTACAGTGTGCAAGATGGCAGCTTTGGTAAAAAGCTTAAAACATTAAACGCAGAGCTACCAAGTGATGCAACAAGCTTTGCAACAAGCGCGCCTTTTCAAGGGCATTATGCGTTTGGTTTAGAAGATGGCACCGTAATGGTTGTTGCACCTAAATTTTTAGTTACCTTTCCAAATAACGAGCGTAAATTAACACCTCGCTTAGGTTTTCCTCTAGGGGAAATGGCTTTAGAAGTAGATGAACAAGGTGCAGCTATTAAACGCTTTGCATTTAGTCACTATGAAGACAAAACAGCGGTTGTAGCTCTTACAGAAGATAAGCGTGTATTATTTAGCAGCTTTATTGCTGAAGAGAATATGTTTACCGGTGAAGTAGAGTGGGTTGTTGAGCGTACAGAACTTGATGTTAATGGACGTGTAGACGAATTATTAATGTCGCCAGATACAACACGTACTTTTGTACGTTCTGCTAATCAAGTGTATGTATACGATACGCGTGACCCAAGTGATGTAGAGCAAATTCAGTTGCTTTCGGCTAACGAAGAAAATGCAAATATTGTATCTGCACAACTGCTAGCGGGCGCAAACTCACTCATGCTTGCTAATGATAACGGTGAGGTTTCGCAGTGGTTTGAAGTAAACACTGACACAGGCCGTGAATATCAAAAAATTCGCTCATTTGAAACAACTAAGCAAAGTAAATTAAATGTATTTACTGAGTTTTACCGTCGTACTTTTTTTACTACCGGCAATAATGGTGAGCTAGGCGTGTACTACACAACCAGCGAAGCAAAACTTTGGCAGGGGAAAGTAAGTGAAGGCGCAATAGAAAACTTTGCAATTGCACCACGTTCAAATGCTGCGTTAATTTTAGCGGATAATAAGCTAACAGTATTAGACATTCATAACGAGCACCCAGAAGTTACGTGGTCAGCACTTTGGCAAGAAGTGTGGTACGAAGGTTACCCAGAGCCAGGTTATATTTGGCAGTCAACATCAGCCAGTGACGACTTTGAATCTAAGTTTTCACTTGTGCCAATTTCGTTCGGTACATTAAAAGCAGCACTTTATGCGATGTTGTTTGCTGTACCAATCGCGCTTTCGGCGGCTATTTACACGGCATACTTTATGTCGAGCAAATTACGTAAAGTGGTTAAGCCTACCGTTGAAATAATGGAAGCATTACCAACCGTTATTTTAGGTTTTTTAGCGGGTCTTTGGTTAGCCCCATTAATAGAAGAGCACTTACCTGCCATTGTTGGGTTACTCATATTATTACCTTTAGGTATGTTAGCGACAGGTTTAGCCTGGACTAAATTACCAACAAAAATACGCCATAGAATTCCTGATGGTTCGCATTCAATCATCCTTATTCCGGTCGTTTTACTTATTGGTTGGTTTTCGTTTGCTATGAGCGAATTTGTTGAACTTTGGATGTTTGACGGCAATGTACGTCAGTACTTAACAAATGAGCTAGGTATGACATTCGATCAACGTAACTCGCTTGTTGTAGGTATTGCGATGGGTTTTGCGGTTATTCCTACTATATTCTCAATTGCAGAAGACGCGGTATTTAGTGTTCCAAAGCATTTATCAAATGGCTCATTAGCATTAGGTGCGACGCAGTGGCAAACACTAATACGTGTTGTATTACTAACAGCAAGTCCAGGTATTTTCTCTGCGGTAATGATGGGACTTGGCCGAGCAGTTGGTGAAACCATGATTGTACTTATGGCAACCGGTAATACACCGATTATGGATTGGAGCATTTTCCAAGGTATGCGTACGCTTGCAGCAAATATTGCAGTTGAAATGCCAGAGTCAGAAGTAGGTAGTTCGCACTATAGAATATTATTCTTAGCAGCCTTTGTATTATTCATATTCACATTCATTTTTAACACAGTCGCTGAGTTTGTTCGCCAGCAACTGCGTGAAAAATACAGCTCAATGTAAGCGGAGAGACATGACATGGTAAAGCAGTGGTTTAAGTCTGGTTCTCCTTGGATTTGGATGACCGGTGGTGCAGTGAGCATCAGTTTGATTTCAGTTTTAGGCTTATTGGCAATGATAGCCTGGAAAGGGTTAAGCTTTTTCTGGCCTTCAGAAGTTGTACAGTTTGAACTTGAAGGGTCGATTGCAAAGCAAACCGTTATTGGCGAAGTTTACGATCGTGAATTAGTACCAAAAACGCGTTTAGCCGCGACAGGTATTGATGTTAGCGGGTTTGAAAAAGAAGAAATAGAGCGCTTACTTATTAAAACAGGTAACCGCGAATATGTAGATTTAGATTTTCGTTGGATATTAGAAACCGACATAACAAATAAAACAGCACCAGCGGCGCTTGCAGTATTTGAGCGTAGTAAAAACGGTAACTTTTATGGTTATGTGCAAAACGTTATTAAAGACGGTCAACCGGTTAATGGCGATAAAATAGAAGCGCTACATGAGCTTGTAGAGCGTGCGGTTGATTTAAATGACGAAGCACTTGATTTGCAAAATGGTGACATTGGGCATATTAACTACGCACTTGAACGCTTACGTTTAAAAGAAAAAGGCTACTTACTTGATAACGCTCTCACTGATGAGCGTGTTGCTGAGCTTGCTCAAGCACGTGCTGAATTACGTGCAGAGTATGGTGTACTTGAAAAAGATTTATTTGCACTACGCAAACAAGCTAAACGTGACCACGTAACTGTAAAAGATATGCGCGGTGAAGTTGTTACAATTCCTATGTATCAAGTACTTGATGTTTGGTTTCCAAACGATATGGGCTTTTTTGCAAAGCTAGGCCACTACTTTGTGCAACTAGGTAAGTTTGTATCCGATGATCCACGTGAAGCAAATACAGAAGGCGGTGTTTTCCCTGCTATATTTGGTACTGTATTTATGGTTATGCTGATGGCTGTAATTGTGACGCCGTTTGGCGTTGTTGCTGCAATTTACTTACACGAGTACGCCGCAAAAAATGCAATCACTAAAATGATTCGTATCGCAGTGATTAACTTGGCCGGTGTTCCTTCAATTGTATACGGTGTATTTGGCCTCGGCTTTTTTGTATACATGTTAGGTGGTAGCTTAGACCAATTATTTTATCCAGAATCGTCGCCAACGCCAGTATTTGGTACGCCAGGTGTAATGTGGTCGGCATTAACGCTCGCTATACTAACGCTGCCAGTTGTTATTGTATCGACTGAAGAAGGTTTATCTCGTATTCCAAGTACCGTACGTGATGGTTCACTAGCGCTTGGCGCAACAAAAGTTGAAACGTTATGGCGCATAATTATTCCAATGGCAAGCCCTGCAATTATGACAGGTTTAATACTGGCAGTTGCGCGTGCTGCAGGTGAAGTTGCACCGTTAATGCTAGTAGGCGTTGTAAAAATGGCTCCTACATTACCACTTGATGGCAACTTCCCATATTTTCACTTAGATAGAAAGTTCATGCACTTAGGCTTTCATATATACGATGTTGGCTTCCAAAGCCCTAATGTTGAAGCGGCACGCCCGCTGGTATACGCAACGGCCTTTTTATTGGTGTCGGTGATTATTACCCTAAACATAACGGCCATTGGTATACGTAACCATTTACGTGAAAAGTACAGATCGCTTGAACACTAATTAGTAAAGATTTTATAGGTAACAAAAATGATTACAGTCGCTCCAAAAGTAAACCAAGCTAATATAGGCCAGAAGTTAGACCTAGAAAATTTAACGGATGACCAAAAAGCGCTAGAGATTAAAGATCTCGATCTTTACTACGGTGATAAGCAAGCGCTTAATAAAGTAAATATGAACATTCCAAAAGGCCAAGTAACTGCGTTTATTGGACCATCGGGCTGTGGTAAATCAACTCTATTACGTTGTATTAACCGCATGAACGATTTGGTTGATATTTGTCGTATTGAAGGTGAAATATTACTTCACGGTCAAAATATTTACGATAAGAGCGTAGATGTAGCAGCACTTCGTCGTAATGTAGGTATGGTGTTTCAGCGTCCTAACCCATTTCCTAAATCAATTTATGAAAATGTGGTTTATGGCCTACGCTTACAAGGCATTAAAGAGAAGCGTAAGTTAGACGAAGTGGTAGAGCAATCACTTCGTGGTGCTGCTTTATGGGATGAAGTAAAAGATAGATTACACGATAGCGCGTTTGGCTTATCGGGTGGTCAGCAACAGCGTTTAGTTATTGCTCGCTCAATTGCAATTGAGCCAGAAGTTCTTTTATTAGATGAACCTACATCAGCACTTGACCCTATTTCTACTTTGGTAATCGAAGAGCTAATAAACGATTTAAAAAACCAATTTACCGTTGTTATTGTTACACATAACATGCAACAAGCAGCACGTGTATCTGATCAAACAGCCTTTATGTATATGGGCGAATTGATTGAGTACTCAGACACAAATACCTTATTTACTACACCAACGAAGAAAAAGACCGAAGATTATATTACCGGTCGTTACGGTTAATTAGCCCGTTGTAGCGTGTTGTGCAAGATTAAGAGAGAAGGTAACTATGGAACATAATATTAATAAACATATTTCTGGGCGTTTTAACCAAGAACTAGAAAATGTACGTAATCATGTATTAAGTATGGGTGGCTTAGTTGAGCAGCAGTTAAATAGTGCGCTTGATGCGGTGAGTCGTAACGATGCAGAGCTTGCTCAAAAGGTACGTCAGAACGATTATAAAGTGAATGCAATGGAAGTAAGCATTGATGAAGAGTGTACGCGTATTATTGCTCGTCGTCAGCCTGCAGCAAGTGACCTGCGTTTAGTGATTGCAATTGCTAAAACAATCGCTGATTTAGAGCGTATTGGCGATGAAGCTGAGCGAATTGCTAAAGTTGCACTAGACTCATTTACCAAAGATCAGCAAGATTTATTAGTAAATATTGAAAATATGGGCCGCCAGGTTTTAAAAATGCTACACGACGTACTAGATGCATTTGCGCGTATGGATGTGCAACGTGCATTTCAAGTACATAAAGAAGATGCAAAAGTTGACCGCGAATATGAAGCCATCACACGTCAAATAATGACTTACATGATGGAAGATCCACGCTCAATACCTAAAATCATGGACTTAGTCTGGTCTGTTCGCTCATTAGAGCGTATTGGTGATCGCTGTCAGAACATTGCTGAATACATTATTTATTTTGTTAATGGCAAAGATATTCGCCATACATCTCAAGAAGATATAGAAAAATCACTATGATTTTTTACCCATCATGCTTTTCTATTAAAGCGGCTTAGTGTCGCTTTGTGTATTGCAAGCTTTAGTGAAGTAATAAAAAGCGTTCACAATCTTGGTTAATACTGTAAAATTCATGCTGCAAAGCATATCAATTTGATTAAAGGGTCAGTTATGCCTACAAACGCGTTTTTAGGAGTATTTGCAAAATCTCCTATCAAACCAATGGAAGAACACATCAAGAAGGTTCATCAAGCAAGTAAAGCTTTGATACCTTTTTTTAATCACGTATTTAAAGAAGAGTGGGTACAAGCAGAAGAGCTTCGCATCACTATTCGCAATTTAGAACGTGAAGCTGATGATATGAAAAGAGATATACGTTTACAATTACCGCGTGGTTTATTCATGCCGGTAGAGCGTACAGATCTTCTCGAACTAGTAACTCAACAAGATAAAATTGCCAATAAAGCAAAAGATATTGCAGGGCGAGTGATTGGTCGTGAAATGACCATTCCAAAAGTTATGCAAGCTGATTTCTTAGCTTACTTAACCCGTTGTGTAGATGCGACTAAACAAGCATCTAAAGCAATTAATGAATTAGAAGAATTGCTAGAAACGGGTTTTAAAGGTCGAGAAGTCACCTTAGTAGAAAAAATGTTAGTTGAATTGGATGCCATAGAACAAGACACGGACGAAATGCAGATAAAAGTACGCCGCCAGCTACGTGATGTAGAGGGTGAGTTAAATCCAATTGATGTTATGTTTTTGTACAAAATCATTGAATGGGTTGGCGAGCTTGCAGATATTGCAGAGCGCGTAGGATCACGTCTTGAGCTGATGTTAGCTCGTTAATTTAAAATCAGTTCAAACACGAAAGATTAAGGTTTTACAATGGATATCATTGCATCTTACGGCACGGTATTAATTTTAATTGCCGCAGCAGTCGGCTTTTTTATGGCTTATGGTATTGGCGCGAACGACGTAGCGAACGCCATGGGCACATCTGTAGGTTCAAAAGCGCTAACAATCAAACAAGCTATTTTTATAGCGATGATTTTTGAATTTGCAGGCGCTTACTTAGCAGGTGGTGAGGTTACATCAACAATTCGTAAAGGAATTATCGATGCCGCACCATTTGCAGACATTCCTGAACTTATGGTTCTGGGTATGATTTCGTCTTTATTTGCAGCGGGTGCTTGGTTATTAATGGCCTCGTTCTTGGGTTGGCCAGTATCAACGACTCACTCAATCATTGGTGCAATCATTGGTTTTGCGTTAGTTGCTGTTGGTACTGAGGCGATTCAATGGGATAAAGTAGGTGGTATTGTTGGTAGTTGGATTATAACGCCCGCCATATCAGGCTTTATTGCATACTTAATATTTATGAGTGCACAAAAACTTATTTTTAATACAGATGCACCACTAAAAAATGCTAAACGCTATGTACCACTTTATATGGGTTTAGCAGGTTTTATAATGGCCTTGGTTACAATTAAAAAAGGCTTAAAGCATGTTGGTGTTGATTTAGGTGCAGCCGAAGGGTACGCCTTAGCAATAGCTGTAGCAGTTGTCGTTGCTATAATTGGTAAAATTGCTATTTCTCGTTTAAATATCGATCCAAAAGCAGATAAACAAATGCAATTCAACAATGTTGAAAAAGTGTTTGCTGTTCTTATGGTATTAACAGCATGTTGTATGGCCTTTGCACATGGTTCTAACGATGTTGCTAATGCAATCGGTCCACTAGCTGCTGTTGTAAACATTGTTGAAAACAATGGTGAAATTGCTAAAAAAGCGGCTATTGCTTGGTGGATTCTACCTCTAGGTGGTTTTGGTATTGTTGCGGGTCTTGCTATTTTGGGCAAAAAAGTAATTAAAACGATTGGTGAAGGCATTACACATTTAACGCCTAGCCGTGGTTTTGCTGCTGAACTAGCCGCTGCTTCTACCGTTGTTATTGCATCAGGTACTGGTATGCCAATCTCTACTACTCAAACCTTAGTGGGTGCGGTATTAGGTGTAGGTATGGCACGTGGAATTGGTGCACTTAACATGGGTGTTATCAGAAACATTGTAGTTTCTTGGGTAATTACATTGCCAGTTGGCGCTGCCCTTGCTATTGTTATTTTCTACGTACTAAGAACCGCATTTGGGGTTTAACAAAAAAGTACTCAAAGACTTTTAGCTTGAAAAGATCTCAATGCCCTAGGTGTTGGGGTCTTTTTATTTGTGGAAAGAAAAAATGACCAATCTTCCAAGTATCAAACAGCTACAGTATTTATTAGCTGTTCATCAACATCAGCACTTTGGCAGAGCTGCCAGTGCCTGTTTTATAGGGCAATCTACTTTAAGCAGTGCTATTCAAAATCTTGAAGAAACGTTGGGTTGCCAGCTTATTGAACGCGAAAATCGCAGCCTTATGTTTACCAGTATTGGTGAAGAAGTTGTTGAGCGCTCTCGTAAAATAATTAACGATACAATTAGTTTAAAAGAACTCACTAAAAGCTTTTTAACACCACTGAGTGGTAAATTAACAGTGGGTGTTATACCTACAATTGCTAGCTTTATAGCGGCTCCTCTGTATCACTTTTGTAAAGAAACCTTTTGTGATTTAGAGTTGGTATTAATAGAAGATACGAGTGATAAGCTACTGGATAAACTTGAGCATGGGCATATTGATTTAGCGCTACTTGCACTGCCATACGAAACCGATAAATTTCATACACAAGTATTGGCAAAAGATCAGTTTAGTTTAGTGCACCATAAGGACTACAGCGCTGCAAAGGGCATAGTCGACTTTAATCTATTACCAGAGGCTAGCGTATTCTTACTCGAGCGTGAGCACTGTATGACAGGCCATGCGCTCAGTGCATGTCATTTAAACCGTGCTAGTTGTATTAACCCATTTGAAGCAGCAAGCTTGCATACATTATTGAGTATGGTTGAGCATCAGCTCGGGGTGACTTTTTTACCACAAATGGCGATTAACGCCGGAATTTTAGATAATAAAAATATGGTGGCAACACCATCACAAAGCGATGCATATAGAGATATTGGCATATTGTGGCGGAAAACTACGGGGCGGATTCGCGACTTTAAGTTATTTAGTCAACAGCTTGAGATATTTTTAAAGCGCCAATGTAGTTTAGATTTTTCTAAATAAGAATAGGAAATGAATGAAAGCAGCTTATAAAGGCTGCTTTTGATTTTTAAGATGGCTTTCAAAAGGCTCAAGTTCGGGTAAAAATAGTAAATAAATCCATACCACTAAGTTAAAGTAAGGCACGCAGCCTAATACAGTAAAAACCTTAACTGGGTAGCCTTTAATATTTGCGTAACGATAACACTGATACGCGATTGCAAAATGTATAATCAGTAATAACATAACTAGCTGTGTCATACCTTTCTCCTTAAAAGCTTAAATAGCTTTGAAACCCACTATAAATATCAGTACTACGCCGCCAAAAGGTAATGTCATGTTTTTAAAGTGAAATGCATTAAAAGGCACGACATTTTTTATTTGGTACTGAAAGTATAGGCAAGAAAGGTAATATTGGTAGTAACAAATTGTTTAATTTTGTTTATTTTGGGCTAGCTTGTTGTTGGTAAAACGTTTTATTTTTTGAAATTTTTTCAAGTTCATCTTTTACTTTTTCAACAGGTATTGGGCGTGCAATAAAGTAGCCTTGTCCATAGTCAACACCTATCTCTTTTAGTGCAAAAAATATCTCTTCGTTTTCAACGTACTCAGCTACAGAGCGCTTATCGAGAGACCGACTAATATCATTTATTGCTTTTACTAACGCTAAGTCTATAGGGTCATTAAGCATGTCGCTTACAAATGAGCCATCAATTTTTACATGCTGTGCTGGAAGCTGCTTTAAATAGTTAAATGTACTAAAGCCAGTTCCAAAATCATCAATAGAAAAATGACAGCCTAAGCTATTAAGCTTCTCAATCATTTTACGAGTCGCTTTTAAGTTGTTAATACTTGCTGATTCAGTTATTTCAAAAATTATCCGCGAAGGGGGCACGTTATACTTTTCAAGGTTTGATTCAATTAATGGCAATAAGCGTTCATCTAAGAATGATTGTGCTGACAAATTAATAGCAACTTGGTTTAACTCTGGGTGCTTAGACACACAAGCAACGGCATTACGTATAACGCATTGATCCATCAAAAATGTGTCGTTAAGCATCTCTAAAGAGGGAATGAATTGATTTGGGTACACAAGTTCACCTTTGAGTTTTAAGCGTAAGAGCGCTTCAAAATAAGCAACTTTACACTCTTTAAAATCCCAAATAGGTTGGTAATGCAGTTCAATATTATCTTGCTGCAGTGCTTGTCGAATTTCGTGACCCCATTCAAGCCCAGTTTGAAGCGTATTGTTTTGAGCGTCCTCTTTTGAGTAGCAATGTACTAAGTTACGCCCTAAATTTTTGGCAATATACAAAGCAATATCGGCTTGTTTTAAACATTCATTAGGATCATTGTTTTGTGTCGTAATTTGAGTTAAACCGATAGAGCAGCTAATTGTGTATATCTGATCTTCTGATTTAAA
This sequence comes from Pseudoalteromonas sp. SWYJ118, assembly GCF_015864505.1. Lineage (NCBI taxonomy): Bacteria > Pseudomonadati > Pseudomonadota > Gammaproteobacteria > Alteromonadales > Pseudoalteromonadaceae > Pseudoalteromonas > Pseudoalteromonas sp. SWYJ118. The sequence goes on along the minus strand of NZ_JADYXC010000016.1, from coordinate 7,434 downwards.
AGCATGTTTTTCTATTGCGCTGCACACACCTTCAGCAATAAGGTGTGCATCCAGTAAATTCATATCGGTAAGTATGACTGCAAACTCATCGCCGCCTATTCGGCACACCAAATGGTCTTCGCCAATATTTGCTTTAAATAATTGCGCCACTTCTTTTAATACTATGTCACCTTGGTGGTGACCTTTGCTGTCGTTTATTATTTTAAAGTGATCGAGGTCAATATAAATAACAGCATGCTCTATGCCATCATACGTGTATTTATCTTGGCATATTTTATTAAGCTGTTGATCAAAGTAATAACGGTTATGTAAACCAGTTAGTGGGTCATGGTGTGCTAAATGACGTAGTTGAAGTTCTGCTTGCTTTCGTTCGTGTATGTTATCGATGGTTGCGGTGATAGTTGCGTTATTACGACTGTTTTTTATTAGCTGTAACCTGCATTCGACCCAAATTAAGTTGCCATTTTTATGGGTGAGTTTTACTTCTATTTGTTGTTGCTGCTCGCCACCATGTAAAATGTCGTTAATAGTATAGTTTAGTCTTCCCTTATCTTCATTATTACAATAAGTACTTAATGGGGTTTGTAGCGACGATTTAACACCAAAGCCACTTAAAGTTTCCCATGCTGGGTTAATAAAACGAATATTACCTTGTTGATCAAGCTCTAAAACAACTGTATTTAGATGTAATAAAATGCGTTGATGAGCCGAAAATAGCTCTTTATAACGAACTTCACTGACGCTTAGCTGCTCTACTTTATAAGCAAATTCAGCGTAACTCACCATAAAATCTTCACGTCGTGCAGCGTGGTCACACACTTTATTTAAAAATGAAGGGTCGTATGGGGCTCTAATAAAATCGGTAACACCAGACAGCAAAAGCTGCTCAGCGTAATCAGCATCATCACTTTCTATAATCGTAACAATAGCTTGTTTAGAATTGTGCTGTAGGATTTCTTCAACGAGTACACTCGAGCTCTCTGCACTTGATGTAGTGGCATCGAGTAGCACAATTGAAAACTGCTGTTGGTTGTAAGCGTTTAGTGCTGCTTTGGCTGAGGTAACGTGAGTAATAGCAAAGTTTAACTTTAACTGTTCACTAATTTTGTCGGCCGTATTTTGAAGCGGCTCTAATAGCAATAAATTTAGTCGGCTACTTTTTTCTAAGTGCGTAGATAAAACATTCGCAAGCACTTGAGGAAGCATGTCTTTATGTTCAAACGGCAGTACAGCATCTATTCCGTAGCTTCTGGCTGTTGTTTCGGCAATACGCTCACAGTAAATTGGCGGAATAAGTAAAATTGGGGTGTTTTTTGGTGTTTTTAATAATCCTGAGCGGATCATCCTCGAAAAGCGCCAGCCGTCAATTTTTCCAACATTAATGCCCGTTATTATAATATCAACAGGGTGTTGTTTTAAAAGCTTTAAAGCTTGTTGGCTATCTTGCGCATCAATAAAGGTAAATACATTTAAGCTATCTAAAGTGCCTTTAATCGCGCGACGTTCAGCACTACTTGCGTTTAATATTAGCAATTTAAGCTGGTTTGGCACGTGTTGAACACCCCTAATGTAACTTATAATAATTCAGCCGAACAAGAATAGTGACATTTAACCATAAGAACAAGAAAATTAAATGACAAACACGCAAACAAGACATTATAAGTTTGGCTGATTTCTTGAGCTTAATATCCGATACATATACACTTGGCGCGATTTTAAATGATGTGGATTACTAATTATGCGCGTGGCTGACTTTAGCTTTGACTTACCTGATGAATTAATAGCTCGTTTTCCTAAAGCGGACAGAACTAGCAGCCGTTTACTTACTTTAGATGGCCCAAGCGGAACTCTAGAACATAAAGTGTTTAGCGACATACTTGATTTAGTAAACGAAGGCGATTTGTTAGTCTTTAACAATACACGCGTAATTCCAGCACGTATGTTTGGTCAAAAAGCCTCTGGCGGCAAAGTTGAAGTGCTTGTAGAGCGAGTGCTAGGTGAACATCGCGTACTTGCGCACGTACGCGCGAGCAAGTCGCTTAAGGTTGGTAACGAAGTTATTTTAGAGGGCAAAGCCAAGGCAATAATGGTTGCACGCCACGATACATTATTTGAGCTTGAGTTTGATCATAGCCAAAACGTGCTAGATATACTTAATGATATTGGTCATATGCCACTGCCTCCTTATATTGACCGACCTGATACCGAAGCTGATCGCGAGCGTTACCAAACTGTTTATGGAGAAAAGCCAGGTGCAGTTGCTGCGCCAACAGCGGGCTTACATTTTGACGATAAGTTAATGACGGCACTAAAAGATAAAGGTGTAAACATGGCCTTTGTTACTTTACACGTTGGCGCCGGTACTTTTCAGCCAGTACGAGTAGATAGTGTTGATGAGCATATAATGCACTCCGAGTACATTGAAGTACCCGATGATGTAGTTGCTGCCGTTGCACAAACCAAAGCAAGTGGCGGGCGCGTAATTGCTGTAGGCACAACTTCAGTACGCTCATTAGAGTCGGCAGCTAAAGTTCACGGCGGCAAGTTAGATACGTATTTTGGTGATACCGATATATTTATTTTTCCGGGTTACCAATTTAATGTTGTTGATGCCATGGTCACAAATTTTCACTTACCAGAATCAACGCTTATAATGCTAGTCAGTGCTTTTAGCGGACAAGACAATATTATGGGTGCATACAATACGGCAATTGAACAAAAATACCGATTTTTTAGTTACGGTGATGCGATGTTTTTAACACGCAAGTAACCGTTTATTATTTAATACTCAGTAAAAAACACTAAAAACCCCAGCAACGAAGCTGGGGTTTTTGTTTAGCATAATAAGCAAACCTGAATTTATCGCAGCTAATAGTATTAATGAGGTAAAAAGGGTAGAATCGAGCGGTTAAATTATAGCTTGTTGGACTGTTTTTCTGACATTGAGGATGATATGAAATTTGAATTAGATTGTACTGACGGAAAAGCGCGCCGCGGCCGCTTAATTTTTGACCGTGGTGTAATAGAAACACCTGCATTTATGCCTGTTGGTACTTACGGTACTGTAAAAGGTATGACGCCAGATGAAGTAAAAGCCACTGGTGCGCAAATATGTTTAGGTAATACCTTTCATTTAATGCTTCGTCCAGGTACTGAAATCATTAAGCAACATGGTGATTTACACGACTTTATGAATTGGGATTTCCCAATTTTAACTGACTCAGGCGGTTTTCAAGTATTTAGCTTAGGCGCAATGCGTAAAATCACTGAAGAAGGCGTGTTATTTCAATCTCCAGTAAATGGTGATGAAATTATGATGTCGCCTGAAAAGTCGATGGAAGTACAGCGCGACTTAGGCTCAGACATCGTTATGATTTTTGACGAGTGTACGCCATATCCAGCAACTGAAAAAGAAGCTAAAGATTCTATGGAGTTATCTCTTCGTTGGGCTAAGCGCTCAAAAGAAGGGCATGGCGACAATCCATCTGCTTTGTTTGGTATTATTCAAGGTGGTATGTACCCAGAATTACGTGCACAATCGCAAGCAGGCTTAGAAGAAATTGGCTTTGATGGCTATGCATTAGGTGGTCTATCAGTAGGCGAGCCTAAAAACGAAATGATGAATATTCTTGATCATTGTGCGTTTAAAATGCCAGAAGACAAACCACGCTACCTTATGGGTGTAGGCAAGCCAGAGGATTTAGTTGAGTCTGTTCGCCGTGGTATTGATATGTTTGACTGTGTTATGCCAACACGTAATGCGCGTAACGGCCATTTATTCATTACCACGGGTGTAGTTAAAATACGTAACGCAGTACATAAAACAGACACAGGGCCACTTGACCCTGAGTGTGATTGCCATACGTGTGGAAACTATTCACGAGCTTATTTGCATCACCTTGATAAATGTAACGAAATTTTAGGTGCGCGACTAAACACAATTCATAACTTACGTTACTATCAACGTGTTATGGAAGGTTTACGTAATGCAATTAGCGAAGGTAAATTAGAAGAATTTGTACAAGATTTTTATGCTCGCCGAGGCCAAGACGTGCCAGAGCTAGTAGATATAAAAAATTAAACTTTAAAATTAAAGAGGAAGTATCATGAGTTTATTTATTTCAAATGCACACGCAGCAGCTGGTCAACCTGCAGCAAGCGGTGGTTGGGAAATGCTAATAATGTTAGCTATTTTCGGTTTGGTTTTTTACTTTTTAATCTACCGCCCGCAAGCTAAGCGCGTTAAAGAGCACAAAAGCTTAATGAGTATGATGGCTAAAGGCGATGAAGTACTTACCCAAGGCGGTTTAGTGGGTAAAATTGTGAAGATTTCTGAAGAGAAAGATTTCATCGTTATCTCTTTAAACGAGCAAGCAGAAGTAACAGTACAAAAATCTGCAGTATCTGCAGTATTGCCAAAAGGCACAATGAAGTCGCTATAAAAATAATAAGGACGACCCCGTGTTAAACAAGTTTCCAGTTTGGAAGTATTTACTTGTTTTAGCTGTGGTAGCCATTGGCCTTTTATATGCCTCTCCAAACTTGTATGGTCGCGATCCGGCTATACAAGTTTCAGGTGCTAAAGGCGCTGATGTCGATCTCAGTGTTGTAGACAAAGTAAACGCAATCCTTGAAAAAAATAATGTAACCGCTAAATCGACAATACTTGAAGATGGACAAATTTTAGTTCGTTTAAAAAATGTTGAAGAACAGCTTAAAGCGCATGACTTACTGCGTGATTCGCTTAACGACGATTATATTTCTGCCATTAATATGGCACCAGCTCAACCAGCTTGGTTAAAAGCGGTTGGTGGTAACCCTATGAAGCTAGGTCTTGATTTAAGTGGTGGCGTACATTTCACCATGGAAATCGACATGGCAACAGCGGTTGATAACCAGCTTGAGCAAATGGAACAAGATTTTCGTAGCGACCTGCGCGAAGAAAAACTACGTTACCGTAGTGTTCGCCGCGTAGCAGGCTCCGATCGTATGCGTGTAGAAATGCGTACTGAAGAAGACAAAAATGCAGCAGAGAGTTTCTTAGAAACTCGCTACCCGCTAAATGTCTACATTGATGACAGCAGTAACGATAAAGCATTTTTTGCGACAATGAGTGAGCAAAAACTCAAAGAAATTCGTGACTACGCTATCAAGCAAAATGAAACGATTATTCGTAACCGTATCAACCAAATTGGTGTTGCAGAACCTAACGTACAACGCCAAGGCGCTGAGCGTATTATTGTTCAACTACCTGGTATTCAAGACACAGCACGCGCTAAAGAAATTTTAGGCGCAACAGCAACACTTGAATTTCGTGAAGTAGACGAAAACGCTGATATTAGCGCTGCTGCTCAAGGTCGTATCCCTGCGGGTACTGAAATGATCATGAGCCGCGACGGTTACCCTGTTGTACTTAAAAAGCGTATTATTCTAGAAGGCAGCCATATAACTGGCGCGCAATCTGGCGCTGATGAATACCAACGCCCGCAAGTGAGTATTACGCTAGATAGCAAAGGTGGGGCAAAAATGAATGCCTTTACCAAACGTGCTATTGGTAAGCGTATGGCAACGGTATTTATTGAGTACAAGCCATCAGGTAAAAAAGATGCAGACGGTAAAGCGCTTCCGCCTATTAAGGTTGAAGAAGTTATTAACGTAGCAACAATTCAAGCACGTCTTGATCGCTCGTTCCGTATTACCGGCATCGATAACCCAGCTGAAGCACATAACTTAAGTTTGCTACTTCGTGCAGGTGCGCTTGTAGCACCAATTCAAATTGTTGAAGAGCGCACTGTTGGTCCAAGTTTAGGTCAAGAAAATATTGAAGCGGGTATGACTGCGGTTGCACTTGGTTTTGCGTTTGTACTTGTGTTTATGCTTGTGTACTACAAAGGCTTTGGTATGGTTGCAAACCTTGCGCTTGCGGCTAACTTAGTACTGATTGTTGGTGTTATGTCTTTAATTCCAGGCGCGACACTTACGCTACCTGGTATTGCAGGTATTGTATTAACCGTAGGTATGGCAGTTGATGCTAACGTACTTATTTTTGAACGTATTCGTGAAGAGCTGGCCGATGGCCGCAGCCCTCAACAAGCGATTCATTTCGGTTACGATAGCGCATTTAGCACTATATTTGATGCTAACATCACCACGTTAATCGCTGCCATTATACTGTTTGCAGTAGGCACAGGTCCGATTGCGGGCTTTGCAGTGACACTTGCGATTGGTATTTTAACTTCAATGTTTACAGCCATTGTTGGTACCCGTGCGGTAATCAACTTATTTGTTGGTGGTAAACGTATTGATAAACTTTCGATTTAAGGAGCTGACATGCAAATTTTAAGTTTGGGTAGTAGAACCCTTCGTTTCATGTCTCTTCGTAAAGTGGCTATGGGTTTTTCGACGTTATTAATTTTAGCGTCGTTTGCATCAGTTTTTGTTAAAGGTCTAAATTTTGGTTTAGATTTTACCGGCGGTACTGCGGTAGAAGTTGGTTTTTCACAGCCAGCAGACCTTAAAAAAGTACGTGCTGCGCTAGCTGATAATGGTTTTGCTGATGCATCAGTACAACTATTTGGTTCAAGCCAAGAGATTTTAGTTCGTTTAGCACCGCGCGGTAGTGATGTAAAAGCCGAAGTAATTGGTAACCAAGTAATCGATGCGCTTAAAAAAGCTGATGACAGCGTAGTAATGCGCCGTATTGAGTTTGTGGGCCCAAGTGTAGGTGAAGACTTAAAAGAGCAGGGTGGCCTTGCCATGTTAACTGCACTTATTTGTATCTTAATCTACGTTGCATTTCGTTTTGAATGGCGCTTTGCTGTGGGTGCAGTAGGTGCACTACTACACGATGTTATTATTACTGTGGGTTTATTTTCGATATTAGGTTTAGAGTTTGATTTAACTATATTAGCGGCAATTCTTGCGGTAATAGGTTATTCACTTAACGATACGATTGTTGTATCTGACCGTATTCGTGAAAACTTCCGTAAAGTGCGCATTGACGATACTGTAGAAATTATTGATATTTCACTTACGCAAACACTTAACCGTACACTTGTAACCTCAATCACGACTATTTTAGTATTGATTGCTTTGTTTGCATGGGGCGGACAAACCATTCATGGCTTTGCAACTGCATTGCTGTTTGGTGTGTTTATTGGTACTTATTCTTCGATTTATGTTGCGAGTTCTGTTGCTATAGCAATGGGCGTAAGCAAAGAAGACTTAATACCAGAAGTAATTGAAAAAGAAGGTGCAGACCTAGACGCAATGCCGTAGTAGAGTCTCATTAAATAAAAACCGCTCCTATGAGCTAACACCATTCAGTTAAGCATGTTTTGACTTAATGGTGTACCGAGTTTTTGAAATTCGAACGGTCCTACTTTTGGGCCGTTTTCTTTTTTCTGGAAGAATATAACGTTTCACTCGTTCTCG
>NZ_JADYXC010000015.1:0-105345 GCF_015864505.1 Pseudoalteromonas sp. SWYJ118 | reverse complement strand
CGTATCAAGTAACCAATGACTAAGCATAAAAATACCCTCATAATCAAAAGATGATAAGGGTATTGTGAAGCAACCAAAAGATCGGTCAACCGATCAAAAATACCTTAACTGATCGGTGTTAGCTCCTATGAGCGGTTTTTTTATACCTGCAATTTATTAATTGTTCAGGCGTCTAAGTTTTCATTAGCGGATGTAACAGTGCAAGCTTACGAAAACAGTGCTAACTTTGTAGTGTGAATCGGTAGGACCTTTTTGCAATAATATATAAATCGCCATAGGTTAAGTCACCGGCCACTGAGGCTAAAATAAGCCAAGTGTTATCGCTCTAGTTATCTATTTATTTATGTGCTCAAGGGATGCTTTAGAAGTGTTTAGCCTTTCAGCCAATAATAGGTAATTTAAACAAAGCAGGTAATTATTATGTTACCAATAAAAGTTTCTATCAGTGTATTTAGTTTGTTTGTAAGTTTTTCACTTATGGCGCAAGAGCAAATAATTAATGTTGCTCAAAAGCAAGATACCCAAAACGCACGAGAAGAATACCTCAATGAGTTATTAGTACGTGCACTTGAAAGTGTTAACTACTCCGGTGTTATCCGAATGACCCCCATATCAGAACTGCAAAAGCGTAAGTTAATAAACCTAGATGATAACGAATTAGATATGTATTGGAGTATGAGCAGTCCAGAGCGAGAGGCGCTTGCTTTGGCGATAAAAATACCACTATTTAAAGGCTATATAGGTAAGCGAGCTTTATTAACTAATAAGCAAAACTTGGCGCGCTTTAAAAAGGTAAAAAATATTGAGCAGCTAGCTACGTTTTCGGCTGTACAAGGGCACAACTGGCCAGATACAAGAATAATGTCCTATAACGGATTACATGTAAGACCGCTTACTAACTACCAAGCCATGTTCACTTTAACGAGCCGTGGACGAATAGATTACTTTCCTCGTTCGTTTATTGAGGTTAACTCTGAGCTTGTTGAAAACAAACAAAGTAATTTAGTAATCGTGCCTAATTTATACATAAGTTATCCAACCGGTATTTATTACTTTGTGACTAAGAGTAAACCTGAATTAGCAAAGGCTGTTGAAGAGGGATTAATAGTGATGCAGGAAAGCGGTGAATTTGACGCATTATTTAATGAATACTTCGCAAAGGATTTAAATACACTACCTTATACAAAAGGCAAAACGATAGAGATTAAGCTCGATAACCCTTATTTTTAGGCACAAAAAAAGGAGCCTGAGCTCCTTTTTAGCATGCTATTAATAGCAGCAATTAGCGAAGTAACGACTCAGTTAATACTGGACGAATTTCACGAATAATTGCTTGAGTCAATTTTGGTGAACCACAGATAATATTGCCGCTGTGGTTATAGTTATTACCACCAGCGAAATCTACAACCATACCGCCCGCTTCTTTAACCATAAGTTCGCCTGCAGCAGAGTTCCAAGGTTTTAAACCAATTTCAAAAAATCCATCAACACGACCAGCTGCAACGTATGCCATATCTAAAGCAGAACAACCTGCACGGCGAATGTCTGCAGTGTGTACAAACAATGCTTTAAACGCTTCAGTGTATGCATCCATGTGGTTTTTGTTTTTGAAAGGGAAACCAGTAGCAAGTACAGTGCCTGCAAGAACCGTAGTTTTGCTAACACGTAGACGTTTGCTGTTTAACTGAGTGCCTTGACCGCGAGATGCAGTGAAAAGCTCACCACGAATTGGATCATAAATAACAGCTTGGTCTAAACGACCTTTAACTTTAAGTGCGATAGAAACCGCGTAATGAGGGATACCTTTGATGAAGTTAGTTGTTCCATCGATAGGATCTACAATCCATTGGTAATCATCATCCTTGCCTTTATGCTCACCTAATTCTTCACCAACAATAGAGTGAGTAGGGTAAGACTGTAAAATAGTGTCACGAATTACGGCTTCGGCTTCTTTATCAATGTTAGTTACTAAGTCGTTAGCGCCTTTTTGTTGCACTTCAACTTTTGATAAATCTTCACTTGCGCGAAGTAAAATTTTGCCTGCGTTGCGCGCAGCGCGAACCGCAATGTTTAACATTGGATGCATGGTATTACCTTTGGGTTGTAAAAGAACGTTTATATATTTCAGCCGGCGTATTTTAGCGACTTTTGACATAAAGTAAACAATAAACCCCAAATACTTATGTTTGTTTTTTATACAAGATTGAAAAGTGTCTATATTTTTAAAAAATAATAATGAGCAATTAATAAGTCACTATGTTCCTTTGTGTGTTAATTAAATTGAATTAATTTTAAATAACGCTTTACCTAAAGTTAGCTTGAGGTTTTATCGTGCCCCTAACTTAATTGATAGGACAACATTATGTATTTAGAGCACGTAAACTTAGTCGCGAGTGATATAAATAGTATGCTTAAATTTTACCAAGCTGTATTTCCGCATTGGTCAGTCAGAAGTGAGGGCAGAGGCGATTGGCATGGAAAACCAAGACGCTGGGTACACTTTGGAGATGACACGCATTACATTGCGATAAGCGACCATGGTGAGGGTGAAAACAGAAACTTATCGGGCCATCAAATTGGTTTTGCACACTTTGCTTATGTAACTAATAATTTAAGCGCAGTAGTAATGCGCTTAAATAAAGTGGGTTTTACAGTAAGCAAGCAAGGTAGCGAGAATCCTTTCAGAAAGAATGTCTACTTTATTGATCCTGCAGGGTTTGAAGTTGAGTTTGTAGAGTATTTAAGTGATATACCAAGCGAGCGAAATAACGATTTATAATAAAATACTAAGCAGCACGCTAAAGTGCTGCTACTCAATTATAGTGAGCGGTTATTATTACCCGTGCCAAACTGGGTTTTTAGCTCATTTGCAAAGCTCATAAATTTTTCTTTAATTGTGCGCTTTATTTTTACTTCAACCGATCCCATAACTGCCTTTCCTTCAATATGAATAGTAGGACCTTGGCGTTTGTTAAGTGATACCGATTTATTTTCAAGGCTACTTAAAATACAAAACATTTTAGACACTACATTTACATGCTCTGGTACGTAAATCTCATCGCTACCAAAAATACAGTTAACGTGAATAGTTACATTTTGATGCGCAAAAATGGCATCAGTAAAATCAAGTACCACCGATCCCATAAAGTTACTTAAATATATATTTTTTGGGACAACCCACTGACCGCTTCGTTCGTTAGAGCCTAAAATACTGCGTAATGTAAAATCATCATCACTGTTTTGCTGTGCACTATAATGTGGTTTAAATTGCGATTGTTTTTCTGCTTTATATTGCTGATCGGTATTAAGTGTTAAGTCTTCTACTAAGGCTAAAAGAGCGTCGTTATTAGGTGCATCCATCGCGCTATCGAGTCGTCTCTCAAATGCATCAACAGAAATAACCCCATGACTGTAATTATAAATTAATTGGTCAATTACTTGTTCGCGTACTTGCTCTATTGGGCGGTCTTCAACTTTTACAGACATGGGGCATTCCTTATTGTATTTACTATTGATACTGCTCTTGATGTTTGTATGCAAAGCACGCACCAAATATAATCACCCTAATTATCAGTAGGTTAATTTATAATGATGTTTTTTATTTTGTTATATTAACGATAGATTAACCAAAAATGCAATTATCTAGCTATTTTCACTATTTGAGAAATTTTTACCGAGTAGCCTGTAAATAGTTACACAACTATAGATAATGCCTCACTCCAAAGTAAGCTCAACCTATTGAAATTTAAGTATAAATAAAGTTGGCCCAAAGCTCGCATTAGTTAAAGTGTCTTTAATCAAAAGGAGAAAGATTATGAAAACATTTAACAAGTCTATTATCGCAGCTCTAGTTCTTGGTACTACGGCTATGGGTGCCCAAGCAAACAGCTGGGAAAACGAAAGTAAAGATGCTTGGATTGATGGTAAGGCAGAAACAGTTCTACTTATGAACACTAATCTAAACAACTTTGACATTAACACTGATGTAAAAAATGGCAAAGTAGTACTTACAGGTAAAGTTAATAGCGAGCTTGATAAAGAGCTAGCAGAAGAACTTGTACTTAGCCTAGATGGTGTATCTGATGTTGATAACAGCCTTACTGTTGTTAAAAGCATGGATACCAAAGATAAAAGCAATGACATGATGGACGATGATGATAACGACCTAACGGACGCTAAAATCACCACTGTAATCACAACTCGCTTCCTGTTTGACTCAGAAGTAGGTGGTACAGACATTGATGTTGATACCGACAACGGTATTGTAACTCTGAACGGTTCAGTAGAGTCTGAAGCTGAAAAACAACTAGCAGTTAAAATTGCTAAAAATGCTGAAGATGTTCGTGACGTAGTTGATAAACTAGCTATTGTTGCTGAATAGTACAGTATAGTTAAGGCCCACTAACACTGGGCTTTACGCCTTTTTAATGCTTAATTTAAATGGAGTTTAGTCATGGATATTATTCGTATAATACTTTCAGTTTTATTACCGCCATTAGGTGTATTTTTGCAAGTTGGCTTAGGTATGCACTTTTGGTTAAATATTTTATTAACACTGCTAGGTTATTTCCCAGGGTTAATACATGCAATCTACATTATTGCGAAAAAATAATGACAGATTATATATTGTGTAAGCCGACTACTGAGGCCTAATGATAAAAGTGCCCCAGTACTGTTCGGCTCACAATATTAATTTTTAAAGTAAATATTTTTTATCAAAATCTAATTTTTAATTTACTCAAACTAAGTGATTTATTTCTTGTAACTCACTCCCAACATTCCCTCAGCCAAACCATTGTTTACTTCAATTAAGCTTTCTAACTAACAGTAGTGTTCTGATTCTGTATTGATGCCATTTAGGAAATCTTTAATATTAGTTTGTTTATATATCTACAATACGCGATTAATTACTCTATTATTTAGTGACAATATTACCATCACTTCTAGTGTTATCATTACACCAAGCTTTTACGCATATTGAGGTAGCTAATTGAATATTCGACTTATACTGTCAGGCGTTGTGTCATTCGTTTTTTATTTTAGCTGGGCCTACTGGGCAAACAGTTCGGCAGATATTGCTAAATCGGTCACGCTTCAAGCTGCATTAGTACAAGGTTTGTATAGTGGATTTGTAACGCTGTTTTTTACTTTTATTTTAGAAAAGGTCGTCAACAAGTATAAGTCTAGTTATGTAACGCTTGCGTTTGTAACTCCAATTATTTGTATGTTTCATTCTAAAACACCACAAAACGTAGCAATACGACAAAGCTTCAATAATGCAATTAACTCTAGCGCATCGTATTTAGGTAACAAAAAAATAGCAGGTGTACTTTTTGCGCCTATTATTCCGATTAGTGTTCAATCGAGCTTAGTGATTATGGTGAATGTAATTAATCAGACACCTAATTTGGCACTTACAGTAGCCCCAAGCATATTTTTTACAGCCTTGTATGCCTACACATATATGTTAGCTTTACTTAAAAAGTAGAGCGTTAAATATAAAAGACTACATGTGGGAGGGGGGGGTTATAATTTAATGCAGAGAATATCATGGGAAATATCTTGTATTTTATGCTTATACCCACCTAAAAGATTACTATTTAAGCAGTTAGCTTACTGATTGTTAAAATAAAGGTGTTTGGTAGTGACAAGCACCTAAAAAGTTTTTATACTGCAACCCGCTTTAGTCGCTCTGTGACTGAACGCTTCAAAAATTAACTGCCTAGCAGTTATATAAAAGTTGGCCCCTTAGCTCAGTTGGTTAGAGCACACGACTCATAATCGTTAGGTCCCCAGTTCGAGTCTGGGAGGGGCCACCACTTTCCAAAAAATACCTATTCAAATTATTTAATGCTATATGAATTTAATATCGTGTAATTTATTATTCTTTATCTACCCCTAATAATAAGTATAATTTAAATAAAGTTAATCCATAGATTAAGCTAAGCTTTCTTAAATTTGAAAGAGTGCGAATGCACTATTAAATTCCAGCGTTAGATCGGACGCTATTCATGCTCTGTCTTGTAAATAATAATGAGCTGCACCTGATTTTAGAATACAAAAAAGCCCCTATTGGGGCTTTTTACTTGCTAGTGTTTACTTCTATTGCTCAAAACTACAAGAGTTAACTAATTTTTACGGTATATCTCATGCTCAATATCGTAAATATTTACGCTTAAACTGTCTGATGCTCTGCAGTATGTTTTTAAGCATGAAAGTAATAGTTCGCTTAACATTTGTTTTTGCTCAATTGAGCGTCCCGCTAAAATATGTACCGCGATATGTATAAACCCTGATTTTCCTGCGCCAAGTTGATATTGCTGATAAGCAATAGCGCGTGTTTTGATGGTTTCTAATTCAAATAAGTTACTTTCGAAAGCGGTAGTGTGAATTTTTTCTACCAGTACTTGTGGTAAAACAGGGAGGTCTTCTGAGTGTTCAATAATAATGTGCGGCATTTAGGCGTTTCCTATTATGAGTTACTGCATGAGCGAGAGTTAATTGTATCAAATACAACAGGGTTCGCTAAACCCTGAGCTATCTAAAATCTTTACTTTAAACTAATTTAGTCGTATTTATTTTTGATGTTAGTATAAAAACAAACAGGTGAACCTTCGCTTAGTAACGTAGGTGCCAAGTTACTTATATATTAATTAAGGATAAGTATGAAATTACCACAAAAATTTAAACGTTTAGCTTTACTTACAGGTGCAGTTATTACATTAAGTGCTTGCTCTGACGATGTTGCATCGGTAAGTTTGGGGTTATTTACAACTAAAGATGTTGTGGTTAATTCGCAGCAAGATCCAATCCTTGAAGGCGTTACTTGTCATATTAGTCATATAGAGGCTAATTTGGACTTTTCTGATCCGTCTGATATGTCTATAGCATGTCGTCAAACGGGTCCTATTACAGCGCAACAGCTACAAAAAATAGACCGCAGCAAGTCGGGCGAGGTGATATTCAAATCATCTAAAAGTATATTATTTAAATCACTAAAAGTGCGCCGTATTTACGATGCTGAGAATCGTACTTTATTGTACTTATCGTATTCAACTAAAGAATCCAGTGGTAGCCACCACCATGCACTATCAACAGTGCCGCTATACAATACTCAAGCGTGGGATTGGGCGCTTACACAAAAAAACTAAACTAGCACTAAAACTTATAAGAGCACCTTATGTTAGCTTTATTTAAATCGGCACCTTTATTGGAAGATCAAGAGCAGCAATGGCTTATTGATACATTTATTTGGGCTGTAGAAAATTTTGATGCTGAGTTCTTTACAAAGCACACTCAAATAATACTGCCAACGGCCACTTTTTTCCCTGATTCGGTATCGAGCATTGAGGAAATGGCGAGTAATGTTTTTACCCGCGTTACTAATTACGCGGGTATGAATGCATGGCCTATTCAATTAGTCGCACCTCAGCAGTTACAACCGCAAGTTTTTCCGCACTTTGAATTTAGTGATGAAATACGTGGCGAAGGCAGCCATTTAATTGTGCCGCCAAGCCATAAGGTCAGTATCTCTTTTAATCCTAATCAGATTAATCAGCCACAAGATTTAGTGGCAAGTTATGCGGGTACTCTGGCCACCATACTTATTCATCACGTTGGGGTGCTACCGCCAGGCGGTAGGGAGTATTTACCACAAGCTGCCGATGCACTTGCCTGTTTTTTAGGATTTGGTGTGATGATGAGCAACACGGTGTATCAGTTTAAAGGCGGTTGTGGCTCTTGTTATAATCCATACGCTAACCGTGAAGCTAAGTTAAGTGAAACACATACGGTATTTATGCATGCCCTGATTAGTTACTTTAAAAACGATAAAGTGTCTAAAAAACATTTAAAGCCGCATTTACGTGGTCAGTTTAAAAAAGCACAAAAAGAAATTAAAGCATTGGTAAATAACTCGGCTAACCCGCTGTTATTAGCTTATTCGCCAAACTAGCAAGGATCTGCGTGGAATACTTAGATGAATTTTTACTGATTGTTATTGCTCATTTTTTTGCAGTAGCAAGCCCAGGGCCTGACTTTGCCGTAGTACTTAAGCAAAGTGTGCAACAAGGAAGGCGCAATGCATTGTGGACAAGCGCCGGTGTTGGCGCTGCTATTTTACTGCACGTTGCCTATTGCGTTTTAGGTGTTGCGCTTATTTTAACGCAATCGCCTAGTTTATTTATGGCGCTTAAGTATCTTGCCGGTGCATATTTAGCTTATTTAGGCGTACAAGCACTCAGAGCTGCAAAACCTCCAGCAAGTAATGAAGGCGAGGCTGCAAAAGATGTTGAAAACAAAACCGTTCAAGAGGAACCTGTTTGGCTTGCTTTTAGGCGCGGCTTTTTCACAAATGCATTAAACCCAAAAGCCACGTTATTTTTTATGTCATTATTTACACTCGTGATTAGCCCAACAACACCGACTAGCGTACAGATCGGTTACGGTGTGTACATGGCATTGGCTACTTGGGCGTGGTTTTCAATGCTTTCAATAATACTTTCTAGAAATAATGTAAGGGGTTTTTTCCAACAACGCGGTTATTGGTTTGACCGTGGAATTGGCGTTATTTTAATTGCTCTTGCAGTACGTGTTGTTATTTAACTTATTTAAAAAGTACAGGAGATAAAATGCCGTTATATAATTTTTCGTTTGGCTCCAATATGTCATCTAATCGTTTGTTAGCGCGCTTACCTAATGTAAAGCGTGTAGGAACAGCGGTACTTAAAGGTTACGAGCTAACTTTTGATATGCTATTTAAAGATGGCTCTGGCAAATGCAGTATTTGCCCAAGCGATAAAGAAGGCGCGCTGGTTTACGGCGTTATTTATGAGCTTAATGAAGATGAAAAAGTTATTTTAGATGGTATTGAGGGCGTAGGTTACGACTGCGTAGATATAGCCCCAACGCTTCTAACGGGTGAGACTGTAACTGCACATTGTTATATAGCTAATACCCATGACAGCGATGTACTCCCATACGATTGGTACATAAAACACGTTCATCGCGGATCACTTGAAGCGGGCGTACCAAAAGAATACAGTGATGCGATATTAAATCGCGCACAAAAAAGCGATACCAATCAAGAGCGCGCAGCAATTGAATTTGCAGTTCATCAAAAATAATAAAATAGGATTGATATGAAATTAACCAAACTTGCCGCAATTGCACTACTAGCAGGCACTTCGTTTAGTAGCTGGGCACAAGTTGATACCAACAAAATTGACGACGTTATTAAAGCGTCAATGGCGCGTTTTGACGTACCCGGTATGGCAGTCGCCATTGTTGAAAACGATAAAGTAATATTTGCTAAAGGCTTTGGTGTAACTAATCTCGATACCAACAAAAAAGTAAACAAAGACACCTTGTTTGGTATTGCTTCAAACACGAAAGCGTTTACAACAGCAGCGCTTGCCAAGTTGGTTGATGAGGGGAAGTTAAGCTGGGATGACCGCGTAATTGATCATTTACCAGAGTTTAGATTATACGACTCATACGTAACACGCGAAATGCGTATTCGTGATTTATTAAGTCACCGCAGTGGGCTGGGGCTAGGGCAGGGCGATTTAATGATTTGGCCAAGTACCGATAAGTCAGTTGATGAAATTTTAGCGGGATTACAGTATTTAAAACCAGCGAGCAGTTTTCGTAGTAAATACGCTTATAACAACTTGATGTTTGTTACCGCTGGTGAGGTGGTTGCACGTGTGTCGGGTATCAGCTGGAACGATTACATCGAAAAAAATATATTACAGCCGCTGCACATGGATAACTCACGCGCGGGATTTTCACGTATTCCAAAAAGTAATAAAAACTGGGCGACAGGTCATATTCCTATGGATGGCACGCTTCATCCATTTTTTGTGAATTACTTAGAAGATTTTAGAGGCGCAGGTGCAATTGCTTCAAGTGTAAGTGATATGAGCCAATGGCTTCGTACGCAGTTAGCGGGCGGAAAAATGCCAAGTGGTGAGCAACTCTTTAGCGAAAAGCAACAAGCGCAAATGTGGCACCCACATATTACGTCTATGGCGTCTAAAAGTGCGTTTGAGTCGTATCATCAGCAGTTTAGAGGTTATGGATTAGGTTGGAGTATTGAAGACTACCACGGCTTTAAAAAGTTAGGTCACGGTGGTGGTATTTTAGGAATGGTATCGCAAGTTACTTTATTGCCTGAGAAAAAACTTGGTATTGTTATTTTATCTAATCAACAAGCTTTTGGTGCACTTTCGGCAGTAACCCATGAAGTACTTGAAGATGCACTTGAGCTTGAAGATAAAGACTGGGTAGAGGATTTAGCTAAAAGTCATTTTGAAGGTAAACAACAGGCGTACGCTAATGCAAAACCAGAAGCCCCCGCTGACTACCAACCACAATTACCAAACATTAATTACACCGGTACATTACACGATGATTGGTATGGCGATGTAATTATTGAACAACTTGATAGTAAATTGCATATTGATTTTACGCATACTAAGCGCTTAAAGGGCACACTTGAGCATTACACTGGAAATACATTTATAGTTAAGTGGGATGAAAAACTACTTGAGGCGGATGCGTTTATTCGTTTTGAAATGAGCTCACAAAATCGTGTAAACAGCGCTAAAATGCGTGCAGTATCAACACAAGTTACCGACTTTAGCTTTGATTTTAGAAACCTACATTTAAAAGCAAAATAGCTAATAATATTGATATTCAAGGTATCGATATTTAAAGTATCAATATAAACCAAAGTCGCAAAGCCACCCGTCGGTGGCTTTGTTATATTAAGCATTCAATTTACTTTGGCTAGGAGCATTTTATGCGTACTGCAGTTATTTCACACCCTCATTGCCGTAAACATAAAATGATAGACGACCATCCTGAGTGCCCAGAGCGCTTAGATGCAATTACCGACAGGTTATTAGCCAGCGGTGTAGATGTTGGCTTAACACACCTACAAGCGCCTAAGGCTGAACGTGAACACTATTTATTAGCCCATGATGAAGCGCTCATTAAACACGTAGAAAACACGCTACCAACCGAAGGACTCGCTAATTTAGACGGCGATACGTGGTTGTGCCCCGACTCGTTTAAAGCGATTGAGCGTGCAGTAGGTGCTGGGTTATTAGCGGTTGATGAAATACTTGCCGACAAACTCGATGCTGCTTTTTGCTCAGTACGCCCGCCAGGGCATCACGCTAATAAAGATTCATCATCTGGGTTTTGTGTGTTTAATAACTTAGCTATTGCCGTTAAGTACGCTCAAAGCAAAGGGGTTAAGCGCATTGCGATTGCTGACTTTGATGTACACCATGGGAATGGCACACAAGACATTTTTATTGATGACGAAAATGTACTGCTTTGTTCGTTATTTCAGTATCCGTTTTACCCAAATACAGCGGTTAAAAATAATAGTCATATAGTTAATTCACCTCTGCCAATTGCTAGTAATGGCGACGACCTAAAAGAGGTGTTTACTGGGCAATGGTTACCAAAATTAAAAGCGTTTAAGCCTGAATTATTTTTTATAAGCGCAGGGTTTGATGCACACCTAGAAGATGATATGGCGAGCTTAAAGTTTGTAGAGGATGACTACATTTGGCTTACCGAGCAACTATGTGGTGTTGCTAAAGAGGGCGGCTGCAAAGGTGTTATTTCGTACTTAGAAGGTGGCTATGCGCTATCAGCTTTAGGTCGCAGTGCTGTAGCGCATATAAAAGTGCTTACTGAGGTTTAAAGAGGGTTTTATAACCCTAGTAAATCAAACGCCTGGGTTGTGCTTAGGGTTTTAATTTTACCAAGGCAACATTGTCCTTCATTTAATAAGTAAGCTGTAACAAGCTGTGCTAGCTGCTCGCCATTCAATTCAGGGCAAACAGTGCCTTGTAAATTAAGGAAGTCACCTTGCTTATTAAGTACTCGCACATCGCTTAGTTCACTTTGCATAACGCTGTGTAAGCACTCTTGTTGCTCTTGTTGGTTATGGGCTATCTCAAGCTCATTATAAATAACCAATAACTGTGGATAGCTGTTTAACATAGCCCGTTAGCCTACGGTTACTTCATAAGACGTAAATTTACGAATATTAATAACGCCTTTTTCAAAAATTAAGTACTGGCCTTTAATACCTTGTAAAACACCACTTACAACAGGGTCTTTATCAAAGTTAAATGAGCTGATTTTTGTTGGGTATTCGGTTACTGGAAAGTTTAAATCAACTACATCTTCATCAAGTTGTTCTATTGCTGTTGCGCCAAATAATTCACTGAGCTCGTTTAGCTTTTCACTAATTTGTGGGGTCAGCTCGGCTGCAGCTGCTTTTAAGTCAATTGCTTCGTTTTGACCTTTTAGCATATTGCGCCAATTCGTTTTATCGGCAATAAATTCAGCCAATGCAACTTCCACTAAACCTGATTGCAGGCGAGTTTGCACTTTAAAAATAGGTAATGCCTGAGTCGCGCCTTGATCAACCCAACGAGTCGGTATTTGTGTGTGGCGGGTAATACCTACTTTTAACCCAGAGGTGTTAGCGAGATATACATAGTGTGGGATCATGCAGTTTTCTTCGCCCCACTGTGGCTCTCGGCAAGTGCCTTGATCGTAGTGGCAGGTTTCTGGTTTCATAATACACATATCGCAACTAGCGAGCTTGCGCATGCATACAAAACAGTGACCTTGAGAATAGCTTTTTTTGGTTTTTTTACCGCAGTTAGAACATAAAATAGTGCCACTAAAGGTAAGCGTAAGCTCCTTACCTATAAATGCATTTAAGTCTACTAGGTGTTCACCTACAGGTAAGTGATATTGTACTGGTTCGGTTAAGCTCGATTTTAATTTACGCAGTGTGCCTTGCATCTTTACTTGGCCCCTAAAGATGTTAAAAAGAGGAGTCTAACATTTTTAAGCTATATTGGCTTTTTAAGAAGTGTAAATAGTCGGTGTAAGGCAGTGCTTTTGCGTATAAATAACCTTGGGCGTAGTCAGCGTTCATATCTTTGAGTAAGTGATGGATTTCCTGGGTTTCTACCCCCTCAATTGTTATTGATAAATTGAGGTTATGCGCCATATCAATGGCTGTTTGTACAATAACCTGGTGAGTAGGGTTATTAGGTAAATCAAAAACAAATGACTTATCTATTTTAAGTTCACTAAAGTGATAATTGACTAAGTAGCTAAGTGACGCATAGCCTGTCCCAAAGTCATCCAGTACTACTTTAATACCTAATGCGGTTAGCTCATCAACTAACTTTATAAGTGCATCTTGGCTATCTACGAAGGCCGATTCGGTTAGTTCAAATTTAAGTAACTGTGCCGGCACTTGGTATTTAATTAAAATATTTTCTACTTTTTCGGCTAAGTTATTTATAGTTAAGTTTTTAGCGCTTAAATTTACGCTAATTGTGTGCTCGTTATAGCCATTTTTTGTAAGCTTGACTATGTCTTTACAGGCTTGCTCTATTACCCACAGTGTTAGCTCGTTAATAATGCCTGTGTGCTCAGCAAGTATTATTAGTTCTTCAATTGATAAGTTGCTGTAAGTTGGGTCGGGCCAACGTAATAAAGCTTCAGCACCACTTACGTGGTTACTTAATAAGTTTATTTGAGGTTGGTAATAAAGTGCCAGTTGATTTGTTTTGATGGCTTGTTGCAGCTTAGCGGCTAGAGCAACGTCCATCATTAGATTATTACCGTTTGACGATGACCCAACTTGATTAACGCTACCTTTTGCTTTTTTAAGCGCTAAATAACCACGCTTTAACCAATATTCAAAGTCGTTACTCTTACCTGCACTACTAATACCTATACTGTAACTAAGCTGCAGGTTTAGCCCTTTAATTTCATATTGTTTTGGTAGGCTGCTAATTATTTTAGTCAGTAGTGCTTCTAGCATTTCTTGGTTTTGTGTTTTAGTAGAAATACAGGCAAATACGCCACTGCTTAAATCGGCTAAGCGTGGGCTGGTGTTTAAATCTGTTTCGAGGTTTGTAAATTCGCGTTCATGGCTGAGTTCTAATTCAAGCTCTTTGGCTACATGCTTTATAAGTGTGTAGCCCTGAGAAGAGGTAATAATTGTATTGAGCGAATTAAAGTGACGTATTTTTATTAAACATAAAGTTGTTGAGCGGTTTTGGCTTTGTAGCGCCATAAATGCTTGTTTTAGCTTGGAGCTATTAAGTAACTTTGTTTGTTGTGTGTGCGTGGCATGGTAAAGCGCACGTTCGCGCTGATACCTTACTCGGTCAGCTAACGCCATTGCCATTAAAATAACTTCGCACAAAATAGCCATTAAAAAGGCATGGCGGGAGGTAAAGCTATAAGCCAAAAAGCCGGTGAGCTCCATAGGCTGTATTACCGCACCAAATATCAGCGGTATCCACGAAAGTACATAAAACTTAGCCCACCTAAAGCCGCTACGTAGCTTGTTATAAATTAAAATAATACAAACAACGTATAAAAGTGCCATTACACAAAAAAACAACGGGGCTGCAATGTACTCAGGAATAAATAGACTAGCTATAGCCATTACTGACATAAACAAAAGCAGTTTTACGCTCATTTTGTATCGCCAGCAATTGTCCTTGTGATAGCGTAAAAACATAGTACAAAAGGCGAGAGTGAAAAATGATATTGCGTAGTTAAAAAATATGACTTTTTCGTGAATATATAACTGCCATTGCACTGGCCATAAATAAAATCCAAAACCAAGCACTGCACCCAATAAGGTTAACGCACTAATGATATAGCCAATATAAATTAAATAAACACGGTCTTTTATGCCAAAATAAAGCACCAAGTTATAAAGCGCAGCCATCAATAGCACGCCTACAAAAATACCCCAGATCCCAGTTTGAGAGCGCACTAAGTCAATAAACTCTTTATCACGATATAAGTTTACAGGTGTTTTACTTATGCCGACTGTGTCTATTTTCATTACTAGGCGCTGTGACGATTTTCTTTCTACTAAAAAACGAATATGCGGTACGCTGTATTCAAACAAAGAGAGGGCTTCTTCTTTATCGCCGAGTTTATATGTTTCAATTAGTTTGTTGTTTTTATCGAGGCGATAAACCGTAAGGTGATCGACCATAGGGTTGTCAAAATGTGCCACAACATTTTGCTTGTTAAGGCTTTTATTTTCTAAATCAAGAAACAACCAATAGTTTTGCTGGCTAAAACTCCATGGAACATCTGAAAATGGTTGATGAGTAAGTAATTCAGGTTGGTTAATGATGGTATCGAATGTTTTAGTTTTGGTTTCGTCAATATAGTAGGCGTAATCGAGGTACATTGGAGCCGTTTTATCAATTGTATATCGTGTAGGCACGACAAGGTTTGATGCCAATGTACTGATTATAAAAAATATAAATATCAGTATGGCAACAGCAATTGCATGGTAACGTAAAGTTCTTAGTTCCAACGTTAATTTACTTTTAAAAAACCTTTTAATTAGTGTAGCACTAAAAAAGCGCAGATAAACTGCGCTTTTGTAGTTAAATTAACTGGTTATACCAATGAATAGGTATTACAGGCTATTGCTCGCGTGCAATAGCACGGTAAGCTATATCAGTACGATATTCCATACCATCCCAGCTAATTTGTTTAACAAGCTCATAGGCGCGCTGCTGCGCTTGCGTAACGGTGTTACCAAGTGCTGTTGCGCATAATACGCGACCGCCTGCGGTTACAACGTCATTGCCACTTTGCTTAGTACCCGCATGAAACACTTTTTCACCCGCAGGGTAATCAACTTTTAGCCCCGAAATTGCATCACCTTTAGGGTAATCACCAGGGTAACCTTTAGCTGCAAGTACAACACCAACGGCTGCGCGTGGGTCAAACTTAATCGTTGTTTTATCAAGTTCTACACGGTTAGCAGCTTCAATCAATTCAACTAAGTCTGATTGTAAACGTAGCATCATTGGTTGAGTTTCAGGGTCGCCAAAGCGACAGTTGTACTCAATTACTTTAGGGGTACCTGTTTCGTCAATCATCAAACCTGCGTATAAAAAGCCGGTGTACGGATGGCCTTCGCTTGCCATGCCTTCTACCGTAGGGTAGATCACTTCGTTCATAATACGCTGGTGGATTTCATCCGTAACAACTGGCGCAGGTGAGTATGCACCCATGCCACCCGTGTTAGGACCGGCATCGCCATTGTAAGCGCGTTTATGGTCTTGACTGGTAGCAAATGGTAATACGTTTTTGCCATCAACCATTACAATGAAAGACGCTTCTTCACCCTCTAAAAATTCTTCAATAACAACACGGCTTCCCGCATCGCCAAAAGCATTACCCGCAAGCATATCGCGAATAGCATCTTCGGCATCGGCTTCCGTCATTGCTACAATTACGCCTTTACCTGCAGCTAAACCATCTGCTTTTACAACAATTGGCGCGCCTTTTTCTTTTAAATAAGCTAGGGCTGGGTCAATTTGTTCAAACGTTTGATAATCGCCTGATGGAATATTGTGGCGTGCTAAAAAATCTTTAGTAAACGATTTAGAGCCTTCAAGCTGGGCTGCGCCTGCCGTTGGGCCAAAAATAGCCATGTTATGTTCACGAAACTTATCAACAACACCCAGTACTAACGGTATTTCTGGACCTACAATAGTAAGCTCTACCTTATTTTGCTGTGCAAAACTAAGTAAACCCTCTAAGTCGTCAACGTTTATTGCTACGTTTTCAAGTTTTGGTTCAAGTGCAGTACCTGCATTACCAGGGGCTACAAATACAGTATTTACTTTGGTGTTTTGAGCGGCTTTAAACGCAAGTGCGTGTTCGCGGCCGCCGCTGCCAATGACTAAAACATTCATGGCGAAAATTCCTATTTAAAGCGGTTTCTTAAATTTCAGCGTCATGCGGTCGCTTTCACCAATGGCTTTATATTTGTCAGCATCTTGTTCGCCGAGTCTTAAGCTTGGTGGTAGCGTCCATACACCTTTAGGGTGATCGGCTGTATCTTTTGGATTTGCATTTATTTCACTGCTTGCTACTAATTCAAACCCAGCTTGTTTAGCTAGGTCGACTACGTAGCTCTGCTTCATATAACCTGTAGTTTTTTGATCTTCGTCAGCACGTTCTTCAGCTAAACGGTGTTCAACTAAACCTAATGTACCACCTGGTTTAAGGGCTTTATAAAAAGCTTGGAATGCACTTAATGCACCGCTTTTATCTTTGCCCATATACCAGTTATGCACATTACGGAACGTTAAAACCATATCGGCACTGCCAGCTGGCGCAATATCTAAATGTGTTACAGGTGCAAACTCAGTAATTTTAACGCTACTAAAGCGCTCATCTTCAGCTACTTTTTGTTTAAAGCCCGCAAGAGAGCGTTGGTAGTAGCCAACTGATGAATCAGCAGGAAAGTGCGCGGCATAGTAAGTGCCTTGCTCTTTTAGTGCTGGCGCTAAAATTTCACTATACCAACCACCGCCTGGCGCAATTTCAACAACTGTCATAGTTGGTTTAAAGCCAAAAAATGCCAATGTTTGAGCCGGGTGACGATATTCGTCACGAACGCTGTTTTTAGCGCTACGTTCGCTTGATTGAAGTGCATGCTCAAGGCTCGATTCGTGGTTATGGCTAAGCGCCATAGTCGATGTCATCGTTAGTGTGGCTACAAGTAGCGATTTTAGCGCAAATTTCATTGTTTGTTCCTTCACATTATAATTTTAAATAGGTTATTGAATAATCAGAATACGTGAATTTATAGCAAACAAAAAGGGTTAAACCAACGTTTAACCCTTTGTGTGATTAGTGGCGGAAATGGCGCATACCAGTAAGTACCATTGCCATGCCAGCTTCATCAGCAGCTGCAATCACTTCCTCGTCGCGCATTGAGCCACCTGGCTGAATTACCGCAGTAATACCAGCGGCTGCTGCTGCGTCAATTCCATCACGGAATGGGAAGAATGCATCAGACGCCATAACTGAACCTTTAACTTCAAGGTTTTCGTCGGCAGCTTTTATGCCTGCAATTTTAGCTGAGTATACGCGGCTCATTTGGCCTGCGCCTACACCAATGGTCATACCGTCACGGGCATAAACAATTGCGTTTGATTTAACAAACTTAGCTACTTTCCAACAAAATAGTAAATCTTTAAGTTCTTGCTCTGTAGGTTGGCGCTTAGAAACAACTTTTAAGTCGCCTTGCGTTACCATGCCTAAATCGCGGTCTTGAACTAAAATACCGCCGTTAACGCGTTTAATATCTTGGCCAGCTGCTTTACCTGTCCACTGTCCACATTCTAATAAACGAACGTTCTTTTTAGCTTCAACAATTTTTGCAGCGTCGCTCGAAATACTAGGTGCGATAATTACTTCAACAAACTGACGATCAACAATTGCTTGTGCAGTTGCGGCATCTAGCTCTCGGTTAAAGGCAATAATGCCACCAAATGCTGATGTAGGGTCTGTTTTAAAAGCGCGCTCGTATGCTTGTAGAATATTGTCCCCAATTGAAACACCACACGGGTTAGCATGTTTTACAATTACGCACGCAGGTACGTCAAATTCTTTAACACATTCAAGTGCTGCATCGGTATCTGCAATGTTGTTAAACGAAAGGGCCTTACCTTGCAATTGAGTTGCTGTTGCAACTGATGCTTCAGCAATGTCACTTTCAACATAAAAAGCAGCATCTTGATGTGAGTTTTCACCGTAACGCATATCTTGCTTTTTAGTGAACTGCATATTAATAGTACGAGGGAATTTAGTCTCTACAGCAGCTTCCTCGGTGTAATCAGGAACCATTTTACCGAAGTAGTTAGCAATCATGCCATCGTATTGTGCAGTGTGCTCGTAAGCTGCAATCGCTAAGTCAAAACGTGTTTTATATGTAGTAGAGCCATTATTGTTTTGCATTTCACTGATAACACGGTCGTAGTCACTCGCGTTTACCACGATTGTTACGTCTTTGTGGTTTTTAGCGGCTGCACGAACCATTGTAGGGCCGCCAATATCAATATTTTCAATAGCATCTTCAAGGCTGCAGTTTTCTTGAGCGACTGTATTCGCAAAGGGGTATAAGTTAACTACAACTATGTCGATAGCAGAAATGTTGTTATCTGCCATTACGCTTTCATCTTGTCCGCGACGGGCTAATATGCCGCCGTGAATTTTTGGGTGAAGAGTTTTTACGCGACCATCCATGATTTCAGGGTGGCCTGTGTGATCTGATACTTCAGTCACTTTTATGCCGTTATCAGCAAGTAGTTTACATGTACCGCCAGTTGATAATATATCAACGCCTTGCGCTTCTAGTGCGCGGGCAAATTCAACAATACCGGTTTTATCAGACACACTTAATAGTGCGCGACGAATGGGACGATGAGTATCCATTGTAGTTTGATTTCCTCAGTTAATGAGCTAGCTTAGAAGCGGGCATTTTAACTGATTACAACTCAAAAAACGACTTATAAAGCGCCGATGAGGGTGAGCATTTTGCAACTCGGCTATTAAACTACGGGCATAAAAAAAGCACCCTAGGGTGCTTTTTTAATAATTAGCTGTGATAAATCACAGCCAGCATATTAGTTCATGCCGTATTTTTTAAGCTTTTTACGTAAAGTACCACGGTTGATACCTAGTAAAATTGCTGCACGAGTTTGGTTACCACGTGTATATGTCATTACTTCTTCAAGTAATGGCGCTTCTAGCTCTGAAAGAACAAGGTCGTAAACGTCTTGCACATCTTGACCGTTAAGCTGCTTTAAATAGTGGTGAACAGCTTTTTTTACTGCATCACGCAATGGCTGCGGTTTCTCGTGTGACTGAACATGAGGGTTAGTGATAAATGGAGAAGTCACGTTTTGTTCGAACATTATTAAGTCTCTTTCTTTCTTAGTTAGCTGCTAGTGTTTTAAAGTATTGCTCTAATGCGACGACCTGTGCTTGTGGGTTGTCGAGCGCATTAAATACTCGCCTAAACTGACCATCACTGTCATGGGTTTGCAAATACCAAGATACATGTTTGCGAGCAATTCGCGCTCCCATTGGCTCACCGTAAAACAGATGGAGGTTTGTTAAATGCTCCATTAAAATACTGCGCACCTCTGCAATAGCAGGCGGCTGTAAGTGTTCCCCAGTTCGCAAATAGTGGTCTATCTCCCTAAATATCCAAGGGCGACCTTGGGCGGCTCGGCCAATCATAATGGCATCTGCACCCGTATAGTCTAAAACCTGTTTTGCTTTTTCTGGTGATGTAATATCACCATTGGCAACAACAGGAATCGACACTGAACGTTTTATATCCCTAATCGTGGCGTACTCAGCATCACCTTTGTACATACATGCGCGCGTACGCCCATGTACAGCAAGTGATGCAATGCCATAACGTTCAGCTATTCTCGCAATCTCTACACCATTACGGTTATCCGGATCCCATCCTGTACGGATTTTAAGTGTCACAGGTATATCAACAGCATTAACGACTGCATCAATAATCTCTTCCACAAGTTCAGGAAACTGTAATAAGGCAGAGCCTGCGAGTTTCTTGTTCACTTTTTTTGCTGGGCACCCCATATTGATATCTATGATCTGTGCACCGTTAGCAACATTGAATTGTGCGGCCTGCGCCATAAGCTCAGGATCTGCTCCTGCAATTTGCACAGCGCGTATACCCGACTCACCGCTGTGATCCATACGGTTCATCGACTTTTCCGTTTTCCAAACCTTAGGATTAGACGATAGCATTTCAGAAACAGCTAGCCCTGCGCCTAAACGACGGCAAAGTTGTCTAAATGGTCTGTCTGTAATGCCAGCCATTGGCGCGACAATTACATTATTCTCAAGTTGGTATTTACCGATACGCACTATATTCAATAGGCCTCTTTTCAAGGGGCGCTAAGTTTACGGTTTTTTTCACAAAAATCAAAGGCTATAAATTGAACAAAAGTAACTTTTTTTTGCCCTTTTCGTATTGACATTTGATAACCACATGACAAGTAGGTTGATTTGTTTGAAATTTATACAAGTTTTATTTTTTACACAATAATCAGAAAACTTTTAATATGTAAAAAAATAGTAAAGCCTGTTAAATACAGGCTTTACATGCAGGTTTTGAGTTAATGCTCTAAATTCGGTTATGCAGTTTATTACGCTTTTTTAGTGCCACTTACTCGAGTCCAATCACCTTCAACGGCAATGTCATCTAGTTCAATAAACGGTGCATAAATATCAGCAACTGATTGTGCTTGTTCTTCTAAAATACCCGACATTGCAATCTTGCCACCAGGCTTTAATAAACCTAAAATTACACTGTGCAATTCGCGAAGTGGCTGGGCTAATATATTTGCCACTACTATGTCGGCGGTAAACTCAGGTTGGTTTTCTGGAAGGTATACTTCAAGTTTGTCTGCAACGCCATTACGGTTAGCATTATCTAAGCTTGCCTCAAGCGCTTGAGGATCAATATCAATCCCAATCATGCGCTCTGCGCCTAGTTTTATAGCTGCAATACCTAAAATGCCTGAGCCACAACCAAAATCAACAACCGTTTTACCTGTTAGATCTTGGCTTTCTAACCACTTAAGGCATAAGGCCGTTGTTGCATGTGTGCCCGTGCCAAAAGCAAGGCCAGGGTCAAGCAGTACATTTACTGCATCAGGATCTGGAATGTCGCGCCAGCTTGGACAAATCCATAGCCTTTCACCAAATTGAATAGGGTGGAAGTTATCCATCCATTCACGTTCCCAGTCTTTATCCTCAAGCTGCTCTATTTTGTATACTAAATTGTCTTTTAGTTCATCATGGCGTTTCAATAACGCAACGACTGCATTCATATCGTGATTAGCTTCAAACAAGCCAATTACTGTTGTATCAGCCCAAAATACAACGGTGCCAATTTTAGGTTCGTAAATAGGGGTGTCTTTTGCGTCAATAAAGGTTACTGAAGCACTACCCGCTTCCATTAATAGGTCACTTACTGCATCTGCTGTTGCAGCATTGGCGTTAATACGAATTTGGATCCAAGCCATGATTATTTCCTTCAAATAGAAAAAAGGCCGCTATAGCGGCCTTTTTAGTTTATATAGTAGCGCTAAATTATTTAGCGTCTAAAAAGCTTTTCAGTAAATCTGAGCGAGAAGGGTGGCGTAATTTACGCAGCGCTTTCGCTTCTATTTGACGAATACGTTCACGTGTTACGTCAAACTGTTTACCTACTTCTTCTAAGGTGTGGTCGGTATTCATATCAATACCAAAACGCATACGTAGTACTTTAGCTTCACGGGCTGTTAGGCCTGCAAGTACATCGTTAGTTGCGCCACGAAGAGACTCCATTGTTGCCGAATCGATTGGCGAATCAATAGTTGTATCTTCGATAAAGTCACCTAAGTGAGAATCTTCATCATCACCGATTGGTGTTTCCATTGAAATTGGCTCTTTAGCAATCTTAAGTACCTTACGGATTTTATCCTCAGGCATCATCATGCGTTCTGCTAATTCTTCTGGATTTGGCTCACGACCCATTTCTTGTAGCATTTGACGAGAAATACGGTTAAGTTTATTAATCGTTTCAATCATATGTACTGGAATACGGATTGTTCTTGCTTGGTCAGCAATAGAGCGAGTGATTGCTTGACGTATCCACCACGTAGCATAAGTAGAGAACTTATAACCACGGCGATATTCAAACTTATCAACTGCTTTCATCAGACCAATGTTACCTTCTTGAATTAAATCCAAGAATTGTAAGCCACGGTTTGTATATTTTTTAGCAATTGAGATTACAAGACGTAAGTTAGCTTCAACCATTTCTTTTTTCGCACGGCGTGCTTTCGCTTCACCAATGCTCATTCGACGGTTAATGTCTTTAATACGCTCAATGCTTAAACCTGTTGTTTGTTCAATAACAGATAATTTATTAATGCTACGAATGATTTCTGGCTTAACTTCTTCAAGTTTAGCTGAATACTTTTCGTTACCTGAAATTTCTAAATCTACCCATGAAGCGTCAGTTTCGTTATTAGCAAAATGCTTAACGAACGTTTTCTTCGGTAATTTAGCAATTTGTACAGCTTGTTTCATGATTAGACGTTCTTGAACGCGAACACGATCCATCATTTCACGCATGTTATTTACCATGCGGTCAAACTGTTTAGGTATTAATTTAAAGGTTCTGAAAAGCTCACCAATTTCAAAAATGGCTGCTTGTGATTCAGGATGCGAACGACCTTTAGCTTCAAACGTATCACGTG
This sequence comes from Pseudoalteromonas sp. SWYJ118, assembly GCF_015864505.1. Taxonomy (NCBI): domain Bacteria; kingdom Pseudomonadati; phylum Pseudomonadota; class Gammaproteobacteria; order Alteromonadales; family Pseudoalteromonadaceae; genus Pseudoalteromonas; species Pseudoalteromonas sp. SWYJ118. The sequence goes on along the minus strand of NZ_JADYXC010000015.1, from coordinate 82,159 downwards.
CTTTATTATATAAATCACGTAAATTTTCAAAATGAATGCGCGCTTCTTCAGGATCTGGCCCTGTGTCTACTTCTTCTTCATCTTCGTCATCGCTATCAGCATCATCTTTGTCATCTTTATCGTCATCAAGTTGCTTAGCACTTAATTCTGAACCGATATTAGTTGCTGAAATTGGCGCTGTATCTTCATTAGGATCGATAAATCCAACGATGATATCGCTTAAACGCATTTCTTCAGCTTCAAACTTATCCCACTGCTCTAGCAGGTAAGTGATTGCTTCAGGGTACTCTGCAACAGAAATCTGTACTTGGTTAATGCCTTCTTCGATACGTTTAGCGATTACAATTTCGCCTTCACGTGTAAGAAGTTCAACAGTACCCATTTCACGCATGTACATGCGAACCGGATCCGTTGTACGGCCGATTTCTTTTTCTACAGTCGCAAGGGCTGCAGCGGCAGCTTCAGCTGCGTCTTCGTCTGTCGTTGTTTCTTGCATCATTAATTCATCAGCATCAGGCGCGTTTTCGCTAACCTTGATACCCATATCATTAATCATGCTTATGATATCTTCTACTTGATCTGAGTCTATAATGTCTTGTGGAAGGTGATCATTTACTTCTGCAAAAGTTAAGTAGCCTTGCTCTTTACCTTTTTGAATCAGAAGTTTTAATTGTGACTGAGGAGTTGGATCCATAGAGATTGTTTCTTCCACTCTGATAAGTTGATACAACAGGCGCCATCATGTAGTTTGCATTAAAGCCAACTAGAATAATGTGACGCAGTGAATAGCACAGTATAACAGTTTAAATCAATTTTGACTAGGGTCTGTTGGCCTTTCAGGATTAAAGTTTGTTCTATCCAAGGGTGGTTTAATCGCGGCGCCAGGTTTGTAACCTAGTGGGCTAAGTCAAAACCGGGCAACAAAGAGTAAACCTCCCTTGGGACGAACCCAAAGGGCAGCGCGTGTTCGGCATTTATGCTGCGTTATCGCCTATTTATGTGGAATAACCACACTACATAGGCTCTGCCTTGTCTAAATACCAAACACACTGCTGTAAACTTAACCTCGAAAGATAAACAGACCCTAACTGTTAGTTGCTTTTAACGCTGTCATTAACAAATGACACTCAAGTCTTTCGTCGCTACTAAGGCCTTGAGTCTTGTCCTTTATTAATAGGGTCTCGAGTCGATAATTTAAACACTGATCTTCAATAAACTTGAAAGTATTTTTAAAAACCGTCTCTAAACGTTCTTCATTTATTTCGTGTTGCCACGTTGCAAGCTTTATTAATGGCTCATAATCTTCAGTTCCTCTGAAAAATTCAAGCAGTTGTGCTGTGGTAACACTTTCTTTTTCTAAAGCTTGCTCTTGTAAGCGTAATAATAGCCCTATACCAGCAATATTCATTTGTGCGAGTTCAGGTAAATATGGCACATTTTTAGCTAAGTTAGGATGTTGAATTAAAATACCAATCGCTTGACGCATTGGTGTTATTTTAAACTTACGTTCAATCGAATGCTGTTGCTTTGGGGTTTTTAAACGGTTATTTAATTGCTCACGTGTTCTTCCGATTAAACGCCCTAATTGTTCAAGAATGTTTTCTTGATAAAATTCACTTGGGATTTTTTCAATGAGTGGAAGTGCTGCACTGAGTAATTTAGCTTTTCCTGAGTCGAGTGTTAAATCAACTTCTTGGCTTAATTTATTAAACAATACTTTGGTAAAGTCATCTGCTTGGCTTAGGCGCAATTCGAATTGCTCCTTACCTTCTTTTTGTACAATAGAGTCAGGGTCTTCGCCATCGGGTAAAAAAGTAAATTGCAGTGCTTTACCGTCATTTAAATAAGGAAGTGCGTTTTCAAGCGCCCTCCAAGCTGCATCACGGCCAGCTCTGTCGCCATCGTAACAACAGATTACTTTATCTGTTGTTCTAAACAGCGTATGCATGTGCTCGCTTGTTGTTGCGGTACCTAGTGATGCAACGGCATATTCAATCCCTTGCTCGGCTAAGGCAACAACATCCATGTAACCTTCCACAACCATTACATGCTCAAGTTTTTTATGGGCTTGCTTTGCTTCATAAAGTCCGTAAAGCTCAAAGCCTTTATGAAAAATTCGGGTCTCTGGCGAGTTTAAATATTTTGGCCCTTGGTCGGCTTGCATTACACGCCCACCAAATGCAATAACGCGTCCGCGTTTATCGCGAATAGGGAACATTAATCGGTCGCGGAAAAAATCAAATTGTCTGCCTGGTGTTTTTTCTGAAGCTAGCTTTAATTCAACTAATTGCTCTTTTTGTTCTTTATTACGGCCAAGCTGAAGACATAATCCATCCCATTCGCTGGGAGCGTAGCCAATCATAAACTTTTTAACTGTTTCACCACTTAAACCACGGCCTTTTACATATTCAATAACGGCGGCAGAATTACTGTGGTGTTTTAATTGGTGCTGATAAAAGCGCGCAGTATGAAGCATTAAATCGTAATCAGAGCGCTTTTGCGCAGCAGTACGTTCTGGTGCTGAGTTTGTGCCTTGTTCTCGAGGTACTTCTAAGTTAAGCATGCTTGCTATTTCTTCAATAGCATCTACAAACTCAAGCTTTTCATACTCCATTACAAACGAAATAGCATTACCATTAGCGCCACAACCAAAGCAATGATAGAACTGTTTGTCTTGCGATACGGTAAATGAGGGCGATTTTTCGTTATGGAATGGGCAACAAGCTTGATAATCCTTACCTGCTTTTTTTAGACCTACTTTTGAGTCTATCAGGTCGACAATATCGGTTCTGGCAAGTAAATCGTCTATAAAGTTACGTGGGATCTTTCCAGCCATTAGTAAAATACAGTCCTGAAATAATAAGAAGAATAACGAATATGAAATTTACTTTTTTATACTAGCTTGATGCAACGTATAGCGTGCTTTAACTTACCAAAATGATAACAAAATAAATAGGGAAGCTATAAAAAATTTCATTTTAAAGTAACCTAGTAGGTGTACTTTTTATTAAAGTTAAAAACAAAGAAACCGAGCGCAAGGCTCGGTTCACTTCAATCATACTTTAATGTATGTGGGAGTATTAGGCAGTTAATCGTTGCTTAATTAAACCAGAGATTTTGCCCATATCGGCACGACCTTCGGCTTTGCTTTTGATTATACCCATTACTTTACCCATGTCTTGCATACCTGCTGCGTTAGTATCAGCAATAGCCGCATCAATGAGAGCAATGATTTCTTCTTCACTCAATTTTTGAGGTAAGAAAGTTTCAAGTGCTACTATTTCATTGGCTTCAATATCAGCTAAATCATCACGCCCAGCATCTTTGTACTGAGTGTAAGAGTCACGACGTTGTTTAACAAGCTTCACTATAACGGAGGTAATACCTGCGTCGTCTAGTTCTATACGCTCGTCAATTTCACGTTGCTTGATTGCAGCAAGTACCATACGAATAGGGTTAAGACGTAATTTGTCTTTAGCTCTCATCGCATCTTTTTGCGCATCTTTTAGCGTTATTAAAAGGCTCATTTATACAAGACCTAATATATTAGTATAATTTAACGCGACGTGCGTTATCACGAGAAAGTTTTTTCATGTGACGTTTTACTGCAGCAGCTTTTTTACGCTTACGCTCAGCTGTTGGTTTTTCATAGTGCTCGCGACGACGAACTTCTGAAAGGATTCCTGCTTTTTCACATGAACGCTTGAAGCGACGAAGTGCTACGTCAAACGGTTCGTTCTCTCTTACTTTAATTACTGGCATTAAAAATTCACCTACCTAAATTATGAGCGTTGCTCAAGTTGATCAAACATTGATCAAGTGGTTCAAAAATGGTGCGGTATTGTAATCCGAAGCAACACCACATGTAAAGGACAATATTAACAGAAACGCATCATGTAAAACAGTATTAATTTGATTGGCGCTGGTAGAGTTTGCAAAACACTTGGCCTGCCTTTTTTTCTTTAATTAACAACCAGTTGCTCGGGTTCTTGAAGGTGGTTAACTCTGTTTCTACTTCAACATAAATTAATGCATCATCGCTTAACCATTGGTTTTTTTCTAATAAATCGCAGGTTGTTTGCGCTAAATCTTTACGAAATGGTGGGTCAACAAATACAAGATTAAACGCTTCGTTTGTGTTTTTTTGCTCTAAAAAGGAGAGTGAATTAGTATGTTTAACGTATGCGTTGTCGAGCTTTAAAGTGCTAATGTTTTGTTCTAATTGCTTGGCAGCTGACGAGTCGAGCTCGATAAATGTGGCGTTTTTAGCAAATCGAGATAGCGCTTCAAATCCTAACCCACCAGAACCTGCAAAACAATCAAGTACATTTGTGTCACGCGTATCTTGCATTAGCCAATTAAATACAGTTTCTTTAATTCGATCGGTAGTAGGTCTTAAGCCTTCTACATTTTTAACAGGGAGTTTTCGGCCTCGAAATTGGCCACTAATCACTCTAATAAAGCCATCACTGGGCTTGTTAGTAGCTTTATTTTGCGTTGTTTTTTTTCTCATTTAGCTCACTAAAAAATGGTATATGGTATCTAGCTCAGATAATATTATGGGTGATTACGTGTAGCTTCATTTTTCAACCGTATTAAAAGTGTTACTATTGAACACTTACGTTTTGAATGGTTGTATTTATTAGCAACTATTGCTGGGCATTGCCAAGCTATTTCAAATTTTAGTTTATCAGATTTTTATAAGTGGTTATTAGCAAGTATGACAAAAAAAAGTAAATTCATGTCGTGGCTCGGTTTTGGCAAGTCAGATAAAAAAGAAGCAGAGCAAAAAGCAGCCGCTGATAAACAACAAGCATTAGCGCAAGAAGAAGCGCAGAAGCTAGAGCAAGAAAAGCTTGCGCAGCAGGCTGAAACTGAACGCTTACAAGCAGAAGCCGAAGCAGAGCGCTTAGAGCCGGAGCGTATTGCTGCTGAACAAATTGAAGCTAAACGTTTAGAGCAAGAAAAGCTAGCACAGGAGCAAGCTGAAGCTGAACGTTTAAAAGCAGAGGCCGAAACAGAGCGCTTAGAGCAGGAGCGTATTGCTGCTGAAAAAATTGAAGCTAAACGTTCAGAGCAAGAAAAGCTAGCACAGGAGCAAGCTGAAGCTGAACGTTTAAAAGCAGAAGCCGAAACAGAGCGCTTAGAGCTGGAGCGTATTGCTTCTGAACAAATTGAAGCAAAACGTTTAGAGCGAGAGCGTGCTGAAAACGCAGAAAAGATTGCCATTGAGCAGGCCAATGCTGAATTACTTGCAAAACAACAAGCTGATGCAGAAGCGCAAAGACAAGAACACGCACAACGTTTAGCCGATCAAGAAACGCAGATGCTGTTAGAGCAAGAGCGATTGGCTGCAGAAAAAATAGAGGCTGAGCGACTAGAGCAAATACGCCTTGAAAAAAAGGATGAAGCTGTAAAGGCTGAAAAGCTTGCAATAGAGCAAGCGAATGCTGAGTTATTAGCAAAAGAACAAGCAGATGCTGAAGCACAAAGACAAGATCAAGCAAAACGTTTAGCAGAACAAGAAGCGCAAATGCGTTTAGAGCAAGAACGCATTGCTGCTGATAAAGCAGAAAGCGAGCGCTTAGAACAAGAACGTATTACTGCTGAGAAAGCTCAGAACGAGCGTTTAGAACAAGAACGCATTACTGCTGAAAAAGTAGAAAATGAGCGTTTAGAGCAAGAACGTATTGCTGCTGAAAAAGCTCAGAACGAGCGCTTAGAGCAAGAACGCATTGCAGCTGAAAAAGTAGAAAATGAACGTTTAGAGCAAGAGCGCATTGCGGCTGAAAAAGTAGAAAACGAACGTTTAGAGCAAGAGCGCATTGCAGCGGAAAAAGCAGAAAACGAGCGTTTAGAGCAAGAGCGCATTACTGCTGAAAAAGTAGAAAATGAGCGTTTAGAGCAAGAACGCATTGCAGAAGAACTTGCAATAGAAGAAGCTAAAAAAGCAGAAAAGCCGAAAAAAGAAGGGTTTTTCTCTCGTCTTAAAAAGGGCTTGTTAAAAACTCGCGTTAATATAGGTTCTGGTTTTGCATCTATTTTTAGTGGTAAAAAAATAGATGACGAATTATTTGAAGATCTTGAAACACAGCTGCTCACCGCCGATTTAGGCGTTGATACCACCATGAAGTTGATTGATAGCTTAACTGATGCTGCAAACCGTAAGCAGTTAAAAGATGGTGATGCGCTTTATGAGTTAATGAAACAAGAAATGGCGGCGATGCTAAAAACGGCTGAACAGCCTTTAGTAATTACCAAAGATAAAAAGCCATTTGTTATTTTAATGGTGGGCGTAAATGGCGTTGGTAAAACAACGACTATTGGTAAGATGGCTAAGCAATTTCAAAGCGAAGGTAAGTCGGTTATGCTGGCTGCTGGCGATACGTTTAGAGCGGCTGCTGTTGAGCAACTTCAGGTTTGGGGTGAACGTAACAGCATTCCTGTTATTGCACAGCATACGGGTGCAGATAGTGCATCGGTTGTTTTTGATGCATTCCAAGCTGCAAAAGCACGTAATATAGATGTGTTAATTGCAGATACAGCGGGTCGCTTGCAAAATAAAGATAACTTAATGCAGGAGCTTGAAAAAATAGCTCGTGTTATGAAAAAAATTGATCCTGATGCGCCGCACGAAGTGATGCTAACCATTGATGCTGGCACAGGTCAAAATGCAATTAGCCAAGTGAACTTATTTAATCAATGCGTTGGCTTAACTGGTATTACGCTTTCAAAACTTGATGGAACTGCAAAGGGTGGTGTTATTTTTGCGGTTGCAGATAAGTTTAATATTCCAATTCGTTACATTGGTGTTGGTGAAGGTATTGATGATTTACGCGCTTTTAAAAGCGATGACTTTATTGATGCGTTATTTAGCCAAGATGAGGACGACGTTTAATTTACCAAAAGAGGGAGCTTGCTCCCTTTTTAATTGCGAGGAATACCAATTTTATTAGTAAACTAATTGAATTGGCATAATAAAAAAATGATAAATTTTCAGCAAGTAAGTAAGACTTATCCTGGAGGGCACCGCGCCCTCGAAAAAGTTAATTTTCATGTTAAACCGGGTGAACTTGCCTTTTTAACCGGCCACAGTGGTGCGGGTAAAAGTACGTTGCTTAAGTTAATTAGCTTAATGGAACGTCCATCGGCAGGCAGTGTATTTATCAACGGTGTTGATTTAAATAAAGTAAACTCGCGTCAAATTCCTTATGCTCGCCGTGATATAGGTATTATTTTTCAAAACCACCGTTTACTAGAGCGCTATACTATTTTTGATAACGTGGCACTGCCTCTTATTATTGAGGGTACTCACCATAAGCAAATAGCTAAACGTGTTCATGGTGCGCTTGATAAAGTAGGCCTGATAGACAAAATAAAATGTCATCCGTCTATGCTCTCTGGAGGCGAGCAGCAACGTGTTGGTATTGCCAGAGCAATCGTAAATTCCCCGCCAATTCTGTTAGCCGATGAGCCTACAGGTAACCTAGACCCTGAGCTTTCAATGGAAATCCTAAAGCTGTTTGAGGACTTTAATAAACACGGCACCACTGTTCTTATAGCGACGCATGACTTAGGTTTGGTTGCACGTATGAAGTACCGCAGTCTAACCTTAAAAGATGGCCGCATGCTTCAAGATCCGCTCGCTGAGGGAGCACTATGAGTTTACTTTTTAAAAGTCGTCAAAATAGTAACGACAAGCAAAAAAAATCAGTATTAGCTGGCAGCTATTTTTTCATTATTAATATTTTTCGCCAAGGTGTTCATAGCTTAGGTGAAATGTGGCGTACGCCGCTTGCATCTATGATGACTATTGCTGTACTTGGTTTGAGCCTAACGTTACCTGCAACACTTTATCTCGTTGTTAAAAACGTACAGCAAGTAAGTAGTGGTTTTGAAGAAGCGAGTGAAATATCGTTGTTTGTAAAAGAAAGTATGAACGAGCAAGAAACGCAAACATTAGTAAAGCGTTTAGCACTTTATCCAGAAGTGGAAAGCGTTGAATTTATATCAAAGCAAAAAGCACTAACAGAATTTAAAGACGTATCTGGCTTTGGGCAAGCTTTAGAGTACTTAGATAAAAACCCATTACCTGATGTGGTACTTGTTACTCCTACAAAACGTCACAGACACCCAAATGCCGCTAAAGTACTGCTAACTAAATTAGAAAGTGAACGTGAAGTTGATTTTGGTAAGCTCGATATAGCGTGGCTAGAGCGTTTAAATGCATTACTAGATTTACTGAAAGAAAGTGTAATAACCATCGCATTATTACTGCTTACCTCAGTGACGCTTATTATTGGTAATACCATCCGTTTGTCGATCATGGATAAAAAAGAAGAAATACAAGTAATGAAGCTAGTCGGCGCAACTAACACCTTTATACATGCCCCATTTTTGTGGACCGGTATTTGGTATGGTGTAATAGGTGGTTTATTCGCCTTTATATGCGTAGGATTAATGATGTGGTGGCTTTCAAGCGCTGTGAGTAGTGTAGCGGGGGTGTATCAAACAAGCTTCTCGTTAATTGGATTATCGCTTAATGAGCTCGGCTTTTTAGTGTTACTAGCAACAAGCTTAGGATTTGTAGGCTCGTACCTTTCTGTAAATCGATATATTAAAGAAATAGAACCCGATAAAGTATAAACAATCCTGCAAACTATAAGTGAACCAACCCAGCTTGATATGCGTATCGTACCGAACTGGGTTGTACCTCCTGTTATTAAAACTGTCATATTTATGTACTATCCTCCCATGAAGTAATGAGTTGTAAATAAGGTGATGCAGCGAGGTTAACCTGCTGCAGCCCCTCAATTCATCACTTATTCAGTCGCTTGTAGTAGGCTAAACACATACTAAAAACTGCTTGATTTATACTTTAAAAAAGTTTTAAATTGGGGTTAGCACTCTTAAAGAAAGAGTGCTAAGATAGTTTCAAATGTTTATCACCGAGGTGAAAAATGAGTAAAGATTTATACGCAATGGCACTTACAGTCGGACAACAAAGCGCAAGCATGGACGGTTACCTTCAAGCGGTAAGCACTATTCCTATGCTTAAAGTTGAACAAGAGCAAGAACTTGCTAAAAAGCTTCAGGAAGAAGGTGATCTTAGTGCTGCCAAGCAACTCATTATGTCGCATTTACGCTTTGTAGCACATATTGCTAAAGGCTACTCGGGATACGGCTTACCACAAGCTGACCTTATTCAAGAAGGTAATATAGGCCTGATGAAAGCGGTTAAACGTTTTGACCCTACAGTGGGTGTACGTTTAGTATCGTTTGCAGTGCATTGGATTAAAGCCGAAATTCACGAGTTTGTGCTTAAAAATTGGCGCATAGTTAAAGTTGCAACCACTAAAGCGCAACGTAAATTGTTTTTTAATCTTCGTAAAAACAAAAAGCGTTTAGGTTGGTTTAATCAAGCTGAGGTTAGTACCGTTGCTAGCGAGCTAGGTGTGAGTGAAAAAGAAGTACGTGAAATGGAATCGCGCATGAGCGGCCAAGACATGGGCTTTGACCTAACGGGCGACGATAACGACGACGCACCAACAAGCACGTACTCTCCAGTACAATATTTAACAGATGGCGCAGCTGATTTAGCTGACGACGTTGAACAAGAACAGTGGAAAGAGCAAGCGCATACTCGTTTATTTAGCGCACTTAAAACACTAGACGAACGTTCACAAGATATTGTTAGCGCACGTTGGTTGTCGGATGATAAAGCGACTCTTCAAGAGCTTGCACAAAAGTACAGTGTATCTGCTGAACGTGTTCGCCAGCTTGAAAAAACAGCGATGAAAAAGTTACAAAGCGCTATGAGCTAATATTGCTCAAGCAGCAAATTTAAAAGCCCTGCATGAAAATGCGGGGCTTTTTGCTTTCGCGTAGATTGGTTTGAGAGAAGCGAAACCCAACGATAAAATATCTAATTAAGTAGTACCAATCCGCAATAATACTTAATCATTTTGCGGGGCTAAACGTGTCGCTACCTGCGTTAAAAAATTCTCAATTAGAACAAAATAGCGATTTTTTTGCCTGGCTATCAACTCGTTTTTCCGCCCTCAAAATAGATCACTTAATTAAGCGAATTGGTATAATACTAGGGCGTGTTGATCTTTGCGGATTGAAATTTGTTCAATCTAGGGGCGATTAAATCGCGGCGCGAGGTTTGTAACCTAGTGGGCTAAGTAAAAACCGAGTAACAAAGAGTTTATCGTCCCTAGGCTGAACCCGAAGGGCAGCGCATGTTTGGCATTTATGCTGCGTTATCGCCTATTTATGGGGAATAACCACACTTCATAGGCTCTGCCTTGCCTAAAAACCAAACATACTGCTGCAAATTCAACCATCAAAGATCAACACGCCCTAATACTCTGCATTATCGAATGGTTAGTTTATCATTTGGATATAGCTTTATTTAAAGCTTATATCACCGAGCACTAATCTCTTTTCCCTCAGCTTGCGCTAACTGAATGTATTTACGCTCAAACAGCTGCGAAACCGGCACGAGCTCAAAACCTTGCTTAGTTAGCTCGGGTAAGGCATGACGTAAAAATTCGATTGTTTCTGGATAGGGATGAGCAATTGCAATAGCGGAATTATGAGTGATGGCTAGTTGTTTTAATTCTTCAAGCCTTAGCTGCAGTTGTTCTGGTGTAGTTATATTGTCTAAGAACACTTGGCGACTAATATTGGCAACACCTAAAAAGTTAGCAGCATTTTGTGCTTGGCTTAAATCGGTTGTGCGGCTATCTAAAAAATATAAATGGCGCTTTTTAAGCACTTCCATTGTCCACTTCATAGCTTGGCTTTGCTGCGTAAGCGCTGAGCCCATGTGGTTATTAACGCCTTTAACTTGCGGTAAACTAGCGAGAGCGGTTCCTAGAGTTTGCTGAAGCTGCTCTTTATTCATATTTAAAGTAAGCGCGCCAGGTCCGAGTTCTTTACCGTTAAGTGCCTGCATAGGTACATGAAGTAATAACTCTTTATTTGATTGACTAGCAAGCGTTGCAAAAATTTGCGAATAAGGAGTATGGGGCAAAATTGAATACGACAATTGCCCTGGTAAGGAAAGGAACTCTAAGTCCCGTTGATGATAGCCTATATCGTCTATCACTATTGCTATTTGTTTAGCGCTAATTGTTGCTGAGCTAAAACAAATAGCTAATATTAGCCATTTTGTTATTTTCACGTTTATAGTTTTTATTATCTTTTTAGCTTTGTTTAACAGCTTATACAAGCTACTGCATGCTGAGTAATTGTTTGGCTTTAACTAATTGTAAATCTGCTAAGTTACCAGTAAGTAATTGCGCGTTACTGTTAGTATGTTCATTTTTTATTATAACGGCTTTATTACTTTGTGAAAGGTTTGTTTGATTAACCGCCACATCTGGGGTTATTCCTATACCATCAATCGATTTACCTAACGGTGTGAAGTATTTCGCTGTGGTGAGCTTTAATGCGGTATTGCCATCACCTAGCGGAATGAGCGATTGTACAGAACCCTTCCCAAAAGATTGACTGCCAACAACGGTTGCTCGTTTATTATCTTTTAGCGCTGCTGCAAGTATTTCGGCTGCAGAGGCTGAGTTTTCATTTATAAGTACAACAATGGGGGCATTTTTTAGAATGTCTCCACGCTTTGCATAAAATGCTTGGTTGGCATCGTAAAAACGTCCTTTAGTAGTCACTATAGTGCCACTTTGTAAAAATAGGTCTGATACCGCTACTGCGCTTTGTAATGTACCCCCTGGGTTATCACGTAAATCAATTACTAAGCCTTTAAGTGGGTAACCAAAGTGGCTTTGCAGGGCAGCAACTTGCAGAGCAACCTCATGTAATGTGTGGTTAGAGAAGTTATTGATAGCTATATAACCAGTACCAAAATCTAGAAGTTCGCTTGTTACGCTTTCGAGGTTTATTTGGCGGCGTGCTACATGAAACGTGAGTGGGTTTTTATTGTTATCACGACTTATAATTAGGTCTATATTTGAAAATTTACTGTCTCTTATTAGTGTTGCTACTTCATCGATTGTAAGGTTTTGGGCTGCTTGGTTGTTTACACTTACAATAATATCGCCTGGCAAAATACCCGCTGCTTTTGCGGGGGAGTTATTAACCACATTAACAATAGTCATATTCTCGTCGATATTTTTAACCTCAATACCGATACCGGTGTAACGTCCATTTGTGTTATCAAATAATGAGGTTAGTTCGTGCTCATTTAAGTACTTAGAGTAAGAGTCGAGCTTTGAATATAAACGCTCAAACTGTTGGCTATTATATTTAATGTGGTGGCTATTTTGTAAGGTGAGATCTTCAACATAGTAGGCATGAATGTTAAAGAGTATTTCGTCTATTTGTTGTCTTTTAAGATCTTTAATCGAGCTTGCTAGTGCGTTACTAGAAAAAGCGATTAAGGTTAGTAATACAAGCAAATACAGACTTATATAAAAGCCTGTATTTTTTTGATCAATGGTAGTTACTACAGTTTTTTTAGTTGTCATCAGCTGCTCCAGAGCGGTGCAGCGATTTATTTAATTAAATGCGTTTGCACCATTTTACAGGATTTACTGCGCGTCCTTTGTGGCGTATTTCAAAGTATAGACCAGAACTAGCTTGTCCGCCGCTTTGGCCAACTAAAGCAAGGGTTTCGCCTTCGCGTACCATGTCGCCTACATCTCTTAGCAGTGTTTGGGCATGACCATATAGGCTCATAAAACCTTCACCATGGTCTACAACAATTACCCAACCATAGCCCTTTAGCCAATCGGCAAATACAACTTGGCCGTTATGTACGCTATTAATATTAGTGCCTTCTTTTGCACCAATTAATACGCCTTTCCAATCAATACCACCATGTTTACGTTGGCCGAATGTGTGCTCTAACTTGCCTTTGCTGGGCCAGTCTAATTTGCCTTTGTTTTTATTTAGGCCCAGTAATTCAATTTTCTGTGTTTTTTCTTTTTCGAGTTCTTCAATTGTTGCTACTAAAGTTTGTTGGTTTTCTTTTAAATAGTTTATTGAACTTTTGGTGCTGTTGAGCTGAGCTTGTAAATTTTTAAGATTAGCTTGGCGTTCACTTTGTGCATTAAGCAATGCAGTTTGACGTCTTTTTTGCTCATCAAATAAAAGCGCTAGTTTTTCTTGTGTTTTAACAAGCTCTTCTTGGTTTTGTGCTATTTGTTGTTGAAGGTTTTTTAGATCTTCAATTTGTTCAATACGGGCTTTATTTAAGTAGTTGTAATAACTTAGTGTGCGCTCAAATTTTGCGGTGTCTTCTTGGTTTAACAGCATTTTAGAATAGTCGTCGCCACCCGCCATGTAGGCACTTTTGAGCTGCGCGGCTAAGACTTTTTGAAACTGAGTATGCTTTTTATCGAGCTCATCGGCTTTATTTTGTAGCTCTTTTTGCTGTGTTTTAGTTTCTTTTACTGATTGTTCTGCCATGTTAAGTGCTTTAGCATTTTTAGCTATATCGAGTTCATGGCTTTTGAGGTTTTTTTGTAGTGACGCTATTTTTTTTCTTTGGGCGTTATACTCAGCTTGGCTTTGCTCAAGTGCATTTTGAACTTCTGATAAGTCTTTTTTAGTACGATCTTCATTAGCAACTGCAGATGCAGTCACTAATGAAGTGAGTATTAAACCGCACTTAATTAACCGGTTAATACGTCTATTCATGCGTTATTTCAACATCATGATAGGCGTACCAGTCATTTCGTTTGGCTGCTCCATGCCCATTAAGTGAAGCATGGTAGGGGCTACATCGCTTAATGCTTTACCTTGCATAGGCTCTGCATCGCGACCCACATAAATAAAATGTACCGGTTCGCTAGTGTGAGCTGTATGGGCTTGGCCTGTTTTAAGGTCTGCCATTTGCTCTGCATTACCATGATCAGCTGTTATTAGTGCTTCACCACCAAACTCTTCAAGTGCATCAACAACACGTCCAATACAGCTATCTACCGCTTCACAGGCCTTAACTGCAGCGTCAAACACGCCAGAGTGACCTACCATGTCGCCATTAGGATAGTTACAAATAATAGCATCGTATTTTCCACTTTTAATTGCTGCTACTAACTTGTCGGTTAACATTTCTGAGTTCATTTCAGGTTGTAAGTCGTAAGTTGCTACTTGCGGCGAAGGAATTAGTTCGCGTGTTTCGCCTTCAAATTCGCTTTCGCGCCCGCCACTAAAGAAAAATGTAACGTGTGCGTACTTTTCGGTTTCTGAAATACGAAGCTGTGTTTTGTTATTTTTTTCAAACCACTCACCAAGTACGTTTACTAACGGTGTTGAACCAAAGGCAATAGGTGCATCTATATCGGCTGCATACTCTGTCATCATTACAAATGCACTAAGCGCTGGCGTTCTTTTTCTTGCGAATCCATCAAAATCAGGCTCAACAAAAGCGCGAGTAATTTCGCGGGCTCTATCTGCTCTAAAGTTGGCAAAAATTAGAGTGTCGCCATCGTTTATTGAAGCAGGAGCGGCGCCTGTTGGTGTAATGGTTGTAGCGGCCACAAATTCGTCGTTTTCGTCGCGCTCGTACGCTGCATTAAGTGCCTCTACGCCGTTATCAAAATTAAAGTCACCTTCAGCTAATGCAATTACGTTGTACGCTTTTTCTACGCGGTTCCAACGGTTGTCTCTGTCCATTGCGTAGTAGCGGCCAATAAGTGACGCCAAACGACCGCATTTAAGTTCGCTAAATAACGCTTCAATACGTTCGATTGACGCTTTAGCACTACGTGGAGGTGTATCGCGGCCATCTAAAAAGCCATGAAAGTAAACTTCTTTAGCACCACGTTTTGCAGCAAGTTTTATGCTAGCAACAATGTGATCTTCGTGACTATGTACGCCACCTGGGCTTAAAAGACCCATTATGTGAACTGCTTTTCCTGCACTTACCGCTTTATCTATGTTTTCAACTAAGGCTGGGGTTGAATCAAATTCGCCATCGTTAATTGCTTTAGTGATACGGGTAAAATCTTGATAAACAATGCGACCAGCACCTAAGTTCACATGGCCAACTTCTGAGTTACCCATTTGACCATCAGGAAGACCAACATCTAAACCCGAAGCTGATATTAATGTGTGTGGCCGTGTGGCCCATAAATTGTCTAATACCGGTGTGTTAGCTGCAAGAATAGCATTACTTTGCGTATCTTCGCGGTATCCCCAACCGTCTAAAATCATTAATACCAGTGGTTTTTTATGCTCTGTCATAATAGCTCCTGAAAATTAGTATCTGTTGATGGATACTGTGCACCTAAAAGGTTTATTAGCGTGGTTTTAGCATACCGTGTTTTTAAGCTAGGATCAGCATTGAAAACAAGATATTAAATTTTTTCACTTATACCTCATTGACTAACCTGAACTCTGCTTGAGATAGATTTATTATCCAGAGTTCTTGTTAACTATATATGGGGGGCTTTATCGTTTTTTAAACGTCTCTAAGTGCTCCTAAACTCGCATTTTAGGTTGGTTTGGGTATACTTGCGTGGCTAAAGTACAAAATCCTTAAAACATCACGTTTTAAAACATAATTTCATAGTGGAAGTAGAATGGATCAATATATTGAATTTATTACAAATCATCCCATTTTAAGCCTTGCTTGGGTTGGTATTGTTTTCCTTATTGTTAGTGGCTGGATAAAGAGTAAGCTTTCAGCTGTTCGTCAAATAAATCCTCAGCAGCTTACGTTACTTATTAACCGTGATGACGGTCAAGTAATCGATATACGTGCGCAAAAAGAGTTTAACGCAGGGCGTATTTCTGGTGCTGAGCACTTAAGCCCAGAGAATGCGAAAAAATCTGACTTTTCAAGCCTTGAAAAGTACAAGACTAAACCCATTATAGTTGTATGTACTACAGGTATGACTGCCCAAGGTACTGCAGCCGCTATGAGTAAAGCTGGTTTTGAACGAGTTTACTTATTAGCAGGTGGCATGGGTGCGTGGCAATCTGCCAGCTTACCAACTACAACAGGTCGCTAATCAGTTTAGCTAGGCCGATAGAGGATTTATTATGAGTAATGTTGTTTTATACACCAAGGCGTATTGTCCATTTTGTCAGCGTGCTCTTTCGCTTTTAAACAGCAAAGGCGTTGAATACACAAATTATGATATTGGTGTACAGCCAGAGCTACGCGATGAAATGATTGCCAAAGCAGGTGGTGCAAGCACAGTACCGCAAATTTTTATTAATGATGAACATATCGGTGGCTGCGACGACATGATGGCTATTGAAGCGCAAGGTAAACTTGACGCTAAGCTAAACGCTTAATTTAATTATAATAACGAACAAGTTAGGAATAACAATGAACGAAGAAAATCAAAACGTAGCAGCTGCAGAAGCCGGCGCACAATTTACTATTCAACGTATTTACACTAAAGATGTATCGTTTGAAACGCCAAACTCTCCGGCCATTTTTCAAAAAGAATGGACGCCAGAAGTTAAGCTAGACCTAGATACACGCTCTAATAAACTAGACGAAGGTGTATTTGAAGTTGTTTTAGCGCTAACTGTAACCGCTTCTCTTGGTGAAGAAACTGCGTTCTTATGTGAAATTCAACAAGCAGGTATTTTTACTATTGCTGAAGTTGAAGAAGTGCAACTTGCGCACATGCTAGGTGCATTTTGTCCTAACGTGTTGTTCCCATATGCACGTGAAGCTGTTTCAAACCTTGTTAACCGTGGTACTTTCCCACAGCTTAACCTTGCGCCAGTTAATTTTGATGCGTTATTTGCACAATACATGCAACAACGTACTGCGCAAGCTGACCAGGCTTCAGCAGACGCATAACTTATGAGTACAGCAACTACAGCTGTTACTGTATTAGGGGCGGGGTCTTACGGCACCGCCCTTGCTATTTGTTTAGCCCGAAATGGTCACCACGTGACACTTTGGGGAAGAAATAGCGACGACGTTGCCACGCTTGCAGCTGAGCGGAAAAATCAACGTTACTTACCTGATGCTCCTTTTCCAGATACTCTTACTCTTGAAGCTAACTTACAACATGCCGTTGCTAGCAGCGCTATTGTACTTGTTGTTGTGCCAAGCCATGCTTTTGGCGACACACTTGCGCAGATCAAACCTGCATTGCAAGACGGTGCTAAAGTAGCGTGGGCAACTAAAGGGCTTGAGCCTAATACTGGACGTTTGTTACAAGAAGTGGCTTTGCAAGAATTGGGTGATGATATTCCACTTGCGGTACTGTCGGGTCCTACGTTTGCAAAAGAAATGGCGATGGGTTCACCTACAGCTATTTCAGTGTCTTCTACGTCACCTGAATTTGCTCAGCAGCTTGCTGATTTACTTCATTGTGCTCGCTCATTCCGTGTGTATAACAATGATGATTTTATTGGTATACAGCTCGGTGGTGCGGTTAAGAATGTAATTGCCATTGGTGCCGGTATTTCGGACGGTGTTGGTTTTGGCGCTAATGCGCGTACCGCACTTATCACCCGAGGCCTTGCAGAGCTTACTCGTTTAGGTTGCGCTCTTGGTGCTAAGCCAGAAACCTTTATGGGAATGGCAGGCCTTGGCGATTTAATACTAACGTGTACAGATAACCAATCACGTAATCGTCGATTTGGTTTAGCGTTAGGTAAAGGCGAAAGCGTCGATGCTGCTATTGAGTCAATTGGTCAAGTAGTGGAAGGCTTTAGAAATACTAAAGAAGTGTATTTATTAGCGCAGCGTAGCGGTGTAGAAATGCCGATTACCGAGCAAATTTATAAAGTGCTTTATGAAAATAAAGATATGAAAGAAGCTGCAATGGCGCTATTAGGCCGAGAGCAACGTTCTGAATAATTTTATAAGCGTTTATAAAACTAAAAAACCGACGTTATGTCGGTTTTTTGTTGTTTAGCTCAAAGCTATTTACTGCGCGTTAGGAAAACCCAACTGGCGCCAAGACTCGTAGACAAACACAGCTACTGCGTTTGACAAGTTCATGCTGCGGCTATTGGCTTGCATAGGAATACGCACACGCTGCTCTTTTGGCAGTGCTTGGATCATATCGTCAGGCAAGCCGCGAGTCTCTGGGCCAAATACCAAGCAGTCACCCGCTTCGTAACTTGCTTCATGGTGAAACTGACTACCTTTGGTTGTACATGCATATATTTTTTTTGGTTTACATTTTTCAAGGTAATCTTCAAATGAGGCATGGCGTTGAACATGACTAAATTCATGATAATCAAGTCCTGCACGTTTCACGCGCTTATCGTCCCACTCAAAACCTAACGGCTCAATTAAATGTAATGCATAGCCGGTATTGGCACATAGGCGAATAATATTACCAGTGTTAGGCGGTATTTCAGGTTGGTATAAAACAATATCCAGCATAATGAGCCTTATAAAATAATCTGTAGTTTGACGAAGGGCAGTATACACGAAACCTTTTAAAAAAATGATATACTCACACTATTGAGTACTCCTAATTATCGGATTAAAACGTGCATAACCGTAGCTACGAATTTTGGGTTAAAACTTCAAGCATTGTTACCATGGTAATGGTTAGTTTAATGATTGGCGCAAAAACATGGGCATGGCTGGCTTCTGGCTCGGCTTCAATGCTTGGCTCGTTAACTGATTCGTTAATGGATATTACTGCCACCGCCATGAGTTTTTTAGTGTTAGGTTACGCACTGCGCCCAGCGGATGATGACCATAGATTTGGACACGGTAAAGCCGAAGCACTTGCAGGGCTTGGACAAGCTGCGTTTATTGCAGGCTCAGGTTGCCTACTTGCTTTTCATGGTATTGAGCGATTATTTAACCCTATACAGTTAAGCCATTCTTTATTAGGTGTGTGGGTAAGTATTTTTGCTATTGCGTGTACGCTGGTCATTGTATTTGTACAAAACAAGGTGGTTAAGTATACCGATTCAATTGCTATAAAAGCCGACTCAGTACATTACAAAGGTGATTTAATATTAAATGCCGCTGTGCTATTAGCTATTTTGTTAGCTTATTATGGTGTGTTGTATGCCGATCCTGTTTTTGCGATAGGTGTAGCGGGTTACTTACTTTATAACAGTTGGGATATTGCTCGCGATAGTGCCGATCATTTAATGGATAAAGAACTGCCAGATGATGAAAAGCAAAGCATATTTGATATAGCCAGAGCCCATGCTGACGTACATGGTGTACATGATATTCGTACGCGCCAAGGCGGAAAAGTTAAGTTTATCCAAATGCACTTAGAGCTTGATGATCATTTAAGTTTGATTCGCGCACATAACGTAGCTGATGAAGTAGAGGCAATGCTTAAAGAACGTTTTGAGTCTGAGGTAGATATATTGATCCACCTCGACCCTTTGTCGGTACTTGCTAAGCCGTCACCGACTCACAAAACTGATACAAACTTTTAAGCAATGGCTGGCGTATTTCATCACGTTCAAAAAACAGCTCGTGTTTAGCGCCTTCAAAGCTTTTAAGTACCGTGTTTACGTGCCTGTTTGCTAATTTATATTGGGCATTGTTATCAACCACTTCGTCGTTTTGCGCACTGGCAATATAAAGTGGAATAGTCACGCTTAAGTTATCCACAGAAGTTATAAATGCAAACGTCGCATTTAGCCAGCCGTAAGTAACACCGCCGAGCTGTAGTAATGGCTCTTCTTGATATGTTTGCCTAAATAGCTCGTAACGCACTGGGCTGCTGGTTAATACATTTGTAGCAAACTCATCGGGTATGTAATCGGTTTGTCCTAGTGCGTAATTGTCTTTTTGACCCAAAAGGGTTGCAGTACTTGCTATTAATTTAGCTAAAGGTTTTGGTGTGTTTTTTGTATAAATATCAAGCATAGGCGCTGATAAAAACGCGCCACTAAAATTGTGTTCAAAATGCGCAAGGTAATCAAATGCTATGGCGCCGCCCATTGAATGACTCACTAACACCTTTTTACCTTGCCAATGAGTATCCACTATTTGTGTATTAAATAAGTTTAGGTCTGCGCTGTAATCTTTAAATTGATTAACATGGCCTTTGTGCTTATTTAGTAGGTGGCGATAAGAGCGGCCTTGTCCTTGGTGATCGGCTATGAATATGGCAAAATTATTGTTATACAGCTCCCATAACAACTCTTTATATTTATCTAACCCTTCAAGGCGCCCAGAGCTTATTACAATGGCATTTTTGGCTTTATCTGGTATGGCATAAGCATAAAATAATTGCCCGTTAGGTGTATCTAAATAAGCTTTAATTAGCGTGTTTTTATAAAAGTTATTAATTGTTATTTGATTACTCTTAAGCTCACGCTCACTACTATAAAACATGCTTTACTCTTTTATTAATGGCAAGGTTATATTAGCACACAAGCCACCTAGTTCTTTATTTGATAATACTAAACTGCCGCCATGCGCAGTAATAGCATTTTTAGCAATCGCCAGACCTAAACCCGTGCCACCACTTACGCGATCCCGCGCATCTGACTGTCTAAAAAAGGGCTCGCAAAGCTTGCTCAGTTGATCATCTGGCACACCAGAGCCATCGTCACATATTTCTATATAAATGGCATCAGCATGCTTTAGAGTAATACTAATCGTATTATTTGCGTATTTAATGGCGTTGCGTAATAGGTTTTCAAGCGCACTGGCAATAAGGCCTTCGTCGCAATTAATGTTTACGTCTACAGCGCCCACTATATTTAGCTGCTTATTATTTTGTTTTGCTTCAAACTGCGCATCGTTAATAACGTGATCTACAATTATTTGTAATGATTGTTTTTGCAGTGAAAGCGCTTGGCTTTTTGCTTCTAAGCGAGAAACTTGCAGCACGTCGGCAATCATTTTATCGAGTTGATTAGCTTCTTTTTCTATGCGTAATAAATACGATTGGCTAGCGTCGTTAGCTTGCATTTGTGCAAGTCCGGTAGCCATTTTTAAACGTGTAAGAGGCGATCGTAATTCATGTGATATGTCGGCTAATAAGCGTTTTTGTGAACTAATTAAAAGCTCTAACTGATTAGCCATGCTGTTAAAATCTCGCCCTAGTATTCCTAGCTCATCTTTTCGGTTTACAGAAATGTCGGCTCTTGCGCTTAGGTTACCCGCTGATAGTTTAATTGCCGCTTTTTTAAGGCTATTTATAGGGGCTATTAAGTTACGGCTAAATACAAAGCTTAAAATAAGAGAGGCAACAATTGCGATGACTATTTTCATCCAATTAGGCATAAGCTTAAAGCGCATTATTAGCGGTGGTTGATGATTAATATCTATTTCATAAAGATAAAAACTCCCTTCAGGCACGTTTATATTAACAGGGCCGAAGGCTTGATATTTCTCAGTGAAAATAATTTGCGGTGACATATTTTGAGTGAAGTTTAATAAACTTAAGTCGATGCTCTCTGGCACCTCTTTACTACTAAGAGAGTCCTCGCTTTGAGCTGCGCTTAAGTATAAAAGTTTACGCTTTGATAGGCGAGGGTGTACTAATACTTCGCTTAGGCTGCGCTTATGTTTAATAGCAGTGCGCTCAATACTTTTGGCGGTATATATTAGGTTTTTTTTCATTGGGCCATAAAGTGGCTCGTTAGATACCGCATTAATAGCGGTTATATTACTTAAAAATATAAGCGCTGCTACGGTGCCGATTATAGTTAACCAAAACCAAATAAATACTTTAAAAAACAGGTAGTGCCCAGGATGTTTTAACCAAGCAAAGTAAGTGCTTTTATTCGCCTTGGATAAAGACATAACCCGTACCTCGCATTGTTTTAATTCGCTCACCTGGAATATGCTCAGCTATTTTTTTACGGATATTACTTACATGCATATCGATAGAGCGATCAAAAGAAGCTAAGCGCCTGCCTAGCACTTCTTCGCTAATTTGCTCTTTACTAACAACTTCGCCTGCATTTTTACACAATAGCGTGAGTATTTCGTACTCTGTACCGGTAAGGGTTAGTGTAGAGCCGTCGATTGAGGCCTCTCGCGCTGCAAGGTTAACAGTAATACCATTAACGAGTAACTTACTCGTTGTAGCTGCATTTAAGCTATTAATGTGCTCTATACGGCGTGTTATCGCTTTTACGCGGGCTAGTAATTCACGATGATTAAAAGGCTTTGGAATATAATCATCAGCGCCTAGCTCTAGGCCAAAAATACGGTCAAAGTCTTCACCTTTTGCAGTAAGCATTATGACCGGTGTGAGTTTTGTTTGCCTAAGTTGTTTAAGTACTTCAAAACCATCAAGCGTTGGTAACATTACATCTAGCAATATAAGGGCGTAGTCATTTGCTTGTGCTAGTTTAAGGCCCTGCTCACCGTCGTGTACGCTTTGTATTTCAAACCCTTGGGCAGTTAAATACTCACTTAATAGCTCGCAAAGACCAGTATCGTCATCAATCATTAATAGTTTCATTTACAAACCCTTAGAGTTGTTTATGGCGTTATTTTACCCGCTAAATAGTGCAAAGGTGAATCTTTACACAACCTTTACACTGCTTTGCGTTACTTTGCATTGAGTTAGGTATAGTTAACTCACTGGCTTAGCAGCCACAACCAACCCAATATTAAGGTAATGATTATGACTAAATTAAACACACTTTCAAAATTAGTACTTATCTGTGGCTTAGCAACAGCAACGCTTGGTGCTGGTAGCGTATTAGCTAAAGGCGACGGACATAAACAAGGCCATTCTCAAGCTCGTTTTTTACTTTCTGATCGCGGCGTTGAAAAATTAAGCTTAACAGATGAGCAGCAAACTAAGCTAAAGGCTATTTTTGAAGCGCAAAAAACACAAATGAAAGCGTTGCGTGGCGACGATAAAGAAGCCCGTAAAGCGATGCGTGAAGCGCACAAAGCTAAAATGGATGCGTTACTTTCGGCTGCAACATTTGACGAAAATGCAGCAAAAGAGCTATTAAATGAACGCCGCGAAAAAGGTGAGCAATTTGGTTTAATTAAACTAAAAACGCAACACCAAGTAATGCAGGTACTTAACGCTGAGCAAAAAGAGAAATTTGCTAAAATGCAAAAGCGTATGAATAAAAAGCACCGTAAACAAAAAAGTTAATTATACTTTTTGTAAATACTAAAAAACCAGCTTAATGCTGGTTTTTGCTTTTATACCAATTCGCTTAATTAAGTGATCTATTTTGAGGGAAGAAAGTCGTGTCGATAACAAGGCAAAAATTTCGTTATTTAGTTGTTCTATATCAGAAATTTTTAACGCAGTTAACGTCAGATTTAACCCCTCAAATTGATTAAGTATTATTGCGGATTGGTATTAGGGCATAATGAAGATAAATTACTTAAAAAAGTCATCTTCATTTTTAGCCAGCATAGCTTCAATATCTTCAATCATGTCTTGGCTAAACTCTTCTGCGGACGTGATTGGTGCAGAAATCCTGTTATTTTCAAACGACCATTCACCTAAATCAATTAGCTGACAGCGTTTTGAGCAAAAAGGACGAAATGGGCTTTGCTCTGACCATTCAACTTTAGTTTTACAGGTTGGGCAGTTTACAATAGTAGGCATAATTTACTCTTTACAATCTTTTTCTGCATTTTACATTACTTAGATATGAGTCTCTAGGTATAAGTAAGGCTCTGAATCTAGTGTTCAGAACCTTGTAGCTTTTACTATGGACCTTTAAAAATTAGTCACGCGATTAATTTCACCAAGGGATGTAAGGCCATCGGCTGCTTTGCGTAAACCCGATAAACGTAAATTATTAAATCCGGCTTTAAGTGAAACGTCAGCTATTTCAAGCGAGTTACCACCGCGCATAATAATTTGGGCAATTTCAGGGGTAATTTGCATTACTTCGTAAATACCCACTCGGCCTTTATAACCATCGGTACAGCTATCACACCCTTTAGGCGTATATAACGTCATTTCTTCAACTTGCTTGGCGCTAAATCCTTGGCGAGCCAGTTCTTCACTCGGAAGTTGTTCTGGCGTTTTACATTTAGGGCATAAACGACGTGCTAAACGCTGGGCTATAATTAAGCTGATCGAACTTGCTACGTTATAAGCGGGCACACCCATATTTAATAAACGGGTGATTGTTTCTGGTGCTGAGTTTGTATGCAATGTTGATAAAACCAAGTGACCTGTTTGCGCCGCTTTTATTGATATTTCTGCGGTTTCTAGGTCACGTATTTCACCTACCATAACTACATCAGGATCTTGACGTAAAAATGCACGCAGTGCATTGGCAAAAGTCATATCGGCTTTAATGTTAATTTGTACTTGGTTTACACCTTCAAGGTTAATCTCAACCGGATCTTCCGCAGTACTAATATTGCGCTCTGGCTGGTTTAATATATTTAAACCTGTGTATAGCGATACTGTTTTACCAGAACCCGTTGGCCCTGTTACTAGTATCATCCCTTGAGGCTGGGCAAGTGCATCCATATAGAGCTTTTTCTGCTCAGGCTCATAGCCTAATACATCAATGCCTAACATAGCGCTTGATGAATCAAGGATACGCATTACTATTTTTTCGCCCCACAAGGTAGGCATGGTACTTACACGAAAGTCGATACTTTTACGTTCAGTGATTTTTAGTTTTATACGACCATCTTGTGGTTTGCGTTTTTCGGCAATATCGAGTCGCGACATTACTTTAATACGCGCAGAAAGCTTGGTTGCTAATGTATTAGGTGGGCTTGCAACTTCATGCAAAATGCCATCAATACGAAAGCGAATACGGTACTTGTGCTCATACGGTTCAAAATGTAAATCAGAGGCGCCTTTTTTAATGGCATCCATTAAAATTTTGTTGATGTATACGATGATAGGCGCATCATCTTTGTCGTCATCTTGTGGTGCTGTATCTCTTTGGCTTTCTGAATCTAAGTCAGCAAATTCTTGAAACTCGTCATCAGTTAGATTTAAGCTGCCAGTGGCATCTAGTAATTGCTCGATTTTGGCATCGAGTTGAATATAATCAACAACAACAATTTCGCATGAAAGACCGGTACTAAACTCAAAGTTTTCGAATGCGCCGTAATCTGTAGGATCGGATGCTGCTATGTAAACTTTTCGATCTTTTTGAACAAGCGGCAAAATGTGATGCTTGCGAATAAGTTTTTCTTTTACAAGATCGGCCGGGATTTTTGTAGGATCAAAATCTTTTAAATCAAAATAGGGTACGCGAAACAAATCGATACATTGTTCAGCTAAATCATTACTATCGATTTTTCCACATTTAGAAATAAGCTCAGCTGTTGAGGCAAATTCATTTTGTTTGTTTTTAACCGTGTCGGCATCAATGCGGCCAAGGGTTATAAATTTTCTCAATAACGGTGAGTTAATATTCATTGCGCACCTGTTTTATTCCTTCAATAGTAAGCAATTTATCAGAAAAAAGAAGGGGATTACATCACCTTTCATTCTTTGTTGTGATTTTACTAACTAAAATACGAGTTTGTGTGAGTTAGGACAGTGTTAATGTGAGTTTGTTTTGTTGTGTAATGCATATTGTAGATACTTTTTATGAAGATCAACAAGTTCTATATGCACTAGGTTTAAACTTCGGTCATTATTTAAAATATCATCCGCTTTTTGCTGTTTATTGGCTCGTGACATTTGTGAGGCAATAATACTTTTAACTTGCTCAATACTTGTGTTGTCACGTTTTACTGTACGCGCTATTTGAACAGAGGTTGGCACGTCAATAAGTAAGGTATGGTCGCAATACTTATCAAGGTTGTTTTCAAACAATAAAGGCGCGACTAAAACAACATAAGGGCTGGTTGCATTGTTTAAATCGGTTAGTATTTTTATCCGTATAAGAGGGTGCAATAACGCATTAAGCCATTCTTTGTCATTGTTGTTAGTAAATATTTTTTCGCGCAATTCTGCTCTATTTAATGTGCCATCAGGCAATAAAATATGTTCACCAAAGTGAGCTGTAATCGCTTTTAGCCCTTTGCTATTTGGGAGTACTACTTCACGCGCAATTATATCGGCATCAACTATTGTAATACCAAGCTCTTCAAACATATTACTAACGGCTGTTTTTCCACAGCCAATACCGCCCGTTAAACCTAATACCCAGCTGTTTACTTTAGTAATTTGCTCACTCATTTTAATAACCAATTAAATTAAAATAAGCGCCTTGAATTTGGTTACCCCAAAGCATTGCAATCCAGCCAGCTATGGCTAAATAAGGCCCAAAAGGGATAGGGGTCGCTTTGTCTTTACCTTGTATGCTTAATAGTGCAATACCTATAATTGCACCTACTACGCTCGAAAGCAGAATAATAGTGAGTAATGACTGCCAGCCAAGCAAAGCACCAAATACAGCAAGCAGTTTAAAGTCGCCATAGCCCATGCCTTCTTTACCGGTTAATAACTTAAATAACCAAAACACGCTCCATAAGCTTAAATAACCACAAGCCGCGCCAATAATGGCATCGGTTGGTGTAATTGTGTAACCCAATACCGAGGCAATAAGTGCAAGCCATACAAGCGGTAATGTAAGCTGGTCTGGCAGTAACATGTGGTCAATATCAATAAAGGTTAGTGCTACTAAAATCCACGTTACAAAAATATATAAAAGGGCTTGCTCGGTCGCACCAAAGCTATAAGCAACAACTAAACTTAATATGGCAGTAATTAGCTCTACAGCAGGGTATCGGGCCGAAATAGGATTACTGCAGCTTGCGCATTTACCTTTAAGTGCTAACCAACTAATAATAGGAATATTCTGCCAAGGTTTAATGGCAGTTTTACATTTAGGGCAGGTAGAGTTGGGTTTTACTAAGTTAAAAGGCTCGCTGATATTGGCTTGTTTAGGTTTATTCCCTGTAAGTTCATCTTCTAACAGTAGTCTGCATTCGCTTTGCCACTCACGTTGCATCATTAGCGGTAAGCGATAAATAACCACATTTAAAAAACTACCAATACATAAACTAATTAAGCCAACGGTGGTTAAGTAAAACCACAACTGGCTTTGCATTACTTCTATAATACTTTGCATCATATTACCTGAAAATTATTTTAAAAATTAAGCGTTTAAAAATTAAGTGAAGTATTTATCACAAAGAGAAGTATAAGAGAGTAAATGAGAGGACATTAATAGCTATACCTTATCAAAAAGTAAGCCTTCTCTTTTATTTCCTGTGAATTGTTATTTTTGGTAATTAAATAACAGAGCCAAGTTGGAAAATAGGTAAGTACATAGCAACAATCAAGCCACCAACAAGTACACCGAGTACAGCCATAATAAGTGGCTCAAGCAGGCTAGAAAGGCCATCTACAGCATCATCAACTTCTTGCTCGTAAATAGTCGCTACTTTAGCAAGCATGCCGTCTAGCGAGCCAGACTCCTCACCAATCGCAACCATTTGTATTACCATATCAGGGAATATTTTTGAGTTACGCATTGCCCAGTTCATCTGATTACCAGAGCTTACCTCAACTTTTATATCTAAAATAGCGTAACGATATACTGCATTGCCGGAAGCCCCAGCGGCAGAGTCAAGTGCATCAACCAGCGGCACACCGGCAGCAAACGTAGTTGAAAGAGTCCTTGCATAGCGAGCAACAGCCGCTTTATTTAAAATCATGCCAATAACAGGCAGTTTTAGTATTGCTCTGTCGGTTGCATCTCTTAGTTTTAGGCTTCTGAGTTTTGCTTCTTTAAATGCGTATCCAAAAGCAAACATTCCAATAAGAATCATCCACCAATATGCTTGCATAAATTCTGATATACCAATTACAAATAATGTGAATGCAGGGAGTTCAGCTCCAAAACCAGCAAAAATTTCTTGAAACTGCGGTACTACAAATATTAATAATATTGAGGTAACAATACCTGCAATCACCAATACCGAAATAGGGTAAAACATCGCCTTTTTAATTTTTGACTTTAATGCTTCAGACTTTTCTTTATAAATAGCAACACGATCAAATATTCTATCAAGCGCACCTGACTGCTCACCTGATGCGACTAAATCACAATATAAATCATCAAAATAGCGAGGGTGTTTTCTAAGCGCTGTAGATAATGGCTGGCCCGCTTTTACTTCATCGGCAATAGTCTCCATTAGTTTCCTGATGCTTTTATTAGTCGAACCAGTGCCAATCATTTCTATAGATTGTATTAATGGTACGCCGGCTAATAACATTGTTGCAATTTGGCGAGTAACTAGTGCGATATCCTTTGGCGTTATTTTTTGAACACTTTGAATACCGAACAACGGTTTTGCTTTACGCTTCACTTTTGAGGGAGTGATACCTTGCTTGCGAAGCTGAGCCTTTACTAATGCAATACTATTACCTGTAAGCTCACCTTCAAGTTTCTTCCCTCGTGCACTTACACCGACCCACTGAAAGGTATCGAGGCCTTTATCTTGTTGTTTTTTTGCCATTAAGAGTACCCAGCTGAATTTGGTTTAAAACTTCATTATTATAAGCATAACTTAAACTAATGATTCTTGGTAGAAAAGTTGAGCGCTTTAAAATCGTTGCCCAACGGACCAAAATCTAGGTCCGTAAATGTAGCCCTTATCAGGGTCAATATTATTATAAATACTTATCGCTTTTTGTAAGTAAAGGTACCATGCAAAAACAAATAAAATGGTTACTAAAGCTTTTAAGTATTTATTTATGGAAATGCTTTGGATACTTTTTTTATTGATTCTACCAAGTAGCAACCCCCACATTATAAATAAGAGTGTTTGCGATACTGGCATTACATGCACGCCAGAAAATAGTGAGTATGTAATACCTATAGCAAAAGAGTAAAAGAGGCTTTCAGTAATGATATCTTTTTTATGACATTTCAAATGTGTTATGGCTTTTTTAAAGGTTGTACAAACAGCAGTTAAAATACATATAAGAGCTATAAGGCCCCACTCATTTAAAATTTCAATTAATGAATTATGAGGGTGACTGTAAGGAGCTGAACTTCCAAGTGACATTTCAAATACTCCAGGACCGTTGCCGATAAATAAATGCTTTAAAGATAGGTTAGAAAGAGTATTAAACCACAGGTCGATACGGCCTGAGGAGGATGTGCGTAGTATTTCAGCACCTCCTCTATTTAATGAATCCAAAACATAAAAAGTAATACAACTTAAAACAAAGCAGGCTAATCCGATAAGTACTTGTTTTTTTAATGTAGTTTTTAAAGCAAGAGCAAAAATAGAGAAAGCTAAAAATGAGAGTAAGGCCCCACGAGCTTGGCCAATAAATATTAATAATAGGTTTAAAAACAAAATAATAAATACAATGCGCTGAATGCTTTTAAGCTTTAGGAGTAGCACCAAAAAGGGAAGAATAAACACTTGTACTTGGTTAAAAAAGCGAATGTTAATAAAACCTGAGTAGATTATGTAGGGGTTTAAGGGTTGTTGTTCAGATAGCGTAAAAATTATATTAAGTAGACATATTAAAATGAGGCTTGTATGGGTTATCAGTAATGCATAAATAATAAATAAAATAGGTTTTTTATTATTTATAGTACCTACATAACACATAGTTAAAATAAGTAAGCTTATATGAAATGTGTAAAGTAAGCTAAAACTTTGCTCCGCACTCATTAATGCAGATAAATAACCACAAAAGATAAAAACCGAAAATAACATTCCATTTTTTTTGTTTAGTGCCAGCTTAAAAGTAGGCTCTTTATTACTTAAAAAAGCTGTAAGCACTAGAATACTTGTGAAAAGTAAAAAAGCTATTTGGATGATACGTTGGTGGTTATGGTAGTCGTATGAAATTATGGGTATTAAAGGTATTAGCGTACACAGAAAAAACAAGCTGATAAGCGATGGTTTTATTATATTTGTTATATTCATGAATGCTGATTCTTACGCATTAAAAAAGCGCCAAATTAGGCGCTTTTAGTAATCAATAAATGATTAAGATTGTGGACAGCTTTTCGGAGCTAAAGTTTTATCACCAGCTAAAGTAGTTGCACAAGTCCAAACACCATTAGCAGCTCGTGACCATGTTACTACTGCTTTATTTACTTGAGATGGCGCATTTTGTATCGCACAAGCTATTGTACCCACGCCTGTATTATCAAGGCTTGCTGTGATCTTACAGTTTTGAGTAGTTGCATTTTTTATTGCTGAAAGGTCTGTTATTGATCCAATAACATCTCCACTGTTTGCTTGAATTTCCATTTCTGTTTTAGCGCCACTGATTTCACCTAATCCAGCTGTTAGCTTAGATGATGCTTGATAGTTTGAGTAAGCAGGCAATGCAATTGCAGCAAGAATACCTATGATTGCTACTACAATCATTAATTCAATTAGGGTGAAACCCTGTTGTTTTTGAGTCATTGTTTTCATGTTTCCTCTCCTAAAGGATAGATTTTTGTAACTTAAATCACTTAAGCGGCAGAAGTGCCTAGCTTAATTTAACTGATTTACTTTACAGTTTTACTTAAAATTAATTTTATTACACTTTAGCTTTAGAGTATGAAACACAAAAGCCGAATGTGAATTCATTATGTTTAGTACTAACTATAAAAGTTTACTAAGAGCACTACATGTTGTAGCAACAAATAGTATAGGCATAAAGTAAGTAGTTTAGTTGCTTTAGTTTTTAATTATGTCTTTAAAAATTAAAGGTACTAGTTATTTATGACTACCTTTTAAAATAAAATAGTACAACAGAATTAGTCTACCATTTTATTTTAGTATTTAGCACGTATCTTCTTATAAAAAAGCGATTTTATTTAACAATTTGTTACAAAGTAAGCCTTTTGGGTTATTTAATGCTTTTTTACTTAACTTGTCAATTGATTAGCGGTATTAATTACCTGAAATAGCTCTAAAGTTGTTCAAAACGCATCGATAAATCGATTGATTGTAAGTTTTTTGTTAATGCTCCGCTTGATATAAAATCGACACCTGCTTGTGAATAAGTTTTGAGCGTTTCTAGGGTCATATTGCCTGAAACCTCTAGTTTGGCGCGTTTGTTGGTTAAAATTACAGCTTGCTTAATTTGCTCTACGTTAAAGTTGTCGAGCATAATTATGTCGGCGCCAGCATCAATAGCTTGCTTAAGCTCTGGGAGTGATTCTACTTCCACTTCAACAGGTTTATTTGGATGGTTTTGTTTAGCTTGAGTTACGGCTTTGTTTATTGTGCCGCAAGCCGCTATATGATTTTCTTTAATTAAAAAAGCGTCAAATAACCCAATGCGATGGTTTACACCGCCGCCACATTTTACTGCGTATTTTTGTAATGCGCGAAGCCCTGGTATGGTTTTGCGTGTGTCAAGTAGCTGTGTATTTGTACCACTTAGCTCTTTTACATAATGTGCTGTAGTAGTTGCAGTGCCTGATAAAGTTTGTACAAAGTTAAGTGCAGTACGTTCGGCGGTTAATATTGAACGAGCCGAGCCAATAGCGGTAAATAATGTACTGTTTGCTTTAACTGCGTCGCCATCATTTATAAGTACATTAACCTTAACGCTTGGGTCTACTTGTTTGAATACTTCAAGGATGATGTCTTTTCCGCAAAAAATGCAATCTTCGCGAGTGATTACTTTGGCGTTGGCTTGCTCGCTCTGAGGGATAAGCTGCGCGGTAATATCTCCGTCTTGAGCTG
Organism: Pseudoalteromonas sp. SWYJ118; assembly: GCF_015864505.1. Lineage (NCBI taxonomy): Bacteria > Pseudomonadati > Pseudomonadota > Gammaproteobacteria > Alteromonadales > Pseudoalteromonadaceae > Pseudoalteromonas > Pseudoalteromonas sp. SWYJ118. The sequence goes on along the minus strand of NZ_JADYXC010000015.1, from coordinate 50,625 downwards.
TTTGATAATTTAAATCTTCGTCGAGTGCAAGAGTGACAAGTTGGCTAACTAAAGAGTGCGGGATAGACATAATAAAAGCTCATAAGCGTTAATAAATTAAGCAAATTTTACTATGTTTATAAAAGAAAGAGAAGCGATTGCCTTTTCATCAATATAAAGATAAGCGCTTGAAGTAAATTCGTACCTACGTGCGGGTTTGAATTATCTGTAGGTGAGGTTTTATACCTCGCTTTTAATTTCAACAGTTACGTTACATGAGCGGATGTAAATTCGCACCTAGGTATGGGTTTGAATTATCTGTAGGTGAGGTTTTATATCTCGCTTTTAATTTCAAAAGTTATGTTACATGAGCGGATGTAAATTAGCACCTACGTATGGGTTTGAATTATTTGTAGGTGAGGTTTTATACCTCGCTTGTTACTATCATTTTTTTAATAAATCCATTAGCATCAGTGCTATGTATATCTTGATATTTATATAATAAACGTATCATGAAAATAGATTTAGACGGTGTTTTAAGTACGGTAGCGCAGCGGCCTTGTTCGCATTTTGATGAGCGCCCTGATGAGGCTGATATTTCTTTATTGGTGATTCACAATATATCATTGCCAGCAGGGCAGTTTGGTACACCTTTCGTTGATGAGTTATTTATGGGGTGCATTGATTGCAATGCTCATCCGAGTTTTAGTGACTTAAAGAATTTACGTGTATCGGCCCATTGCTTTATAAAGCGCACCGGTGAGGTTATACAATATGTGCCTTTTGAAAAGCGCGCTTGGCATGCAGGGCAATCCGAGTTTGAGGGGGTACCTGCTTGTAATAACTTTAGCATTGGCATTGAGCTTGAAGGTACCGACACCGCTCCATATTCTTTAGCACAGTACAAAACATTAACTATTATTAGTAAATCTATAATGCAACGCTATCCAAAAATTACCCCTTCGCGTATTGTTGGGCATTGCGATATTGCCCCTGGGCGTAAAACAGATCCTGGCAGTAGCTTTAATTGGCCATTGTTTTTTAATATGCTTGAACAACTAAGTTAAGAGAGTTATTCCCATGATTTTAGTTTCTATAATAATTGCATTAATACTAGAGCGCTTAGGCGCTCGTTCTAATTACTGGCAGATAAGTTATTACGCTAATGGTTATTTAAATCGCTCTAATAAATTACTTGGTGATAAGGGCTTATTTAGCTCAGCACCGGGCTTTTTAATTTGGCTTTTACTTCCAGTGATTGCGATGGCACTAATTTATTGTTTATCTGATTTTGTTTTGTGGCAGTTGGGCATTAATATCGCGGTGCTTTTGGTTTGCTTTGGTTGTGCTAAGCAGCGTGCTTTATATAAGTCGTATTTAAATGCGTTAACGCGAGATGACGGTACTGCTGCATCTTTATATGCGTTGCAAATAGGTCAAAAGCGTACTGATGATCAAAATGGTGGCGAAACCTTTGGGCAAACATTGGCGTGGGTAAACTTTAGATTTTACTGTGCGGTTATTTTTTGGTTCGTTGTTTTAGGCGCGCCAGGTGCGGTTTTATATGCACTGGTACGTACTTTAGCTGATTTAGTACGAGAAGATCATAAAGTAATATTTGCTAAGCGTTTTAAACTTATACATAAATTATTGTTTTGGCTCGACTGGTTACCTGCACGTATTACCAGCTTTGGTTATTTAGTAATAGGTAACTTTAATAAAGGCACAAGCTGTTGGCTACGTTACGTACTTAACTTTAAATCTCCAAACCGAGAAGTAGTAACATGTACTGCGCTGGCTGCAGAGCAAGTTGAAAAGCGTTATTATGGCTGTACCTACGAAGCCACTTGTATGATTAAGCTTGTTAAGCGCAATGTATTATTTTACTTAGTACTTATAGCACTACTTACATTATTTGGTGGACTGTCTTAAGTTAATACCTTTTTAATAAAGTACCTTATGCAATGTAAGGTGCTTTAATCTCTTCCTGCAATTTTTAAACACAATAAAATAGAGCTAATATTCTAATTCCTTCTGGTCAGACCAATTGTTTTCATCCTATTAACGTTATAACAATTTTTGTAAATTGCGCATTGTTTAATCTTCGTTCAAAATGCGTTACGCTACTTTAATTGCTCAAGTTACCTGTAAATTGACAGCTAATAAGGTTTTTGATACCGTATTGAAAATTTTTGGTATGACCAATTTACCTTTTGGGTAAATCATACTACTCAAAGCCCCGCTTTATGGGCTCTTGGTATTTATACAACGCGGACGTTGATTCATGTCTTTAAAGATCAAAGCAGCAAAGTTATCTGATGTTATTTTACAGCAACTCGAGAACATGATTCTTGAAGGCTCGTTAGCACCAGGTGAAAAGTTGCCACCAGAGCGTGAACTAGCAAAGCAATTTGAAGTGTCTCGCCCGTCACTGCGTGAGGCAATTCAAAAATTAGAAGCGAAAGGTTTAGTTACGCGTCGCCAGGGTGGCGGCACGTTTGTAAAAAATCAGCTCGAAGAAGGGCTTACTGATCCACTTTTTGATTTGATTAGTAAACACCCTGAGTCGCAGTTTGATTTACTTGAATTTCGTCATGCATTAGAAGGGATTGCTGCTTACTACGCGGCACTGCGCGGGACCAGCAACGATTTTAGCAAAGTGAAAGAAAGCTTTGATAAAATTGCCCTAGTTAATGATGATTTACAGCAAAAAGCAAAAGCAATTAATGCATTTCACTTTAGCGTGGCAGAAGCTTCGCATAATGTGGTGTTACTGCATTTAGTAAGAGGCATGAAAGCGCTGCTTGAGCAAAATGTATTGCAAAATTTAACTGTTTTATTAAAAAAGTCAGATATTAGCAGTCAATTAGCCCAACACAGGCGTTTATTAATGGATGCCGTTATTGACGGTAATCCAGAACAAGCCCGTTTAGCAAGTAATGCGCACTTAGCATTTATAGAAGAAGCACTACTTGAAGCAGGCAAAGAACATTCGCGAATTGAACGTAGTTTAAGACGCACTAAACAAAATTAAGTTAGTACATAACTACTTTGAACACACAAATTCAGTAGCTGTGATATTAAATTAACAATATTCGTATTTTAAACATAAGGAAACCTCCATATGTCTGAAGTCAATAAAATTGACGTAGACGCGCTAGAAACACAAGAGTGGTTACAAGCTCTTGAATCAGTTGTGCGCGAAGAAGGTGTTGAACGAGCTCAGTTTTTACTTGAGCAAGTATTAGAGCAAGCCCGTTTAGACGGCGTTGATATGCCAACGGGTATTACCACGAACTACGTTAATACTATTCCTGTAGATCAAGAACCTGCTTACCCGGGTGATGTAAATCTTGAGCGTCGTATTCGTTCAATTATACGTTGGAACGCGATTATGATCGTTCTACGTGCATCTAAAAAAGATCTCGACTTAGGCGGCCATATGGCGTCTTACCAATCATCTGCTGCATTTTATGAAGTGTGTTTTAACCACTTTTTTAAAGCACCAAATGATGTAGACGGTGGTGACTTAGTTTATTACCAAGGTCATATTTCTCCTGGTATTTATGCACGTGCATTTGTTGAAGGTCGTTTATCGGCTGCACAACTAGATAACTTCCGCCAAGAAGTTGATGGCGAAGGCTTACCATCGTACCCACACCCTAAGTTAATGCCTGAATTTTGGCAGTTCCCTACGGTATCAATGGGCTTAGGTCCTATTTCGTCTATTTACCAAGCACGCTTCTTAAAATACTTAGATGGTCGTGGCTTAAAAGATACTAAAAACCAACGTGTATACGCGTTTTTAGGTGACGGTGAAATGGATGAGCCAGAATCACGCGGTGCCATTTCTTTTGCTGCACGTGAAAAACTAGATAATCTTTGTTACTTAGTTAACTGTAACTTACAGCGTTTAGACGGCCCAGTTATGGGTAACGGTAAAATTATTCAAGAGCTAGAAGGCTTGTTTAAAGGCGCTGGCTGGAACGTAATTAAACTAGTGTGGGGCAGCGGTTGGGATATTCTTCTAGCTAAAGACACAACGGGTAAATTACTACAGTTAATGAACGAAACTGTTGATGGCGATTACCAAACGTATAAAGCTAAAGATGGTGCGTACGTACGTGAAAACTTCTTTGGTCGTTACCCAGAAACAGCAGCACTTGTTGCTGACATGACAGATGACGAAATTTTCGCGCTTAAGCGTGGTGGTCATGAGTCATCAAAATTATTTGCTGCATTTAAAAAAGCAGAAGACACTAAAGGCCGTCCAACTGTAATTCTTGCTAAAACTGTAAAAGGTTACGGCATGGGTGAAGCAGCTGAAGGTAAAAACATTGCGCACCAAGTGAAAAAAATGGACATGTCGCATGTTGCGCATTTACGTTCACGCCTTGGTCTTGATGATTTAGTATCTGAAGATCAACTTGCAGAACTACCTTATTTAGAGCTTGAAGAAGGTTCACCTGAGTATAAATACCTACATGCTCGTCGTGATGAACTTAAAGGTTATACACCTAAGCGTATTCCACGTTTTAGTGAAAAACTTACGTTGCCAGAAGTAGACGCATTTAAGCCGCTACTTGAAGAACAAAAACGTGATATTTCTACGACTATGGGTTTTGTTCGTGCACTTAATATCTTATTAAAAGATAAAGGCATTGGTAAAAACATCGTACCAATTATTGCCGATGAAGCGCGTACATTTGGTATGGAAGGTTTATTCCGTCAAATCGGTATTTACAATCCGCATGGCCAAAACTATACGCCACAGGATCGTGATATTGTTTCTTACTACAAAGAAACTGTATCAGGGCAAGTGCTTCAAGAAGGTATTAATGAGTTAGGTGCAATGTCGTCATGGGTTGCTGCTGCAACTTCATACAGCACTAACGATTTACCAATGATCCCATTCTACATTTACTACTCTATGTTTGGTTTCCAACGCGTTGGCGACATGGCATGGATGGCGGGCGATCAACAAGCACGTGGTTTCTTATTAGGTGCTACTGCGGGTCGTACAACGTTAAATGGTGAAGGCTTGCAACACGAAGATGGTCACAGTCATATTCTTGCTAATACGGTTCCTAACTGTATTTCATATGACCCAACTTACGCGTTTGAAGTTGCTGTTATTGTACAAGACGGTATTCGTCGTATGTACGGTGATGACCAAGAAAATATTTACTACTACCTAACGCTTATGAACGAAAACTACCATCAGCCAGCTATGCCAGAAGGCGCTGAAGAAGGTATCCGTAAAGGTATTTACAAGCTTGAAAGTTACGAAGGTAAAAAAGCCAAGGTACAGCTATTAAGCTCAGGTACTATTATGACTGAAGTACGTAAAGCCGCTACGATTCTAAGCGAAGAGTATGGCATTGCGTCTGACGTGTTCTCTGTAACGTCTTTCAACGAATTAACGCGTGAAGGTCAAGATGTTGAACGTTTCAATATGCTTAACCCTGAAGGCGAGCAAAAAACAGCATTCATCACAAGCGTATTAAACGACTCTGTGACTGTTGCAGCAACGGATTACATGAAAAACTACGCAGAACAAGCGCGTTCATTTATTCCAAGCAGCAACTACAAAGTGTTAGGTACAGATGGTTACGGTCGTTCTGATAGCCGTGAAAACCTACGTCGTCACTTTGAGGTTAACGCGGGCTACGTTGTTGTTGCTACGTTATCTGAACTTGCTAAACGCGGTGAAGTTGAGAAGTCAGTAGTTGTTGAAGCACTTAAAAAGTTCAACATCGACACTAACAAACTTAACCCACTGTACGCATAAGAGGTTTGCAATGAGTATTGAAATTAAAGTACCAGATATTGGTGACGACGAAGTAGAAGTAACCGAAATATTAGTAAGCGTTGGCGACAAAGTAGATGTGGACCAATCATTATTAAATGTTGAAGGCGACAAAGCATCAATGGAAATACCTGCTTCGCAAGCGGGTACAGTGAAAGAGATTAAAGTAAACGTTGGCGACACCGTTACAACTGGCTCTTTAGTATTTTTGTTTGAAGGCGAGAGTGAAAGCACTGGTGAAGAAAAAGCATCAGCCGCTGCTCCAGCTAAATCTGAAGAGGCAGCACCTGCTGCTTCTACAGGTTCTTCAACTAAAGACGTAACCGTACCAGATATTGGCGATGATGAAGTTGAAGTAACTGAAATCATGGTTGCTGTTGGCGACACCGTTTCAGAAGAGCAATCTATCTTAAACGTTGAAGGCGACAAGGCAGCAATGGAAGTACCTGCTCCATTTGCCGGTATAGTTAAAGAAATTAAAGTCGCCGCTGGCGATACAGTTAAAACAGGCTCATTAGTATTTGTTTTTGAAGTAGCAGGAAGTGAATCTGCAGCACCGGCTAAAGAGTCGGCTCCTGTAGAAGCGCCAGCAGCTAGCTCAACAGCAAACGCAGCACCAAGTACTAAAGAAGTTAATGTACCTGATATTGGTGGCGATGAAGTTGAAGTAACTGAAATTATGGTTGCAGTTGGCGATATGGTTGAAGAAGATCAATCAATCTTAAACGTTGAAGGCGACAAAGCTGCAATGGAAGTACCAGCTCCATTTGCAGGTACAGTTAAAGAAATTAAAGTAGCCGCTGGCGATAAAGTATCGACTGGTTCATTAATTTTTGTATTTGAAGTTGCAGGCAGCGCGCCAGTAGCAGCATCTGCACCAGCTGAAAAATCAGCACCTGCAGCTGCGGCTAAAACTGAGTCGGCACCGGCTCAAGCGGTACCAGCAAAAGCAAGTAATGAAAGCTTCACAGAAAACAGCGCGTATGCTCATGCATCACCTGTTGTTCGCCGTTTAGCGCGTGAGTTTGGTATTAACCTAGCTAACGTAAAAGGCACTGGTCGCAAAGCCCGTATAGTTAAAGAAGACGTGCAAAACTATGTTAAAAACTTAGTTAAGCAAGTTGAGTCTGGTCAATTATCAGCAGGTAGTATCGCGGGTGGTAGCGAGCTTGGTCTTATTCCATGGCCTAAAGTTGATTTTGCTAAGTTTGGCGAAATTGAAGAGCAAAAGCTGTCTCGTATTCAAAAGCTATCTGGCAAAAACTTACACCGTAACTGGGTGCAAATCCCACATGTTACACAGTTTGACGAAGCTGATATCACAAGCCTTGAAGTATTCCGTAAAGAGCAAAATGTGCTTAGCGAGAAGAAAAAGCTGGGTGTTAAAATTACACCACTTGTGTTTGTAATGAAAGCAGCTGCAAAAGCGCTTGCTGAATTTCCAAAATTCAACTCATCGCTTTCTGAAGACGGCGAAAGCTTAATCCTTAAAAAGTACATTAACATTGGTGTTGCAGTTGATACGCCAAACGGTTTAGTTGTACCAGTGTTTAAAGATGTTGATAAAAAAGGCATTATTGAACTATCACGCGAATTAATGGAAGTATCTGTTAAAGCACGTGACGGGAAGCTTACATCGTCTGATATGCAAGGTGGTTGTTTTACTATTTCTAGCCTTGGCGGTATTGGCGGTACGGCATTTACGCCGATTGTTAATGCACCAGAAGTGGCTATTTTAGGTGTGTCTAAATCTGAAATGAAACCTAAATGGAATGGCAAAGAGTTTGAACCAAAACTAATGGTTCCGCTGTCTATGTCATACGACCATAGGGTTATTGACGGAGCCTTAGCTGCACGCTTTACTGTGACTCTTGCAAGTTACATGAGCGATATTCGCCAATTGGTGATGTAATCGCTGGACAATGAATAGAATCAAATCCCAGCCAGTTGTTTTTAGCTGGGATTTTTACCATTTGCAATGATACAATCTTTGCACAAATTTGTGATCTGCTCTCACTTTCTGCCTTGCAGAAACATGGCAGTTAAACTTTAGGGCAGTGTCCCGTTCAAACAATTAAGGTAATAGCATGAGCAACGAATTAAAAACTCAAGTTGTTGTACTAGGCGGTGGTCCTGGTGGTTACTCTGCGGCATTCCGCGCTGCTGACTTGGGCTTAGAAGTTACATTGGTAGAATCTCGTGAAACATTAGGCGGCGTATGTCTTAATGTTGGTTGTATTCCTTCAAAAGCACTTTTACACGTAGCTAAAGTGATTGATGATGCAGCTGAAATGTCATCTCATGGTGTTACTTTTGGCGCACCAAAGATCGATCTTGACCAAGTTCGTACTTGGAAAGATTCTGTAGTTGGCCAGTTAACTGGTGGACTAGAGGGCATGGCTAAAATGCGTAAAGTGAAAGTTGTATCTGGTTACGGCAAATTCACTGGCAGCAATACTTTAGTAGTTGAAGGCGAGAAAGACTCTACAACTATCACGTTTGATAACGCGATTATTGCAGCAGGTTCTAAACCAGTTAACTTACCTTTCATCCCACAAGATGACCGTGTAATTGATTCAACTGGCGCGCTAGAGCTTAAAGATGTACCAGAAAAACTACTTGTACTTGGTGGTGGTATTATCGGTCTTGAAATGGGTACGGTTTACCGTGCACTAGGTTCTGCAATTGATGTTGTAGAATTTGCTGACCAATTAGTTCCAGCAGCTGATAAAGACATTATCAAAATTTACCAAAAATACGTAAGCAAAAAATTCAACGTAATGCTTTCAACTAAAGTTGTTGGTGTTGAAGCTAAAAAAGATGGCTTATACGTAACGTTTGAAGGTAAAAACGCACCAGCAGAACCTGTACGTTACGACAAAGTGCTTGTTGCAGTTGGCCGTACTCCAAACGGTAACTTACTTGATGCTGAAAAAGCGGGCGTAAACGTTGATGAGCGTGGCTTTATTAATGTTGATAAGCAATTACGTACTAACGTAAGCCATATTTTTGCAATTGGTGACTTAGTTGGCCAGCCTATGCTTGCGCATAAAGCGGTTCATGAAGGTCATGTTGCTGCAGAAGTTATTTCTGGTCAGAAGCATTTCTTCGACCCTAAATGTATTCCTTCGATTGCGTATACTGACCCAGAAATCGCTTGGGTAGGTGTTACTGAGAAAGAAGCAAAAGAGCAAGGCCTAAAAATTGAAACTGCGGTATTCCCGTGGGCAGCTTCTGGTCGTGCTATTGCATCATCTCGTACTGAAGGTTCTACTAAACTTATCTTTGATAAAGAAAGTGGCCGTATAATCGGTGGTGCTATGATCGGTATTAACGCGGGCGAAATGCTTGGCGAAATCGGTTTAGGTATTGAAATGGGTGCTGATGGTGAAGACTTAGCGCTTACTATTCATGCTCACCCTACATTGAATGAATCAATCGGCCTTGCAGCTGAAATTTTTGAAGGTTCGATCACTGACTTACCAAACAAAAAAGCAGTTAAAAAGAAGTAATTTAACTTTTTGGCATTTGTTTGAAAAACCCAACTTCGGTTGGGTTTTTTATGTCTGGTTTTTAATTTAAGAGATGTTGAATTAATTCAATGATACCAATCTGCTTATATATGGGGTCTATTTAACGTTAAGAAAATTACGCTAGAACTAGGCAAAAGTTTTTGTATCTAGTTGTTCTAAATAAAAAATTTTTAACGACGTTATAGTGCAATTTAATTCGTTAAATTGATCAAAGATTTATGCAGGTTGGTATGACTATAAATATAAGATTAAATAGCGATAAGTCGTTACAATGCGCGCTTAATTAATTGAAGGTAAATACAGTGAAAAACTCAGTTTTAGCATTACGCGCTCAACAAATAAGTGAATCCCGTCGAGAGTTTAATGCTCGAGGCGGTAAATTAGATCGCTGTGAGCAATGCTTAATAGCTAAGCACTACTGTATTTGTAAAGGTGTTGAGCATGCAGATTGTAAAGCAGCTGTGTGCTTATTAATGTATCACAATGAAAGTTTTAAACCTTCTAATACTGGGCGCTTAATTGCTGAAATAGTGCCAGATAACCACGCATTTAGATGGGATAGAACAGACCCTAACCCCGCTCTTTTAGCTTTGATAAGCGATTCACAATATCAGCCAATGGTAGTATTCCCTGCTGAAGATGTAGAAGAGGGCAGGGCCATTACCGAAATAAGTATTGAAGAGGGTAAAAAACCGCTATTTATATTTTTAGATGGTACCTGGCGTGAAGCTAAAAAAATGATTCGCAAAAGCCCATACTTAGATAACTTGCCTGTACTTTCTGTTACTGCTGATAAACTATCTGATTACCGATTACGTGTTGCCCCTCATGCGCATCAACTAGGCACTGCTGAAGTGGCTATTATGGTGCTAGCGCTTGCGGGAGAAATGGATGCATCTTCTAAATTAGAACAGCATTTTATTAAGTTTCGTGATGCGTATTTGCTTGGTAAGCGCAATAAAGGCAGGCCATTAGAAGACTAATTTTTTACGCAGTTAAGCGAAAGCTTGCTGCTCTTTTAAGTGAGCAAGTGCTTTATTTTGAATTGCTCTGAAGCCTTCTTCAGATGTTAATTGTAAAACCGTATTATATAATTGGCTTACGCTATTGTGAGCCTGAATAAACGAGGTGCAGTCCTCACCAATCATATCCTTAGCCTCTTCGACTCGCTTTAAAAAGTAACAGCTAATATCGGTTTTTCCTTTAAAGTGAGTAGTCGCAATAGCGTTAGATATTCTATTAAGCTGATAACTAAATTCATCAGGTCGAGAACCCTCACCCCATTTACTAATAGAAATATCGCTTTCTAACTGGATAATTACGTTAAGTATGTTTTTAAACTCACTCATTGGCATATTTAAAAAGTTATAACCTTTGGGGCTAAATAAAGCTTTATACGGATTTTCGTTGGGAGTTTGGGCACTAAAAACGCCAATTGGTTTTGCTGTACTTGCGTCTGATACTTTACATAAAAAGGTATTGCTTTGCGGCGTTTTAAAATTCATATCCATTGAGTATTTATGATCCTTGCGTTACTTAGTTATCGGCGCAATTAATGAAAAACTTAGCGAAATTTAAAATATTAATAAAGTATTTGAAGGTATTAATATTGATTAGCTAGGATGCAGTATTACCCTGCAAAAGTTAGTGGTAGTTGCTTAGAGCTTTACTAAACCCAAATTTTAGGCAAAGAAAAGCGCGCTCTATCTCTAGGCGCGCTTGCGGAATCTTCTAATTTTCTGCATCCTGCAATTGAACTTAATCAACTCCAATTTTTACTAATCCATGTTTATTACTATATTACTTTTTAGTTCTATGTAATGTAGACCATCCGGGCCTGTATCCTTAAATTCCTAAATATCCTGTAGGGTAAATACTATTACCAAATCCTTAATTACACTTCCTAGTGTATCCCTATTTTAACCAATCCATTGTGTTGCCTTAAAGGCCTGTCCATTTATTCCTTAAACATCCTGTTAAACAACTTAGCCGTGTTGTTATCCTTTTCGCATCTTCCTGACGCTGTCCTTTTTACAACATCGCGTTGTGATACTCATCCTGAGCCTGTCCTAAAATCCGTGTTGTCCTGGTAACCTAATCATTGGTTGGTTGAGTAAGCAGTCCATTTCCTTTTACTCAATAAGCGTCATTGCTTGGTTGATGCGTAAATTATAGTGCAATAGAGCAACTAAAATAGGGATAAAACTACATTCAATTAGTATTTATGCAATAGTAATAATGTAAAAGTTCAATTAATACAGGTTGTTAGGTTGTTTTTGTGTGTTTTTTATCTTGATTTTTACTCATTAGCTGTCACATCCGTGAGACATCTCTTACACTGCATTTCCTTTTTGGGCGTTATTTACATATTTACATTTATTTAAAGTGTGCACTTTTTGAATGAGCGCGGTAGAATTCAATGATAATAACAATTATTTAGGTGAAATAATGAAGACAGTATTTACACTTGTTTTAGGATTAGCAGCATCGGCACCAGCCTTTGCAAGTGACGTTGTTAATATCTATTCTTTTCGTCAGCCGTTTTTGATTCAGCCAATTTTAGAAGATTTTACAAAACAAACGGGAATAAAAACCAATGTTGTTTTTGCTAAAAAAGGGTTAATTGAGCGTGTTAAACGTGAAGGTAAACATAGTAAAGCCGATTTAGTATTAACCTCTAATTTTAGTGCGCTTATTCAATTAGAAGATTTAAAATTAACACAAACTATAAAAAGTGACAGTGTAAATAATAACGTGCCTGCAGCTTTTCGTGACGGTGATGGCCAATGGGTCGCGCTCACTAAGCGAGTGCGTAATGTGTATTCATCAAAAGAGCGAATTGGTGAGTTACCTGAACTCACTTATGAAGATTTAGCAGATCCTAAATACAAAGGACAAATTTGTACGCGATCAGGCAAGCATCCATATAACTTAGGTTTAGTGGCTTCTATGATTGCACACCATGGTGAAGCGCAAACCAAAGAGTGGCTTGAAGGTGTTAAGGCTAATTTAGCACGTAAACCTCAAGGTAACGATCGTGCTCAAGTTAAAGCCGTTAAAGAAGGTTTATGTAACTTGGCATTAGGTAATAGTTACTACCTTGGTAAAATGCTAGAAGATAAAGAGCAAAAAGGTTGGGCAGAGGCCGTAAATATTAACTTTCCGAACCAAATTAATCGTGGCTCACACATAAATGTTTCGGGTGCGGTTATTACCAAATACGCTAAAAACCCTGAAAATGCATTAAAGCTCATAGAATATATGACCGACAGCAAAGCACAAAACATGTATGCCTCATTAAATATGGAGTATCCAGTTAAGTCGGGTGTTGAACTATCAAGTTTGGTTGCCTCTTGGGGGAGTTTTAAAGAAGACAGCTTGCCACTTGATGAGATTAGTAAATATCGTCCGTTAGCGCTTAAGCTAATTGATGAGGTGAAGTTCGATCTTTAATGACTAATAAATTTAAGCTGTCTAAATGGCAGCTCTTTGCGTGGTCGACTGGCTTAATTCTATCGGCCCCGTTGTTTTTTCTTCTTTTTGAATCTCTACAAGGTAGCTCTGAGGTGTTTTCTCACCTGTGGGATACCGTGCTTTGGGATTACATAACCAATACCGTATTGCTTGTTTTAGGTGTTTGCGTCCTTAGCTGCGCCATAGCTTTGCCACTTGGATGGCTAACGGCTTACTGTAGTTTCCCGGGTAAAAAACAGTTTGAATGGGCACTTATGCTGCCCCTTGCTATGCCTACCTATATTATTGCCTATGTATACACTGATTTATTAGATTATGCGGGCCCGGTGCAAGTAGCGCTGAGAGAATGGTTTGGCTGGCAATCGCCTAATGACTATTGGTTTTTTGATATACGTACATTACCCGGCGCCATAGTTATGATTGCCTTGGTGCTTTATCCGTATTTATTTTTGATTTTTAAAACGGCTCTTCGCGAGCAGTCATTCAAATTAGTACAAGCTAGCCAGTTAATGGGATTATCTCCTTGGCAAAGCTTTTTTAAAGTAAGCTTAGTACTCTCTCGTGGGGCTATTGTGGCGGCTCTTGCGCTTATAAGTATGGAAACCATGGCTGACTTTGCAACAGTGAGTTATTTTGCCGTAAGTACATTAACGACTGCCGTATACGATACGTGGTTTGGTTATTACTCACTTACAGCGGCAGCTAAAATATCGGGTGTGATGTTATTGCTGTTATTTTTAGCATTAATGGCGGAGCGCTTTAGTCGTCGTAACCAAGCGGTATTTGAGCGCCAATCAAGTGTAAATAGTGAATCTCTCTATGTATTAAAAGGAAAGTCAGCTTGGCTCGCAACGGCATTTTGCAGCTTTATTTTACTTATCGCGTTTGTGATCCCTATTGCAGTACTTATAAATTACGCCATTACCTACTTTGATAAAGCATGGGATGTAGAGTTTTTTAGTTACGCTTGGCAAAGTTTAAAAGTGGCAGGAGTTGTGAGCCTAATAACGATTACGTTGAGTGTTTTTGTGGTTTTTTATCAGCGTGTGGCAAAGCAAACGTATCCGCTTATTCCTGGGCGTTTAGCAAGCACAGGCTATGCGCTGCCTGGCACAGTACTCGCTATTGCGGTTTTATTACCGCTTACGTTATTAGAGAACACCATCAACACAGCGCTCGAGCCGTATAATTTAGATATTGGCTTGCTGCTTACAGGTAGTATTCTTACTATTATTATTGCTTATATTGTTAGGTTTTACGCCATTGCACACGGAGCAATTGAGTCGAGTTTTTTACGTATTAGCCCATCACTTGATATGGCAAGCCAATCAATGGGTAAAAGCCAAGGGCAAACGCTGCGTTTAGTGCACCTACCTTTACTGCGAAGAGGATTACTTACTGCTGCTTTATTGGTATTTATTGAGTGTATGAAAGAACTGCCAGCTGCGCTATTGCTCAGACCGTTTAATTTTGAAAGCTTAGCTACTCATGTATTTCAGTATGTGAGTGACGAGCAGTTAGAGCTTGCTTCTATATCGGCATTATTTATTGTTATTGTTGGGTTTATTCCTTTGTATTTTATTAATCGTTCTATGGAGCAGCGTAGTTAAATGAGTAGTTTAATTTTACAAGGCGTGAGCTATCACTATAACGGTACAAAGGTTATTCACGATTTAGATTTAACAGTGGGTAAAGATGAAATTGTTTGTCTACTCGGAGCGAGTGGGTGCGGCAAAACGACCACGTTAAAAGCGATTGCAGGTTTAATTGAAGCCAAGCAAGGGTCTATTTTTATAGACGGTAAATTAGTGAGTGATGAGCAATCGTTTGTCTCACCTGAGCATCGCAACATCGGCATGATGTTTCAAGATTATGCGTTGTTTCCGCATTTAACGGTGGCAAATAATATTGCATTTGGGCTTAGTAAAATGAGTAAAGCTCAAAAGCAACAACGCGTTGATGAAATGCTCAAGCTTGTGCATTTAATTGGCTGTGCCGACAGGTTTCCGCATCAGTTATCGGGTGGTCAACAACAACGTGTAGCTATTGCTCGCGCATTAGCTTATAAGCCTAGTCTATTGCTACTAGATGAACCTTTTTCAAATATTGATACACAAGTACGCTTTGAATTAATTGCCGATATACGTCGAATTATTAAAGCAACTCAAGTATCTGCTGTGTTTGTTACACACTCAAAAGAAGAGGCGTTTGCCTTTTCAGATACACTTGCCATTATGCATCGCGGTAAAATTGAGCAACAAGGCACGCCTGAGCAGCTTTTTGCAGATCCATGTTCAAAGGAGGTTGCAGAGTTTCTGGGTCAAGGCATATACTTGAGCGCAGAAGTATTAACAGCAACTGAATACAAAACACCATTTGGTTTAGTCGAATCTTATGTTGAGAGTAAGCATGACGTAAGCGTAGGGCTTATATATGTACGTCCCCATCAAATAGAATTAGTGGCAGATAACCAAAGTGACAAATTCAGCAAGCGAGCTACAATCATAAGTCGTCGCTTTATTGGTTCGGCGTATGTTTATTCACTTGTTATTGATAAACAAGAAATTGAAGTTGCTGCACAATATGGCCAGTCATTTGAAAATAATGAACAGGTTATAATAAAAATAAAACCTCACACGGTGAATTTTTTCGAATCGTAATTAATTTGTTATTCGCTGTGTTTTTATCTGTAAAACTAAGGAATAACAATGGCGCAAGCGCAATCAGGGATTTGTGCTGAAGCAAACTTACACGGTTTGCACTTATTTTTTAATGTGTTTGATGGTCAAGATGAATCACTTCGCGCAAAGTTAAAACAAGTAAGCGCTATTGAAGAAGAATTTAGCGATCAATTTTCAGAATCAATGCTCTCTTGCATGGTTGCTATTGGTGCGCAATATTGGCCGCATATCCTCCCTGAATACATCCCAAGCGAATTACAGAGCTTTCCTAATATAAACCATAGCGATCATCAAATGAGCGTACAACCGTGCGATTTATTTGTGCAAATTCGCTCTGACCGTGAAGACGTTAACCATTTATTTGCGCTGCAAATTTTAAAACTATTTGCCCCCGATGTTGAGCTGGTGGAGCAAATTCGTAATTTTCGCTTTTTAGATGGTCGTGATTTTAATGGTTTTATTTATGGTGGCGACACCGCACATGGAAGAAAAAAGCGCGCTACGGCTTTAATTAGTAACCCTGGCAATTTTGAAGATCAGGGGAGTTATATTCATGTACAGCGTTATAAGCATGACTTAACTATGTGGCAGCACTTATCATTGAGTGAGCAAGAACAAATAATGGGGCGTACGCGCCTTGATAACACGCTAATTACCCCTGCGATTGAAACCAGCCATGCTTCACGTAGTGAGCTAAAAGACGAAGACGGACAACCGCTATTATTAAATCAGAGCATGCCTTATGGCGATGTGTATGAGCAGGGAATGTTATCAATTTCATGCGCTTGTACGGGCACCGCATTTGAAAAAGTACTTAATAGTCGTTTAGGGGAAGGGGATTGTTACGACCACTGGCTTGATTTTACTCAAGCCGATATGGGTTCTGCTTTCTTTGCGCCTTCAGTCGGGTTTTTAAAACAAATTTAGTTTGCTATTAAACCGTATCAAATAAAATGCGAACACGTTCAAGTGTTACATCTATTTCAGATATTTTAGCAGGAGCGATAAAAATAGTATCGTCGCCTGCAATTGTTCCTAGTACGCCATCTGCTTTACCTAATGAATCTAATAAACGCGCAATAAGCTGAGCAGCACCTGGACTGGTACGAATAATGATCATCATTTCGTTGTGCATAATGTCGATTACTAATTGGCGTAATGGGCTTTTAGCCGTAGGTACACCCATTTCAGCTGGTAAGCAGTAAACCATTTCTTGTTTGGCGTTACGTGTGCGTACAGCACCAAATTTACTTAGCATGCGCGATACTTTACTTTGGCTTATATTGTCAAAGCCTTGATCTTTTAATGCATCAACTATTTCGCCTTGAGAGCCAAAATTTTCTTCTTTTAATAGTGATTTAAATGCTTTTACCAGTGCTTCTTGTTTATCTTGTGGTTGCATAGTCTTTATTCGTTTTTGTTATTTATGCCGCAAATTCTACACAAAAATGAATAATTATGCAGCAGTTGTTTAGTTAACTTGCCAGTTTGATGCGTTAAATCACAAAAGTTTACGACTATGGTCGAAAATATACTTGAAATAGACAGGATAAATTTGTTTTTAGTCGCTAATTTCATTATCTTAAGAGCCACAAATGTTTCCTACCTCAAATTACGGAGAATTCCAATGAAAGTTGCTGTATTAGGTGCTGCAGGCGGTATCGGCCAAGCGTTGTCTTTATTATTAAAAACAGGCTTACCAGCTGGCTCTGAATTATCACTTTATGATGTTGCACCAGTAGTACCAGGTGTTGCGGTTGACCTTTCTCACATCCCAACAGATGTTAAAGTAGCAGGCTTTGGCGCAGACGAATTAAACAAAGCGCTTGAAGGCTCTGACATCGTTCTTATCCCAGCGGGTATGCCACGTAAACCAGGTATGGATCGTGCTGATTTATTTAATGTAAATGCTGGTATCATCAAAACTTTAGCAGAAGGCATTGTTGCTAGCTGTCCTAAAGCGTTAGTAGGTATTATTACTAACCCAGTAAATGGCACAGTTCCAATCGTTGCTGAAGTATTCAAAAAAGCAGGTACTTACGACGCTAAACGCGTATTCGGTATTACTACGCTTGACGTTATTCGTTCAGAAGCATTTGTTGCTGAACTTAAAGGCGTAGACGTAGCAACTGTGAAAGTACCAGTAATTGGTGGTCACTCAGGCACAACTATTCTTCCTCTACTTTCTCAAGTTGAAGGTGTTTCTTTCACTGATGAAGAAGTTGCTGCACTTACTCCACGTATCCAAAATGCGGGTACTGAAGTTGTAAATGCTAAAGCAGGCGGTGGTTCAGCTACGCTATCTATGGGGGCTGCTGCAGCTCGTTTTTGTATGTCTTTAGTTAAAGGCCTACAGGGTGAAGAAGTTGTAGATTACGCTTACGTTGCTGTTGAAAATGGCGATGCAGAGTACTTTGCACATCCAGTACGTTTAGGTAAAAACGGCGTAGAAGAAATTCTTTCTTACGGCGAACTAAGCGCATTTGAAACAAAAGCAAAAAATGACATGCTTGAAACACTGAAAAAAGACATCAAAGAAGGTGTTGATTTCATGGCGTAATAGCCAAAGTAGAATAACAAAAAAGCCTGCATTTGCAGGCTTTTTTATTGCTCAGAATTAATTTCACACTGTGTAACTAGTTAAAACTAGTGGTCGCGGTCAACCGCAATACGAGCAAGGCTTATGAGTGCTTGCTTATAGTCAGACTCAGCTAAAAAGTCTAAACACGCAATAGCTTTGTCAGCTTCAAGCTCTGCTTTTTGCATTGTAAATTCAAGCGCATTAGTTTGCTTTAGTGCCGATAGAATGTCTTCTAAATGCTCCATACCATTACTGTGCTCTATTGCATCACGAATAAGCTGCGTTTGCTGCTCGCTACCATGTTGCATAGCATAAATAAGTGGAAGCGTTGGTTTGCCTTCAGCTAAATCATCACCAATGTTTTTACCCAACTGCTCAGCATCTGCATTGTAATCGAGTACATCGTCTACTAGCTGAAACGCAGTACCTAAATGCATACCATATAGGTTTAGTGCATCGAGAGTAGTTTGGTCTTGCTCAGTAATAATGGCAGCAAGGCCTGTCGCTGCTTCAAACAACTTAGCTGTTTTAGAGTAAATAACCTGCATATAACTGGCTTCGGTTGTATCTGGGTCGTTGCAGTTCATTAACTGCAATACTTCACCTTCAGCAATAATGTTTGTTGCATCGGCAAGTACTTGCATAACCTGCATTTTTCCAAGGCCAACCATAAGCTGAAATGAACGAGTGTAAATAAAGTCACCAACCAATACGCTAGCAGCATTACCAAATTCAGCATTTGCTGTAGGTGTGCCACGTCGTAAGTTTGATTCATCTACAACATCGTCATGCAATAGCGTTGCTGTATGAATAAACTCAACAATTGTTGCAAGTGTTATGTGATCTTTACCCTGATAACCGAGCGCTTTGGCTGCTAAAATCGCCAGCATTGGACGAACGCGTTTGCCGCCACTGCTAACTATATATAAACCAAGCTGATTAACTAACGCCACATCTGAGCGCATTTGCGCATGTATAAGTTGATTGACGTCATTCATATCGCTTTCGATTAACGCCTGGATAGCTTTTATATCCATTGATCTCCGAGCCAATTTTTATGTGTGAACGGCGCAGATTGTACAACAAAAAATGCACTAGCTCGATATTTTGTGACGATTGATTGAAAAAACACTATTAAAGTACTTAATTTAGACTGAATTAGCCAAGATAACTGATTAATTGATAATCAATATACAGTTTATGGTGTGCTTAGATATTAAGCTGTGAGGGTCATATTTGAGTACATTAATTTATTTCGACTAAGAGTTAAAAAGCGCTTGGCAAAAGGGCTAATTAATATAAAATGGGGTAAATATTGAATTGCTCTCAAAGCAGCTACTTTTTATTCATTTTAATTACAAAATAGGCTTGCTAGTTATTTCGCGTTAGCGTAAACTTCGCGCCCTATCGAAGAATATTTTAGTTGCGCCGATTTGAGGGTGCACAGACGGAGTTAATTATGTACGCGGTTTTCCAAAGTGGTGGTAAACAGCATCGTGTGACTGAAGGTCAAACGATTCGTCTTGAAAAATTAGACGTTGAAACTGGTGCGGCAGTAGAATTTGATTCAGTACTTTTAGTTGCTGATGGTGAGAAAATCGAGATCGGTGTACCGTTCGTAAACGGTGGCAAGATAACAGCTGAGGTTGTTTCACATGGTCGCGGTGAGAAGATTAAGGTTGTTAAATTTAGACGCCGTAAGCATTCTCGTAAGCAAATGGGCCATCGTCAATGGTTCACTGAAGTTAAAATCACTAGCATTAGCGCTTAATTAGAGGTACTTAGAAATGGCACATAAAAAAGCAGCTGGTAGTACTCGTAACGGTCGCGATTCAGAAAGCAAACGCCTAGGTGTTAAGCGTTTTGGTGGCGAATCAGTTCTAGCGGGTAGCATCATTGTTCGTCAGCGTGGAACTCGTTTCCACCCTGGTACTAACGTAGGTATCGGTAAAGACCACACTATCTTCGCAAAAGCAGATGGTAAAGTTCAGTTTGAACAAAAAGGTCCTTTAAACCGTAAATACGTAACTATCGTAACTGAGTAATCAGTAAGGTAGTTAAAAACCCCGCCTTTGCGGGGTTTTTTGTTTTGTAGTCAGTCAAAATATATACCCAAGCCTGCATTTGTGTTGGCTTGGGTATATAATAGAGTTATTAAACAAGCCAATCCCTAAAGTGAGTAATCATGAAGTTTGTAGATGAAGTAGAAATTCGCGCAGAAGCTGGAGACGGTGGCAGCGGCATCGTGTCTTTCCGTCGTGAAAAATATGTTCCAGATGGTGGACCAGACGGCGGTGACGGTGGAGACGGTGGTAGTGTTTATCTACAAGCTGATGAAAACTTAAATACCCTAATTGATTATCAGTTTGAGCGCTTTCATAGAGCTGAACGTGGTACTAACGGTCGTAGCCGTAACTGTACAGGCCGAAAAGCCGATGACTTATTTGTTATGGTGCCTGTAGGCACGCGCATCATGGATGTTGATACCCAAGAGGGACTTGGCGACTTAACTCAAGATGGTCAACGAATTTTGGTTGCAAAAGGTGGTTTCCACGGCTTGGGGAATGCACGTTTTAAATCAAGTACTAACCGAGCACCTCGTCAAAAAACATTGGGCACACCCGGTGAAGTACGTAACTTAAAGTTAGAGTTACTATTATTAGCTGATGTGGGCTTGCTAGGATTACCAAATGCAGGTAAATCTACGTTTATCCGCAGTGTATCTGCAGCAAGACCAAAAGTAGCTGATTACCCATTCACGACGCTTATTCCTAATTTAGGTGTGGTACGTCCTGAAGCAAATAAATCATTTGTTATAGCCGATATTCCGGGTCTAATTGAAGGTGCATCTGATGGTGCAGGCCTAGGTATTCGCTTCTTGAAGCATTTAGAGCGTTGTCGTGTGTTATTGCACATTATTGATGTAATGCCGGTAGATGGTTCAAACCCTGTTGATAATGCATTCTCGATTATTAACGAGCTACACCAATACAGTCCTAAATTAGCTGAAAAACCACGCTGGTTAGTGTTTAATAAAATAGATTTATTACCAGAAGATGAAGCAAAAGCGCTATGCGAAGCGATTGCAGAAGAGCTGGGCGAAACTGAAAATATTTATCACATTTCAGCAATTAATAAACTTAATACTCAACCTTTAATCCACAACATAATGACACTACTTGATAGCATGCCTAAAGAGAAGTTTGTACAAGTTGAAGATGAAGAAGTTGAATTCAAGTGGGATACCTATCATGAAAAAGCCACTAAAGGTAAAGGCAATGATGATGATTGGGACGACTGGGATGAAGATGATTACGACGTAGAAGTTGTCTACGAGCGTTAATTAAATAGAATTTATTAAAAAGGAGCTTATGCTCCTTTTTCTTTGTTTAAGAATAAAGTACTAGGTGTTTATTATGATAATTTCAATGATTGCAGCAATGGCAAATAACCGTGTAATTGGCCTAGATAATAAAATGCCATGGCATTTACCTGCGGATCTTCAGCATTTTAAAAAAATAACTACGGGTAAACCTGTGATCATGGGTCGTAAAACTTTTGAGTCAATAGGCCGTCCTTTACCTGGGCGTCGTAATATTATTATTACTCGAAACAGCGAATATACTGCACAGGGTATTGAAGTGGTAACCACACCAGAGGCCGCACTAGAACTGGTTTGTGCTGTTGAAGAAGTAATGATTATTGGTGGCGGTAATATTTATGAGCAATTTTTACCAAAAGCAGAACGCTTGTATTTAACCTTTATTGATTTAGATATTAAAGGCGATACACAGTTTCCTGATTACAATAAAGTTGCTAATTGGGGCGTGAAAGAAGAGCAAGAAAACCTCCCTGATGAAAAAAACAAATCTAGTTATAAATTCGTAACTTTGTATAAAGAACATTAACATTATTGCGTAATTTTTGATAGATTGATATAATATTTGATAGTCTATATAAGAACAAAGTATTATAAAGGGTTTGTCATGTTTAAATTACCAAAGCTAGTTGCACTTACTGCTGTTGTCGCTGTAAGTTCTTTTTCGTATACAGCACCTGCAAATGCTGAAGATCAATTAGCAGTATCTATTTGTGAATATATTGCGGCAGACGATAAAAACCGATTACGCAGCAAGCTTAAAAGCTCTCGTGTAAAAATTCGTAATATTTATGATGCAGTACAATGCAATGGTAATAACTTATTACGCCATGCTGTTGCTAGTAATGCAGTGGATACTGGTGAGTATATAGTTAAAAACTTATCAAAAAGTGCGTTAACAGATGGTGCTGATATTGCTTGGGCTGAAGGCAACTTTGCTAGCTCACCACTTATTGCAGTGATTAAAGATCGCGCTGGTCTTTAATTATAAAAAGGTTTTATAACTCTACCTTCAGTAAGGTATTGTTAAATATTGATTAGTCTGAAGTTGTTATTAATAACAATCTCAGGCTTTTTTATTTAGCTAATGTAATCTCACCCCCCCAACAAAATCATTAATAAGTTCACTATTTACCTATCTATTTTATATTCCCAAAGTGTAGAGTCTTCACTTTAAAAGCAGCTTCAAATTTACTCCTTCAAAAGAGGTAACTTTATTCAGCTGGTATCTATTTTGTATCTGCTAGTTTATTTACAAACTTAATCACTAAGGATAGATATGAAAGCTGTAATTCCAGTAGCAGGCTTAGGGACGAGAATGCTCCCTATGACAAAAGCTATTCCAAAAGAAATGCTCCCTATAGTTGATAAACCTCTAATTCAATATATTGTCAGCGAATGTGTATCTGCCGGTATTAAAGATATTGTATTAGTTACACACAGCTCTAAAAATGCAATCGAAAACCATTTTGATACAAGTTACGAGCTAGAAGCTACTCTTGAAAAACGTGTTAAACGTGCTTTATTAGATGAGATTCGCTCTATTTGTCCGCCTGATGTCACCATTATGAGTGTACGCCAAGGTGAAGCTAAAGGGCTAGGGCATGCTATTTTGTGTGCTAAGCCAATAGTTGGTGACGATAACTTTGTAGTGCTCCTGCCAGATGTGATACTTGATGCTTATACAGCGGACCAAAAAACTGAAAACTTAGCGGCCATGATTAAACGCTTTAAAGAAACTCAAGCAAGTCAAATAATGCTTGAGCCAGTAGCTAAAGAAGACGTTAGTAAATATGGTATTGCTGATATAAACGGTGTTGAGTTAATGCCAGGTAAAAGTGCTGCAATTAAAGCAATGGTTGAAAAACCTGATGCAGATTTAGCACCTTCAAATCTTGCTGTTGTAGGGCGATATGTACTGAGTAAGAATATTTGGCCTCTACTTGCAAAAACGTCTGTAGGTGCTGGCGGTGAAATACAACTTACAGATTCTATTGACGCATTAATGGCACAAGAAACTGTTGAAGCATTCCATATGAGTGGTCGCTCTCACGATTGCGGAGATAAGTTAGGCTATTTAAAAGCAATTGTCGAGTACAGCATGCGGGATAAAAAGTTAGGTAATGACTTTTCTCGCTTTATAAACGATTTGAATTTACCTTAACTACAGAGCAATAAATTTTATGAAAACTATAGAAGCTAAAATAGTTTTCATAAAATGTAGTGAACGCGGTCTATAAACCTTTGCTAGACTACTCTGGGTTACTAAGTTAGTTACACTTTACCTACACTGTAATAGGTTACGTAGTATGATTGTTACTTATTCTGTATTGATCTTTTAAAGGAACCACCATGATTGAGCAAGGCCAAGAATTACCATCGGTTACGTTAACGCAATTAACTGACGACGGTATGCAATCTCTTACAAACAAAGAGTTGTTTGAAGGTAAAAAAGTCGTGTTATTTGCAGTGCCAGGTGCATTTACACCAACGTGTTCAAATGCACATCTACCTGAATTTATTACTCTTGCTGATAAAATTAAAGCAAAAGGTGTTGATGCTATTTACTGTGTATCTGTTAATGACGCATTTGTTATGAAAGCATGGGGCGACTCGCAAAACGCGCAAGAAATTACAATGCTTGCTGATGGCGATGGAAGTTTCACTAAATCGTTAGGGCTTGATAAAGATACCGCTAGTTTTGGTGGTTTACGTTCAACGCGTTACGCTATGATTGTTGAAAATGCAGTAGTAACTGGTTTATTTGTAGAGCAAGACAAAGAGTTTGTTGTAAGCCGTGCAGAATCAGTACTAGAGAAGCTATAACAGTAATAAAATGTAGGTTTTAGCTTTAATTAATCAGCTACTTACTATTTAAAAACCGATGTTGGAAACAACATCGGTTTTTTATTTACGGCTCAAATTTTAAATTACGGTTGGTATTGTCCGCTAAGTGTTAAACCAGAGAAAGTGCTATAGGCGTTAACGCTTAAGTGCCAAGTACCTGCTTGTGGATTGGTAAATGTACATGTTTCTGCGTTGCCATTTTTATAAGGGCGACAATCGTACGTAGTGGTTGTTGGTTGGCTGCCATATTTTACAAATAAGTCTGCATCGCCACTTCCACCCGACGTTGTTACTGTAAAGGTACTCATTCCTGCAGGTACATCTAACGTGTAATGTTTCCACTGACCAGTATTGGCTGTCACATCGCTTATAGTGCCGCCGCCTGCTTGTGGAGTGCCTGTACCGCCACCAGACGATGAACCACCAGTAATATTACCTACCAAGCTCACAGCTGAATACGCAGAGTAGCCGTTAAGCATTACGTGGTAAGTTCCCGCAGTAGGGTTATCAATAGAACACTCTTCGCTATTACCGCCTTTATAAGGGCGACAGTCATAGGTAGTAGTTGTAGGTTTACTGCCCGCACGTACGTATAAATCAGCATCACCAGTACCACCACTCATAGTGAATGTTACGTTAGTTGCACCGCTTGGTACGGTCATAGTGTAAAACGCTTGTGCATTTGCAGCCCCACTTAAACCTGTTTTAGCTTCACCATTAATAAGCTCGCTATCACCGCCTGTAGGTGGAGTAGTGCCGCCACTTGCAGCTGCAACAGCTGCGGCTGCATCAACAATACCCGTACCACAGCTAGTACATGTAGCAGGGAACGAACGGGTTGTTGATTTTAAAATACTTTCTATTTCGTCAGGCGTTGCATCTGGTTTTGCTTGCTTAATAAGTGCCGCAACACCTGCTACGTGAGGCGCAGCCATTGATGTACCTTGCGAATAACCGTAGCTGTCGCTTGAAGGTGTAGACGAACCTGAGTTATAAGTTGATAGAACACCCTCGGAGTCGTTTGCAAAACTTTGCGCGCCACCCGGTGCTGCAACATCAATATTGCTACCGTAGTTTGAGTAATAAGCTCGACCGCCATTACGACCTACTGATGCTACGTTTACTACACCATTACAGTTACCTGGGTTGTAGTTTGCGGAGTTATCGTTATCGTTACCTGCAGCAATAACTACCACAGTGCCGTTACTACGCGCGGTGTTAATTGCATTTTGAGTTGTAGAGCTACATGAACCGCTGCCACCTAAACTCATATTTATTACATCTGCAGGGTTTGAGTTAGCAGGAATGCCTGAAACACTTCCGCCAGATGCCCAAATAATACCATCTGCAATATCAGAGGTTAAACCACCACACTTACCAAGTACACGAACAGGCACTACTTTTGCGTTATAAGCTACGCCTGCAACACCTTCACCGTTATTGGTTACCGCAGCAACTGTGCCGGCTACGTGCGTGCCGTGCCAGCTAGAGTTTTGTGCACCGTTAGTGCCACATTCATTCGCAGCAACTGCATCACCAGGATCACGTGCATCGCTATCGCGACCACCGCCATCGTTAGCTACCGATAGGTTAGAGATCATATCGTAACCCGGTAAAATGTTAGCATTTAAATCGGCATGTGGGCGGTAACCCGTATCTAGTACAGCTACAACTACACCGCTACCCGTTGCGGTATCCCATGCAGTAGGTAAGTTTAAACCACCGGCTTGCTCGTAGTAGTGCCATTGGTCATCAAAGCGTGGATCGTTAGGAGTTGAAAACGGCTTTAACATTTGATCCACTTCAATGTATTCAACATTGCCTGAATCAACCATTTCTTGCATAAACTCTTGGGCCTCTGCCGCACTTAATTTTTTATCAGCACGCATTACGTGGTGGTTATTAAGTGCCATTGCACGAATATATTTTGCTTTTACTTTGCCTTTTTTAGAAGCGAAGTTTTTAACAAAGCTCTGTGCGCGCTTTTTCATGCTAGACGGGTTTGCGTCAGCAGTTGAAAAGCTCGCCATTTCGTTATTATTTTTATATTTAATAATGAACTGAGTTTCGAAACTGCCTTGGCTTTGTAGTTTAGCCGATGTTTCAGCCATTGAACTTGAAACTGATTGAGCCATGCCAGATGTTGCTGCAAAAAGCGTACTAACTGTAATTGCAATTGCGCATCTTTTAAAAGTTTTACTAGTTGTCATAATTATCCCTAGATTTTTATTTATTATTTCGTGATATAAGATCACGATGCGGGAATAAAAGTAAACGATCTGTTAACCAGGTTAAAATATCAATTTATTATGTACCTCTTTCATTTAGTTATAACCCAGGTTTTTAGCGGTTTACTCGTTGTTTAGTATTTGTCATATAAATTAAAAATAAGTATAAAGGATTGTTTTATTGTGAGGGTAATTATTCCCCACTTATTACTGATGTGTTTTTGTTGTGTTATTACTAATAATTCAAATGCTGCGTTGTTAGCTATTAAACTTTGCTATAATCGAGCAAATTTTTTAATGAGATAAATAAATGACCCAAGTAGATGTAATTGTAATAGGTGCGGGAGCAGCAGGATTAATGTGTGCAGCGCAAGCTGGATACCGTGGCCGAAGCGTTACAGTACTTGATATGGGGAAAAAACCAGGTCGTAAAATTTTAATAAGTGGTGGTGGGCGTTGCAATTTTACAAATGAAAATGCAACCCCGGATAACTACCTATGCACAAACTCTCATTTTGTTAAATCATGCTTAAGTCGTTATACACAGCATGACTTTATTGAGCTGGTGGACAGACATGGCTTGGCGTATCACCATAAAACACTAGGCCAGCTTTTTTGCGATAACAATGCACAAGACATTGTTGATATTTTACTAACCGAATGTGAGTGGGCCGGAGTAAATATAAAGCTACGCAGTGAAGTGATCAGCGTATCAAAAACCGAAACCGGCTATAGCGTTACCACAGAGCAAGAAACCTTAAGCTGTGAGTCGTTAGTTATAGCATCAGGTGGCTTAACCATGCCAAAACTAGGGGCTACACCAATAGGTTATAAAATTGCAGAGCAGTTTGGGTTAAATGTATTACCAACCATGGCAGCACTTGTACCATTTACTTTGCACCAGCACGATAAAGACCGTTTTGAAGGACTTTCGGGAATTAGTATCCCATGTGAAGTTTCAAGCGAAGATGGCTCCGTATTTAAAGAAAATATCCTCTTTACTCACCGAGGGTTATCGGGCCCTGCAATATTACAAATAAGCTCATTTTGGCGAGCAGGGCAGGCTGTTACTATAAACCTATTACCTGAAATAGATTTAAGGCAACAACTTGCTGATTGGCGTGAAACACAAGCTCAAAAGTCGTTAAAAAATAGCCTTGCGACTATTTTACCTAAACGCTTTATAGAAGTACTGCACGAAAGCAAAGCGATTCCAGATTGTAATATTAATCAGCTTACCCATGCTCAAATAGATGAGCTGGTAAATTACATTCACGCTTGGCAAATTAAACCCAATGGCACAGAGGGCTATAGAACAGCTGAGGTAACATTGGGCGGTGTAGATACCGACGAGTTGAGCTCAAAAACCTTTGAAGCCAAAAAAGCCAAAGGCCTATACTTTATCGGCGAAGTAACCGACGTAACAGGTTGGTTAGGGGGCTACAATTTTCAGTACGCCTGGAGCTGCGGATTTGCTTGTGGGCAGTATGCTTAAGTTTAGGCTATAGACCCATTTAAGTAAGTTGATTGAGCGATAACGGTTGAATCGTTATCGCTAACACATACTTTATTGCGTCCATTATTTTTAGCCTTATATAGCGCAGTATCAGCCCTCTCCAATAGTTTTAGCACTGTATCGTCTTTTTGTATCGTTGCTAACCCAATACTTATAGTAAATGCTATATTTGTAATGCTGTTTTCGGCAATATATTTTCTCAGGTCATCAGCTTTTTTAGCGCTATCATTTAAAGAGGTGTTCGATAAAATAATCGTGAATTCTTCTCCGCCCCATCGCGCAATAAGTGCATCATTTCCCATACGCATTTTTAATATTTTAGAAAATTCAGTGAGTACGTTATCGCCAACTAAATGCCCGTAGGTATCGTTTATATTTTTGAAGTGGTCTATATCGCAAATAAGTAAGCAATGCGGGGTTTTAAAAACGTCATTTTTAGCAATTAACTGTGATAATTCAAAATCAAATTTTTGCCTGTTATAAAGCCCCGTTAACTTATCGGTTTCTGCTAAGTGTTGAATTTCTAAGTTACGGATAGATAATCGAGTGTATGCCGAAAACCGTGTTTTTTCGTAAAATCTAAAAATTAAAATATGAGCAAGACTTACCTCTATAAGATTAAATAAAGAGCCTAAGCCAATTGTTACGGTTTGCTGTTGTTGTAAATACACAAGATACGCACAAATAGTAAAGGCGACTGCACTAAATAGACTTCCCCAGTTTCTTCCAACTAAAAAAAAGCTAAAAGGCGGGATTAACGTCGCCCAAAATAAAGAATGCGCATGCCCACCTACAGAAACCACAAACATCATAATTAAGCTAACGACCATAAGGGTAACAGCCCACGCTGCTGCATTTACGTTGGCTGTTTTATTAAACCAAGTATAAATACCTAACGATATAGTAAGTCCTAAGGCATCAATTAAAGCAATGTCATAGCTTTTAAAATAAAAAAGATTGAGGAGTGTTAAAACTAAAAAGTAACATGTAGTTATTAGTAAAGAGTGAGCTATTAAGCGAGTACGCCAAAAATCCTTATGGTCTTTTGGGTATTGTGGAAACTCTTTGTACCAAAAACCTAGCATAATGAACGACTCTTTAACCTCTGAATTTAGTGATTATTACTTATATTAGGCTTTTGTTATAGTTTTTTACTTTGATTAAAACGCTTATATACGGTGGTGTTTATAAAAGTTTAAAGATCATTACAGCATTTTTCAAAGGTATGAAGGACTAGGTAGTGACTGATTACTTAAATGTAATATGCCTCGCCTTGTGTCATCCACTTTGCAGCTGGTTTGCCTTTTAAGTAATGATCAAAGTACTGCATCATACGTACTGAAAAATCGACCTGATTAGGAAATTTTTTCAAGTGGTGTGGTTCACCCTCGTATTGTAAAAATGTAGCATCTTTTCCTGCACGGCGTAGCGCTAGGTAATACTGCACGCTTTCATGCCAAGGCACTGCATCATCTTTGTCGCCAGACATGATTAAAATAGGCGTATTAACTTTGTCTGCAAAAAATACCGGTGAGTTTTCTATATAAAGCTCTGGTGCTTCAAATAAGTTTTTACCTATACGGCTTTGCCCTGTTTCGTATTGAAATTGACGTGCAAGACCTGACTTTAAACGTATGCCACTATATGCGCTGGTCATGTTTGATACTGGCGCACCTGATACAACCGCTTTAAACATATCTGTTTGGGTGATCATAAACGCACTTTGATAACCTGCCCAAGAGTGACCCTGCAAACCAATTTTATTTTTATCAGCTATGCCTAAATCTATTAATTTTTGGGTGGCGTTTATCATGGTTTGCGTTGACGATTTACCCGGGTGACCTATTTCAAAACGAATATCAGGTAAAAATACCGCATAACCGTTTGAGGTAAACATAGGGAAGTTAGGGCGATGGTTTAATTCCATTTTAGGAAAATCAAACATGCGCTGACTCATGTAACGGTAAAAATATACAACCACAGGCACTTTATCGCCTTTTTTATATCCCGCTGGTTTTATTAATACGCCTTGTAGGTCTTCGCCATCAAATCCTTTATAGCTTATTAGCTCTGGTTTTTCGCCCCACGCAAAATTACTAATTTGTGGGTTTAGCGTGGTCACTTGTTTTGGTACGCTAAAGCTAAAATCAGTTTGGTAGTAATCAGGAAATTGGCTATAAGTTTGCTCGGTAAATATGTATTTATCAGCAGTTTTTGCTTTTTTAACTACATCAAAGCGTTTATTACCGCTAAGCACGTTAGTGATTGTGTTAGTGGCTAAGTCGAGCTTTGCCACTTCGCTTTGTTTAGTTTGTAAATTAATAGCAGAGACAAGCAATGTATCGCCTTTTTTAAAGCCCACTTGGGTTTTATCAAGCTTAATAACACGGTACTGTGTATTGCTTTGCTTACCATTAGTTAAGCGTTTAGCTTGCTGCGTTTTTACGTCAAACGCCCAAATATCGTATTTACTATAAGCAAGCACTTGGCTGCTATCGGTCATCCAACCAGCAAAACCATAACCAGGTTGGGTAGATGGGTAGTCGTGTTTGTCATCAGCAAAGGTTGCCTGAATAGCTTTTGTAAGCGGTGTTACTTTATTATTTTTTAAATCTTTTAGCTGTATTTGGCTATCGTTAAAATAAGCTGCAAATTCACCATTTGGTGCAAGGCTTGGTCTAAATGGATAGTTGCTAATAATGGGGGTTTGCTTACCTGTATTTATATTTACTGCAAAGTAATCAGTAAAAAAACCGCCGTACATTATTTTTTCTAGATAGGGGATGTTAGATGAGCCAAGTAAAGAGGCATCTCGCTCAGGGTTCAGTGCAACTTCAGGCATATTAGTGGTACTTAGCTGCACCACTTTTTGCGAGTTAACGTGATATACCGCGCTGTAATGGCGATTTTTATTAACTTCGTTCCATTGCTGTTCTTCACGCGGTTTTATTTGCGCATCGTTGTTGTGCCATACATCTAAACCTTTATGTTCACGTATGGTATCAAAGTCGTACAATGAGGCCTCGTCGGTATATTCTTTGGCTTTTACTTTAGCTGCTAATTTTGGATGGTTTTCAAAATATAAGCGCTCGCCATTTTCTGACCATTTAAGGGAAGCTGTTTTACCTAGAGTCCATGTTTTATCAGGTGAAGTTATTGTTGAAAGTTTATCGTTTTTATATAGCTGTAAACTGTAGCTACGGCGACGCGTATCATCATTTACATAGTTACCTAATGTAAACACTGCAATATTGTCAGTTGGGTGCCACGCTATTTTATTTGCGATTACGCCTGGTTCATCAATTAATACGCTGCTATTAAATTCACCTAGCTCAATTAACGCTATTTGGTTGTTATTACCGTCGCTGTAACTTTGGCTCACTAATAGTTGGCTGTTAGCTGAGTTAATAGCGTAGCTAAATACGTTTTCGATTGTATGGCTACGTTTATCAGATAAATTTACAATAACAAGCGCATAGCTCTTATCTTTTTTATCGGGCGTGATAGCGTTATCTTCTTCGTTTTTAGTACTATCACTTTTAGTATTATCGTTTTTAGTACCTTCGGTTTTATCTTCTGCTTTTTTGTCATCGTCTTTTTTATTTAAACGATAAGCAAGCCACATTCCGTCATCTGATAATGTGTAATCTTTTACATCAGCAAAGCTTTGTTGGGTACCTGATTGTGTGTTTACGAGTACCAAGTTATTTTTAAGGGTGTCTTTTTTTTTGGTTGTTTCTTTTTCAAGTAAGGTAGGTACTTGCGTAAAAGCGACCCAGTTTGCTGCTTTATTAATATGAGGCTTAGTGCCGCGCTCTACTTCTGCAATGAGTGTATTGCTTTGTAGTGAGTAAACTTGGCCTGTTGCATTACCACGATACGGCGTTGCACTAAAAGTGAGTACTTGACCATTGTCAGACAGTTGCGTGCTTTTAGCTGATTTAAAACCAAATACATCTTTAAATTGTAGCGATTCTTTAGCGTGTATGGCGGCGCTAGTTAAGCTAGCAATGAGTGCTGTGCTTAATAGGGTGAGTTTTGTTTTCATTATTGATTCTCGTATTATGACATGGTTTCATTGTAACGAGTTTGGCTCACAATTCGAGCGGATCAGATAAATGGCAGTTACATACGACAAAACGACCCGTAGGTCGTTTTTTAGTATTTAATTTATTAATTTAGCAATAATTACAGCCAAATTTTTTGTAGCTCAAGCCATTGTTTTTCAAATTGAACACTGGGTTTTGCTTTAAAGTCGCTGCGTACAAACTGATTCATTTTTCCTTCAACGTAGGCTAGTAAAAAGTTTGCAAGAGTAAGCTCATCACTTTGGAAGTTTTTACCTTCACGTAATTTACGCTCACGAAGTACT
Organism: Pseudoalteromonas sp. SWYJ118; assembly: GCF_015864505.1. Classification (NCBI taxonomy): domain Bacteria; kingdom Pseudomonadati; phylum Pseudomonadota; class Gammaproteobacteria; order Alteromonadales; family Pseudoalteromonadaceae; genus Pseudoalteromonas; species Pseudoalteromonas sp. SWYJ118. The sequence continues at coordinate 18,226 of NZ_JADYXC010000015.1, read as the reverse complement.
TGTTTAAACTGAGTTTCTAGTTTTTCAAACAGACTTTGTACACGCTCGCGTAAACGTTCCTGCTCACCTTGCAGAGCATCGCCCGTTAAAATACGGGTAATGCCTGGGTTTTTTTCAGCAAAGGTTAGAAGTAATAATAAAATGTTGTAAATGCGCGTTTGGCTTTCTTTTTCGTTTTCAATAATAATATTTATACGAGATAAAAGGGTATCTTCAATAAACTCAATTAAGCCCTCAAACATACGCGCTTTGCTCGGAAAATGACGGTACAGCGCGGCTTCAGATACGCCTACTTCAGCAGCTAGTTTTGCTGTAGTGATGCGTTGACCTAAATTAGTTTCTAACATTTGTGCGAGTGCTTGCAGTATTTGCTCTTTGCGATTACTTCTTTTTGTCGCAGGCATGAACATTCCTTTTTATTAGTTATTCTTAGTGGCGCAGTTAAGAACCCTAGTCATTTTTTGTTCAAATGAATGGCGTATGTTAATGTTTTATTCAGTTTGTTTCCAGACTTTTTATAGATGTTTAGCCAGCTGTTCGATCACCTTGCGAGCTATTTCTGTTTTACTTGTTGTTGGTAATTCTAGTTGTTCATTATGCCAGTACAGTGTTAAAGCATTATGATCGGAATTAAACCCTAAGCCACTTTTTGATACGTCATTAGCGCAAATCATATCTAGATTTTTATTTTTTAGTTTACCTTTAGCGTAGCTTTCTACATTTTGAGTTTCGGCGGCAAATCCAACAGTATAAGGGCGGTTTTGTTTAAGGTTGGCAATAGCTGCAATTACGTCAGGGTTTTTAGTTAAAGTAAGGGTCAGTTCGTCGCCTTGTTTTTTCATTTTTTGAGTCGCAATTTCTGCTGCTCGATAATCTGCAACAGCGGCGCAGCCTATAAAAGCATCTGATTGTGGCGCATAGGTAAGTGACTCAGTTAATAACTGCTCAGCGCTTTCAATATTTATTAAATTCACGCCAGTAGGGGCTTTAATGTTTACAGGGCCTGAAATTAAGTTAACCTCTGCACCGAGTTGCAAAGCGGCCTCTGCCAGTGCATAACCCATTTTTCCAGAGCTGTGATTTGATATAAAACGTACCGGGTCGAGAGGCTCTCGCGTTGGGCCTGCTGTTATTGTAATTGTTTTTCCTGCAAGTAATTGCGGTTGCTCTTTTGCTATACATAGCGCAACTAGCTCATGTGGCTCTAACATGCGTCCAGCGCCTACATCGCCACACGCTTGCTCACCTTTCCCTGGGCCCCAAATAAGTACGTTGCGTGCTTTTAATGTGGCCAAATTAGCTTGTGTAGCTGCATGTGCATACATTTGTTGGTTCATCGCTGGTGCAACTGCGACTTTTGCAGGCGTTGCTAGCAGTAGCGTTGTTAGTAGGTCGTCAGCAATGCCGGCTGCCATTTTAGCAATAATATTACACGTCGCTGGGGCGACTAAAATTAAGTCAGCCCATTTTGCAAATTCAATATGCCCCATTGAAGCTTCAGCAGAGGGGTCAAGTAACGAGTCAGATACTGTTTCGCCACTAACGGCTTGCATAGTTAAAGGGGTAATAAAGTGCTTAGCTGATTCAGTCATAACCACTTTTACTTCACAACCAGAGTCTTTTAATCGCCTAACGAGCTCTGCACATTTATAAGCTGCAATGCCGCCGGTAATGCCTAGTACAATTTTTTTGTTTGTTAAGTTAGTCATGGTTGTTCATCAGTCTTATTAAATATTGCGCTTAAAATAACAAATCTTTACCCGTACAGCGAAGTTTTTTAATTCGAAATAACAGGCTAAATTTCAAATTTGCATTACATTTATAAGACACTTTCGCCTCTCAAGGATGAATAATGCAACTTACTTCACTACCAAACTCACTGCGACCTCGTGAAAAATTGATCGCGAAAGGGGCTAAGGCGCTCAGCGATGCAGAGCTTCTTGCCATATTTTTACGAACAGGGTTACCGGGAATGAATGTTATTGAGTTGGCTCAGCATTTATTAAACGAGAATAAAACACTGCATAATTTGTTTAATGCCAGTATTGAAGAGTTTTGCTCTCAAAAGGGGTTAGGGACTGCTAAATATGTACAGCTACAAGCTGTGTTAGAGCTAAGCCAACGTTATATGCAGGAGCGTTGCCAACGAGACGCCGTGTTTAATTCGCCAAACTCAGTTTACGATTATCTGACCATTCAAATGCGAGGCTTGCAGCAAGAAGTATTTATGGTGTTATACCTAGATAGCCAAAATAGATTAGTAAAAGACGAGATACTTTTTTATGGCACAATTAATTCTGCCAGTGTTTATCCGCGTGAAGTGGTAAAGGCTGCCCTTAAAAATAATGCAGCCGCTGTTATTTTTGCGCATAATCATCCAAGTGGTATTGCAGAACCGAGCCAAGCAGACAAACTTATTACTAATAAATTACAGCAAGCACTGCAATTGGTCGACATAAGTGTGCTCGATCACATCATTGTGGGCGGAGAAACGTGTGTTTCGTTTGCCGAGCGAGGCCTGATTTAGCTTTGTTAGATACAGAAGTGTGTTAAAAATGAGCTGTTTAACGTGTTTTGGCAAATTAGTTTAATTTAAATGCAGTTTTTACTTTCCCTAAGGGCATTCGATCTTTATAATTAGCCGCTATCAAATTTACATATATGAGCTGATTGGATAGATCAGTGTTTGATCTTTGCCTGTAAAAGCTGTATAAAGAGCGCCCTTCGATTTATCTCTAGGGCGGAAATACACGGCCTTAGATTAAATTAAGCTCGAGCGAAGTTATTGGAGATATATAGACATGTCTAAAGTATGTCAAGTTACAGGTAAGCGTCCTGCGGTTGGTAATCACCGTTCACACGCGAGAAACGCGACTAGACGTCGTTTCCTACCTAACCTACAAACACACCGTTTTTGGGTTGAAAGTGAAAAACGTTTTGTAACATTACGCACTACTACTAAAGGTATGCGTATTATCGATAAAAAAGGCATCGACACGGTTCTTACAGAAATCCGTGCTCGCGGCGTTAAAGTTTAAGGATCTGAATCATGCGCGATAAAATCCGTTTAGTTTCAACTGCCGGTACTGGTTTTTTCTACACTACTGACAAAAACAAACGTAACATGCCTGAGAAGATGGAAATCAAAAAGTTTGATCCAAAGATTCGTAAACATGTTCTTTTTAAAGAAGCTAAAATTAAGTAATTTTAGTTCTTTTAGAATTTAAAAACCCAGCCTAGGCTGGGTTTTTTGTTTTTAAAAATATGATCAGTGAATTGATATAAAAAAACCTCGTTGGCATAACCAACAAGGCTTTAAATCAAAAAACGTTATACCAATAACATTAAATTAGTGAGCTATTTAATGCGATAAAATAATCATGTTTTTAATAAAATTGGTATCATTAGATTTTTGTGAATGCATCTTGTAGTGGTGGAACTACTTGCTTTTTACGGCTCAGTACACCATCTAACCATACTTTATCATTCTCTGGTTTTACACCGTAAGCCTGCTCAACTAAGTTTGCATCGTCAGATACAATTAGCATTTCTGAGCCTTCTTTCATTATATCGGTAAGCAGTAAAAATACCGAGTGGCGGTTGCCCTCAACTTTTAGCTTAGCAATATCGGCTGCAAGGTCCGCTTTAATATCGTCAAAAACAGCAAGGTCGATTACTTCTAGTTGGCCAATGCCTACCAGGTTACCGTTCATGTTGAAGTCTTTAAAGTCACGCATTACTAAATCACGTGCTGGTGTGTCTTCTACCGCAGATTTAACGCGGAACATATCCATACCAAGTTCTTTAAAGTCCTCGATACCTGCAATTTCAGCAAGCGCTTCAACACATTTAATATCGGCAGTGGTACATGTTGGTGATTTAAATATGACGGTGTCGCTTAAAATTGCACACATCATAATACCCGCGATGTCTTTAGGGATTTCTACGCTGTAGAAGTCGTACATCATTTTAATAATAGTGTTTGAACAACCAACAGGACGAATCCAGCATTCAAGCGGAGTAGATGATGTTAAGTCACCTAATTTGTGGTGATCTACCACGCCAACAACGCGAGCTTGGTCGATATCATCGGGTGCTTGTGTTTTTTCTGTGTGATCTACAATATACACATCTTCACCCGCGTAGCTTAATTTAAGCTCTGGTGCTTCGAAGCCAAATTTATCAAGGATAAATTGAGTTTCAGGTGAAATTTCACCAAGACGAGTTGGAATTGCAGGCTCATCGATTTGGTTTTTTAAATAAGCCAGTGCAATTGCACCACAAATAGAATCTGAATCTGGGATTTTATGGCCCACTACATACATAGACATTGACGGAACTCCTTTAAATTTGCCGATATTCTAACAAAGTCTGCGGCCTTTAACATATAGACAGCGCAATTAAGTTTTAGTTACACTTTAAAATCTTGAATTTACTAGGTGTATTAATATGCGACTGGGCCGTAAAGGTTGGAACAACGTTATAATATTTTCGATGTTGATTATGATCTTCTTCTTAAATGGCTGGCATAAGCAACTTTTGGGAGGGGAGGATAAACCAACATTACAAGCCGTACTCCCCCAGCAAAGTTTTGTACTGACACTGCAATTTGTTGATCAAAAAATTGAGCGAATAGGAACAAGCTGGCGTACAACCCCACTACAAAAAGACATACCGCTTGTGTGGCAAGCATCTGAGCAGCAACTTAGTGATTTAATTAATCAGTGGCAAAGCGCGCAGTTAATGGGCGTTAACGAATCTGTTGTTTTTAATCCTAATGAACCTTTATATGTTGCTGCATTTGAGTTGGCTGGCGAGAGTTTACCTTGGGTTTATTTGCTTTATAAAGGCGATGGGCAATATTACTTACTCGAAAAGAGTAGCCAACGAATACTCGCACTCGATTTAAAAACTGCACAGCAGTTATTTCCTAGTTTTGATTTTTCACAAAGTGAGTCTAATTAATGCCTGAATTACCAGAGGTAGAAGTGAGCCGAATGGGCATCACTCCCCACGTACAAAACCAAGTAGTTACTAAGGTAAATATTTATAATGCCAGTATGCGCTGGCCAGTGCCTGATGACGTGTATCAGCTTGAAGGGCTAATTGTTACTAGTATTGAACGACGAGCTAAATATTTACTTTTACACTGTGAACTGGGCAGCACTATTTTACACTTGGGTATGTCGGGTAATTTACGTGTTGTAGATAAAAGTGAGCCGCTTAAAAAACATGACCATGTTGAGTTTATTTTTGGCAACGGTAAAGCACTGCGCTTAAACGATCCTCGTCGCTTTGGTTGTTGCTTATGGCAAGAGCCAGGTGAAGTGCATAAGCTACTCTCTAAGCTTGGCCCTGAGCCGCTTACCGATGACTTTTTTGCTAAACGCGTGTACGAACAATCGCGCAATAAAAAAGTACCCGTAAAGCAGTTTATTATGGATAACGCAGTGGTGGTTGGAGTTGGTAATATTTACGCGAATGAATCGTTATTTAAAGCGGGTATACATCCAAAGCGAGAAGCGGGAAAAGTATCGCTCAAACGTTATCAAGCACTTATCCCTATTATAAAAGACACGCTTGCTGCGGCTATTATGCAAGGTGGTACAACGCTTAAAGACTTTGCACAAAGTGATGGTAAGCCAGGGTATTTTGCTCAAGAGTTATTAGTATATGGGCGTAAAGGCAAGCCATGTATGACGTGCGAAAACGAATTGGAAGAAATTAGATTGGGGCAGCGCAGTACTATTTTTTGCTCAAATTGCCAAAAGTAGTTATCCAGGGCGTGTTGACCTTTCGTGATTAATTTTGCAGCAGACTGTTTGGTATTTAGGCAAGGTAGAGCCTATGTAGTGTGGTTATTCCCCATAAATTGGCGATAACGCAGAATAAATGCCAAACATGCGCTGTCCTTTGGATTCTTTCTAGGGACGATTAACTCTTTGTTGCTCGATTTTTACTTAGCCCGCTAGGTTACAAACCTCGCGCCGCGATTAAATCGCCCCTAGATTGAACAAATTTCAATCCACAAAGATCAACACGCCCTAGTTATTTGAGTATTCAGTTATTTAAATTTTATCGATTCTAAATTTAATGATATTTAAGGGCCAGCTTTAAAAGCTGGCCCTTTATTTTAAAGCTCGAACGGTGCTACACCGACCGCTTTCATTTTATATCCTACCTGCGCTATTTCGCCCGACCATGTTTCTGTACTAATTATTCCGGTCACGACAATTGCGTCGTATAGGCTATCTATTGGTACTCCACCTTTAATTGTTACATGGACTATTTGATTTGGCGGTGGTGGTGGTACGTGTATACAGGCGCCAAAATAAGGAACGAGTAAAAACTCGGTAATTACTTCGCTATCGCCCTCAAGTGGCACAACAAAACCAGGCAAACTCACCGATTGGCCATCAAGTGCCTTTACCACTGGAGCATCTAAATCGGGTTGCACCCAGTTTTGATCACTACCTTGGTGATTAGCTTGTGCTTGAGTGTCTATTTGCACGTGGTTTTTAGGGATTAAGTCTTCCCAAAAAATTTCTTTTGGTGGATTAGCATAACTCGCTACGCTTATAAATAATAAGCCAATAGCAGCAATGTACTGAAAAGCTGTTTTAAAAAATGTCATAAAATCCCTAAAAATTATGCTTTTATACTCATACCATCGCTGAGTGAATAAAAATAAGCGCGAGTAGCGGGTATTAAGCCAATAATAAAACCGGCTGCCATAATAACGCCGATTAAGCCCAGTTCATAGTAAGAGAGTATTGTGATATTTACGCTTATACCGGCATGACTTTGTAAGTAACCGCCGGCTGAAAAAATAGCTAAATAGTAAAGCACACTACCTGCTAGGCAACCAAGTAAAGTGGTCAGTAGTGACTCAATACTTATAAGTGTAAATAAATGCCAAGGGCGAGCGCCTACCGAACGTAATATAGCAAGTTCGCGATGACGCTGACTCAGGTTTGCGAGCAATGTCGTTAGCATGCCAAGTAGGCTAATTAACACGACAACAGCTGAGAATAGCAAAAGTATTTTTTCTACTATGGCGAGCATTTCCCATAACTCTTTAAGTGTTACGGTTGGCATAATGCCAAGCAGGGCTTCTTGCTTATATTGATTTATATTGCGCCTAATTTGTAGTGTGTATAAAGGCGAATTAAACCCCATTAAAAATGCCGTAATTTGTTTAGGATGACCTGTTAAATCATTATGCTTTTCGTGTTCAGCGTGTTCAGCGTGTTCAGCGTGTTCAGCGTGTTCAGCGTGTTCAGCGTGTTCAGCGTGTTCAGCGTGTTCAGCGTGAACTGGACTTGATCCGCCGTGAATTAAATCTATTGCAGCTAAAGGTATATGTAATGTTTTATCAACAGGCGTGCCTGTTGGATTTAAAATACCGACGATTTTAAATGGGTTGTCGTCATGATGATGAAAGCTGGTGTTCCCCATACCGTGCGATATAACAATAGAGTCGTTAAGTTTATAACCTAATTTATTAGCGACTTCACTACCTAGCACCACTTCGTTAATTGCAGCAAAAGGGTGGCCTTTATTAAAGGTTAAATTTTGTTTTTTTGCAAAGCGATAATGGCTAAAATAATCAAGTGTTGTGCCTAGTACCGCTTGGCCTTTATGGCTGTCGCCTAGGCTTATAGGTATGCTCCATTTTACGCCTCGCTGACTGGTTATGTATTCATAACTTTTCCAGCTTACGCCGTTATTAGTATGGCCGATTCTAAATACTGACGAAAGCAGCAACTGTATGTCGCCGGTACGTGCACCAACAATTAAATCAGTGCCCGAAATAGTATTACTAAAACTACTTTTAGCATCAATTCGTACACGTTCAATACTTAAAAGTAGCATTACACTAATTGCGATAGTAAATAATGTAAGCAGTACACTTGCGCGGCGGTTTAATAAGCTTTTGTAAGCAAGTTTAGCGAGAATCATACTTGTTCCTGCAAGCTTATAAGGTCAATGGAGCGGTCAAATAAAGGCTTTAGTGTTTCATCGTGGCTCACAAATACCAGCGTACTATTAGATAACGTTGCCTGCTCAAACAGTAGGTTTATAAAGCTTTCACGGTTATTTGTATCGAGTGCAGATGTGGGCTCATCAGCAATTATTAATTCAGGGCTGCCTATAAATGCGCGAGCGGCAGCAACGCGCTGTTGCTGTCCAATACTCAATGTCGCTACATCTTTATGGTGATACTGCGCAGTAAGACCTAAAGCATTTAATAACCGCATCGCTTCTTTTTGTAAGGCAGAGTTTTTATTTGATGATTGCTTTAATATTTTTTGTTTTCGGCTTTTTGAAAACTCACACCCAAGCGTTATATTTTCAATAGGAGTTAAATAAGGAAGCAGGTTAAAGTTTTGAAAAATGTAGCCAATGTGATCCGCTCTAAAAACATCACGGGTAGTATTGCTTAATGTAGTTAGGTTTTGGTCTAAAATTGATACCTCACCGCTGGTGGCTGTATTAATACCAGCAAGAATCGCTAACAATGTCGATTTACCTGAGCCACTAGGACCGTGTAAAAAAATATGCTCACCTTTTTCTATAACTAACTCTTTTATGTTGAGCGTGGGTGAGCTATCGCTTTTATGCCACTTAAAAGTTACGTTTTTTAGGTTGATCATTACTTTATTTTACCATTTCCAATAATTGAGGTTTCTGCGCGTTTTAAATTGCCTAATAATATTAAATGGCTTAGGTTTTAGTTTATCTTCACTTAATAAAAACTCATTTGTTGCAGCAACTACGCGTTCACTCGACTGCCCATCAGTATATGGATGAAGCTCTTGGCAATAGTTTTCAATGTTTTTCATAAGTGTTTTAGGGTACGTGAAAGCCTGCTCTAAGGCTTCTTCAACTTTATTAGGGTCTGTTACATTAAGTAGGTGTTCCTCAGGAGCATTATTACAAAAGGTGACCACAGGTTTTCGTTGGACTAAAAACATTAAAAGTACTGATGATGTATCGCATAACATAACATCGGCTGATTTTAATAAAGGGACTACGTCGTCGGTCTCAATAAACGTTAAATTTTGATTGCTTAATGCCTTATATTTGCTCACCAATTCAGTTGGCATTTTTGGATGAAATTGCATTAAAATTCGCCATTTTCCGGTTTCACTAAAATGTTTTATTTGCTCATATAGCTTTGGTGCAAGCGATAGTCGCTTTGAAAATGTAGAGCAGATTAATAAGGTTAGTCGGGTGTCTGATTTATTTGTATAAGGCGTTTCGGTGATGCCATCAAATAATCGGTCAAGAGGAGGCCAGCCAGTTTCTGTTACCTTGAAATAGCCTAGTTTTCTTTGTAAGGCTTTAAATGGGATTGTTGTATTTGGGCCTTGTGTACAATACAGATCGAAACAACCTCTAGCTTTAAGATGATCGTTATTCCCTTTTTTATCTAGCTTACCTGCATCAAAGCCATGAAACACACCTACTTTGATACCAGGGAAAAAAGTGGGTATTAAATTAGCCGGTGCAAACGTTGCATCGGGTTTCCATTCGTGAATATCTTCTATTGTATTAAGCCGTTTTTCTTCTTTTTTTAAAAAATTAGGATTGACTGCCAAACCTTGTAAAAACCAGCGCACTTCACCACCATGAGCTAATATTGCAGCCTGAATAGGCCTCAAAATAGCATATGAATAATTTTGAGAAATATACATCAAGTATTTTTTATTTTTAGTGGCAGTTAAGTAGTTCAAGCTATCTCCTCAGGCTGGTTGGCACATTAAGTTTACCCCATTGCGACTCGCTTATAAATATATGCCTTTATTTGTTTTAAGCATCCGATTGAGCTTTGAGGTTGGCTAGATTATTATACAGCCCATATAACCCCATACCATACTTTGCTCAAAGAGCATCCCTAACCCCGGAGATAGCATGACTAGCTATAAAGTTTTAGACGTAAACGATGATTTACCCATTCGTACCAAAGGTGAAGTACACAGCGGTAAAGTTCGTTCGGTTTATTGGTTAACTGATGAAGACAGCGCACGATTAATTAAAGACAAAGGCTACCAAGTACCGACAGGTACTGAGCTTGCGATTATGGTTATTTCAGACCGAATTTCTGCATTTGATTGCATTTGGCAAGGTGAAAATGGCTTAAATGGCGTACCAGGTAAAGGTATAGCGTTAAACTCAGTGGCAGCCCATTGGTTTAAGTTATTTGATAAAGCGGGTCTTGCGGGTAATCATATTGTTGATATTCCGCATCCGTATGTGTGGATTGTACGCAAAGCCAGTACAGTAAAAGTAGAGGCAATTGCTCGCCAATATATTACGGGTAGCATGTGGCGTGACTACGCTAAAGGCATACGTAACTTTTGTGGTATTGACTTGCCAGAGGATTTAAAAGCGAACCAAAAGCTTGATAACGTTTTAATTACGCCATCAACAAAAGGTATTATTGAAGGCGTTGCTGATATTCCGCCAGTTGATGATGTAAATATAACTCGCGCTAACATTACTAATAACTTAGATGTATTTAACTTTAAATCGGCAGATGACGTAACCAAATACGAAAAACTGTTAGTTGAAGGTTTTAAATTAATTAGTGATGAGCTAGCGAAGCTTAACCAAATTTTTGTAGATACAAAATTTGAGTTTGGTTATGTAGAGGATTTAAATGGCGCGCAACAGCTTATATATATTGATGAAGTAGGCACGCCTGATTCGTCACGTATTTGGGATGAAGCAGCATACAAAAATGGTAAAATTGTTGAAAATTCTAAAGAAGGTTTTCGCCAATTACTTATTAATAATGTGCCAGAGAGCGACGTATTATTAAATAAAGATCGCATGAGAGAGCGTGAGCAATTAGCAAAAGATTATATTTTACCAGAATCAGTAATGCTTGAAGTGTCAAATACCTATGTTGGCATAGCGAGCAAAATTGTAGGTAAAGATATTGTGATCCCAGAGAATCCTCGTCAAGAAGTCATTACTATTTTAGATAACGATTACGGATTAATTGTTAAATAGCAGCACTTAAGTGCTAACAAAGCCAGTAACTAAGTCTTTATTTTTAGTTACTGGGCTATAATTCTTGCAATTAGTGCTCGTCTCTAATTAACTTAACCTAACATTAATATTTAGGTGTTGTTATGTTTGAGCGGGCATTGCAAAAGTTTGCTAAAAGTCATTACTTTTTAGCTATAGGTTTGTTTTTTAGTCAGTTTGCTTTAAGTGCGAATATTGAATTAGTAATAGAAGATCAACACGGCCAAAAGTTATCAGGTGCAGTGGTTGAGCTTAATATTGCTGACAAACAAGCCACACCATCAAATTTGCCCATTGCTATAATGGATCAAGTCCATAAGCAGTTTTTACCCGAATTATTAGTTGTACAACAGGGTCAAAAAGTTAACTTTCCTAACAGCGATAATATTCGCCATCATGTTTATTCTTTTTCACAAGCTAAGCCTTTTCAACTAAGATTATATTCAGGGCAACCAAAAGAGCCCATTACGTTTGAGCAACAAGGGGTTGTTGTTTTAGGGTGTAATATTCATGACTCTATGGTTGGCTATATCTATGTAGCGAGTAGTGAATCCGTATATAAAACAGATAAAAAAGGCTATGTTAGTTTGCCTATTAATACGCTGCCTGCACAAGTGAGTGTGTGGCACCCTTTACAAACAGCGCCATTGGAGAATAAAAAAATGATAACAATTAATTCTCAAAAACAGTTACAGATAACAGTAAACACATCGACCCCAGCACCTAGAAATACCTTTGGTAGTAAGTTTAAGGCTGGTAATGACTAATAGTTTACGAAATCGCATAACCATTTTATGTGTTGGCTTAGTGTTATTAACCACTATGGTCAGCTTGTTTAGTTTTTGGTGGTCTACGAGTAAGTTTCAAGAAGAAAAAGTAAATCAAGACATTACCGTAGCGCAAAATGTTTATAAGCAATATTTAAAATCAAAAGAAAGCCTACTACTAACCGCAGCAAAAGTACTCACCTCCGACTTTGGTTTTAAGCAAGCTGTAGCAACGCGGGATGCCGGGACAATAAGCAGTGTGTTGTTTAATCATAGCCAACGTATTGATGCCGAATTAATGCTGCTACTTGATTTATCGGGTAGGCTAATTTCCGCCAATACTGACGAAGACGCTTTTGCACATAACTTAAAGCCGTTAATGGAAGAGCTTTTAAGTGCGCCAGAAGAGTCTAGTTTTGTGGTGCTAAATAACGAGCTTTACCAAATTATTTTATTACCCGTAAGAGCGCCACGTACAGTGGCCTATAGTTTGGTGGGTTTTAAAATTGATGACAATGTAGCCCATGAACTAAAAAGCTTAACAGGCATGGATGTGAGCTTTATAGGTAGCGCTGACGATATTGTTATTAGTTCATTAGCTAATCGCCCTGAGCAATTTGAACCTGTTAGCTATTTTAGTACCGTAACCACATCGCGTTTTTTTGGTGAGTATTTGGTGTATCGTAACCGAGATATAGATTTACCATCGTTGTTGACCCATCCTATAATTATTTTACTGAGCGCCGACTTAACACAAAGTTATAGTGACTTCGAAAAACTTCTTTTTACACTTATTATTTTAGCTATTTTAACTATGTTTGTAGGTGTTATTACGAGCAGCATATTTGCAAATAACTTAACTACGCCACTTACTCAACTAGCTGTAATAGCAAGGCAATTTGCACAAGGTAATTATGCTTTTGAATTTAAAGGGCGAAGGCAAAGTACCGAAATAGACACGCTAGTCGCAGCGTTTGATAGCATGGGTAATGATATTAATCAGCGCGAGCAACAAATTAGCTTTCAAGCCAGACACGACTCCCTAACAGGCTTTTATAACCGCTCAGCCATGCTTGAGGTGCTTGATGAAGAGTTAGATTCATCAGCCGAGTACACGCTCGTTGCAATAGACATCAAAGGTCTTCGCCATATAAACGATAAGCTCGGTCCGCGCATTGGTGATGACTGCCTAAAGGCGGTTGCTTGCAGGATAAGTGAGTTTTCGGATGAGTTAGGGGGCTTTCATGCTCGTATTGGCGGCGATGAGTTTTTAACTGTGTTTCCGACTGCGGCAGCGCGCGAACACAAAAGCGGTATTGTTGGCTTAATGGCACAATTACAAGCGTGCTACACCATTCAAAAACTAAAAATTAACTTACGCTTTAGTGCGGGCATTGTGCAGTATCCTACGCAAGGAATTGCAAGTGATGACTTAATGCGCCGCGTGCTAATTGCTGTTGAAAGTGCTGCAAACACACAAGAGAGCATACATTATTATCAAAATGGTGAAGACGAGGCGCACTTAGAGCGCTTAATAATGCTTGATGAATTAAAGCAGGCAATTAGTGATGATGATGGTCAGCTATTTATGACCTATCAGCCAAAATTACACATGAAAACGCAAAAAATAGATAAAGTTGAGTCGCTTATTCGCTGGCAGCGAAAAGATGGTAGTTGGGTTAATCCTGAACTGTTTATTGACTTAGCTGAGCAGTCGGGCCTTATTGTTGAGCTTACAGGGTGGGTTGTTAATACGGTTGTAGCACAAGTAGCGGATTGGCAGTCTAAAAATATAAACTTACAGGCTGCAATAAATGTATCTGCGCAAGATATAGCATTTCCGGGCTTTCATGCTGCATTAGTTCGTACGCTTAAAAAGTACAAAGTAGATCCTAAGCTGATTACTATTGAGCTTACTGAGCGCGATATGATCGAAAACGAAGAAAAAGGTATTAAAGCGCTCGAAAACCTAAAGGCAATTGGCGTTAAAATATCATTAGATGATTATGGTGTAGGGCAAACATCACTTGGTCGATTAAAAATGTTACCGATTGATGAGCTTAAGCTAGATAAGTGCTTTATCCTAAAACTTGATGAATCGCAAAAAGATCAATTTATAGTGCAATCATCAATTACGTTGGGGCATCAGCTAGGTTTCTCGGTTGTAGCTGAGGGGGTTGAAACACTTGGCTCATTAAATTTACTTAGAGGTATGCAGTGTGACCATGCACAAGGCTATTACTTAAGTAGGCCTTTAAAAGCAGAACTATTAGAAGAATGGCTGGAGGAATACTATGAAAAAAATTAAATACTTATTAGCAAGTTTGTTTTTAATAATTAGTGTACCGAGCATTGCAAGCAATGGAAAACTGCTAGCTACGCCGGGCGTTTCTCAAATTGAAGGCAGTGGCGGCGGTGGTATTGTACCGTGGGCACAACTTGCTGGGTACGCAAGTGATGACGAATTTTCGGTAAATGGCTTTTGTAGCCGCGCAGATGTAACCGACTACACACTTGACGTATGTGGTGCACAACTTAATTTATTTAATCGTGTTGAGCTCAGTTATGCCCAACAGCGCTTTGATGTACCAGCACTTGATGCTGAAATAGAGCAATCAATTACAGGTGCTAAAATACGTTTATACGGTGATATTGTTTACAGTGATTGGCCACAACTTAGCTTAGGTATTCAGCATAAATCACTGGATGATGGCAGTATTGCAGCACTTGTAGGCGCAGAAGATACTAGCGGCACTGACTATTACCTCGCTGCTAGTAAATTACATTTAGGGGCCATTGCTGGTTATAACTGGTTTTGGAACGTAACTACACGATACAGCGAAGCTAATCAACTTGGTTTGCTTGGCTACGGTGGAGAAAATGGTAGTGGTAAAGTGCTATTTGAAGGCAGCACAGCTATATTTTTTAGTCGTGAAGTAGCCGTAGGTGTTGAGTATCGTCAAAAATCAAATAACTTAAACTTAGGCGAACAAGATTGGAAAGACTTATTTGTAGCATGGATGCCTAATAAGCACGTAAGTGTGACAGCGGCTTACCTTGATTTAGGAAGCATTGCAGGGGCTGACGATCAAACAGGTTGGTATTTATCGGTAACAGGGTATTGGTAATGAAAAGCGTTGGTATTTTTATAGTATGCGTAGGATTGCTTTGTAGTTGTGCTAGCTCAACACAATTATCGCTTTATCAAAAGCTCGATGGTAAAGCGGGGATAGGCAGAATTGTTGATAGCTTTATCTATCAAATAGGTAATGACGAGCAGATAATTCATTACTTTGAACACAGTAATATAGCGTACTTTCGCCAAGGGTTTATTACTCATATGTGCATGTTAGTAGAAGGCCCATGTACATACGATGGCGACTCTATGGTGGCTATTCATACTGGTATGCATATTACAGAGAAAGATTTTAATCATGTTGTTGATTTGCTTATAAATGCAATGAATGAGCAAAATATTAGCCATAGCTTACAAAACGATATTCTTTCTAGAATGGCGCCACTTCGTAGTGAAATTATAAAAATATAATCACTTTGTTTTTGTTATGCTCCTTTCAAGGTAGAATATAAAGAAAAAATAATAGTGATCCTATATGAATATAATTTTTGATACACAAAGCCTTTACTATCTCCCTCAGTATATCCCTGTATATAAAGAATTATGTAGAAATGGCATCAAAAGTAAATTTGTATTTTATAAAAATAGCCATGAACATTTAATTCAGCGTGTTATAGATGACTATGACTTAGAGCACATCTGGGTTAACGAACAACAACAATCAATTGCTTATTACGAAAATGAAAAAGCTGATTGGGTTTTTTTTGCTAACTCTTTTTGTTACCTAGACCGCTTACATAAAGTATCTAAAAGCGCTCAGCTCGGACATGGAATAGGCCCTAAATCAAGTTACTATACTAAGTCTAGTCAAGCAATGACAGTTAGGTTTGTTGAAGGTCAGTACAGACTAAACCGTTTAAAATCAATGTATCCAAATGATGAATTTGTTGATGTAGGCTTTTGCAAATTAGACCCTATTTTCAATAAGGAAAAAATTGATGGCACGTTAGAATTAACTAACTTTGATAATAAAAAACAAACTATTTTATACGCTCCTACATTTTATCCAAGCAGCTTAGAGTTATTTCCTGAAAATTGGCCGGAACATTTTGGCGATTACAACATCTTAATAAAACCTCATTACTTTTCTATTAGTAAAGAGCGTTATAAAAAACACGTGAAATTGCTAGATCATTGGTCAACGTATCCCAATGTATATTTAGCAAAAGTAGAAGATTATTCGTTAGTGCCTTTTTTAGATAAAGCAGATTTATTGATTAGTGATGCATCATCAGCTTTATTTGAATTTGCTCTGTTAAACAAGCCGGTCATTTGGTGCGATTTTTTGAAGTTGCGTTGGGGATACAAAGGAATATTTTCATATCGTTTTAAAAAGCGAATGGATCAAGATTATGGTGAGTATGCGAATGTTGCTATACACGCCAAAAAATATAAAAACCTTAAAAAGTTAGTTGAACAACAACTGGCTGAACCAGAAAGCTTAGCTAATATTAGATTGTCTTTATCAGAAAAGTTAGCGGGTAAAATGGACGGTAAAGCAAGTAACAGAATTGTTCAATATTTAATAAAAAATAAATAACTATTACAAAAGTATTTGGATGTAATCGAACTACTAAAAGGATTTATAAACTCTAAATTATAATTGGGCTTTAGAAATGAAAAAAATTGGATATACAACGGGTGTTTTTGACTTATTCCACATAGGTCATTTAAATATTCTGAAAAGAGCCAAATTAGAGTGTGATTACTTAATTGTGGGTATTACTACCGATGAGTTAAGCAAGTCAGCTAAAAATAAAGAGCCAGTGATTCCTTTTCAGGAGCGTATGGAAATAGTTGAAGCAATAAAATTTGTTGATGAAGTTGTTCCCCAGGTTAACTATGACAAAGAAGAAGCCTGGAACAACTTAAAATTTGATAAAATGTTCGTGGGTGATGATTGGAAGGGCACCGATAAGTGGAACCAAATAGAAGCTGACTTTAAAAAGTTTAATGTTGAAATATGTTATTTCTCTTATACCTCTCATACATCTAGTACGAAATTAAGAAACGTATTAGACAAAATATGTAGTGCTAAATAATTAATGAAAAACCTAATTAGCTGTCAGCAATTACACGAGCAACTTAATAATCCTGCATTAGTGATATTTGATGCAGGTATGCTGCGCCCAGGTGTTTTGGGTACTTATTCGCCGCAAGCAATGCTGCCTAACGCTAAACGTTTTGACATAAAAAACGAATTGGCCGATAGATCAAATCCCTTACCAAGTATGGTATGCAGCGAGCAGCAGTTTACCCACATGATGCAAAATGCAGGTGTAAATAACGACTCGTTTATAGTTGTATACGAAGATGGCGGTTTATTTAGCGCAGCAAGAGCGTGGTGGATGTTTAAAGCTATGGGGCATCACAATGTTAAAGTACTCAGTGGTGGCCTTAAAAAGTGGTTAGAGAGCGATTACGCCACACAACAAGGTTATAGCAAAGCGTCAGGTAAAGGTGATTTTACGGCAAACTATAACTCTGCGTATTTTATTAATAGCCAACAAGTGGTTGACGTAATCGATGAGCCCAGCACTGCATTGCTAGATGCACGTGCTTATAAGCGTTTTACAGGCGAAGAAAGTGAACCCCGAAAAGGTATGCGTAGCGGGCATATCCCAAATAGTCGCTCGTTACCTTTTATGAATTTACTCAATAAAGGTGAAGCAAAACCACTTACTGAAATTAAAGCGATATTTAATGACGTGGTTGATGATGCGCAGCAGCTACAATTTAGCTGTGGCTCAGGTATTACAGCCTGTGTTTTAGCGTTATTTGCTACCGAGTGTGGTTACAGTAATTTAAGCGTTTATGATGGTTCGTGGAGTGAGTGGGGCGCAAGTGATTCATTGCCCATCGCCACGGGAGAAAAGTAGACGTGTTGGATATGTAAAGCTTGCTCACGTTAAAAGCGCAGCGTCTCTAAACCTCTTTGTGAATAACAGTATTTAAAAATATTACTCACAAGGAGAAGTGAAAGAGAAGAAAATGAGAAGGTAAAACTAATGCTTACTCTAAAAGCGCAGCGCCTCTAAACCTCTTTGTGAATAACAGTATTTAAAAATATTACTCACAAGGAGAAGTGAAAGAGAAGAAAATGAGGAGGTAAAACTAATGCTTACTCTAAAAACGCAGCGCCTCTAAACCTCTTTGTGAATAACCGGAGTTTTTCAAGTTAGTTGTCGCATCAAATTAAATTTTATGCCGCCCGCATTGCTTCTTTTTTCTCTGGATTTAAATTTACTTCATTGATCATCGTCCAATCTCGAGACTTTCCTGA